>JBFISJ010000036.1:0-18519 GCA_041608595.1 Nitrospiraceae bacterium
GACGAAGAGGGAACGGACGGCAAGCCGGATCATCCTGTGGGGGCGCAACGGCCGACGGAACGACCCGACCAGGTGTCCGTCACGTTGCGTTGGGACGGGACCGACCAGAACAGCGAGCTCGTGTCCGAGGGACGCTACGACTATGTGATTCGTGCGAAGCTCTTGACGGTGGACGGAGAAAAGCTCAGGACGCGCATGGTGTCCTGGAAGAAAAAAGGGAGCATTCACGTGAACCCCGCCCTGCCCCCCAAGCCCGCGCCAGCGGACGCACCGGAATCCTCGGAGACACAGGACGGTGAGCAGCCTTCGCAAGAGCCTGAGACCTCAGCCCCGTAGCGCCTCCCGTGCGGAGGGGGTGCGCGGCCTCTCCCGCTCACCCAGCACATTGATGCGGTGCGCGAGACATCCCGCGCCGAACCCGTTATCGATGTTAACGACGCCCACACCCGCCGCGCAGGAATTCAGCATGGTGAGAAGCGCCGCGAGCCCGCCGAAGCTGGCGCCGTAGCCTCGACTTGTCGGCACGGCGACGACCGGCCGGTCGACGAGCCCGCCGACAACGCTGGGCAGCACCCCGTCCATTCCCGCCACGACCACCAGGACACGGGCGCGCCGCAGACGCTCGTGACGCCCAAGGATCCGGTGAATGCCTGCCACCCCGACGTCGTACAACACCTCAACGCGACTGCCCATGACCTCAGCCGTGACACGCGCCTCCTCCGCGACAGGAATGTCGGCCGTGCCGGCGGTCACGATCAGTACCTCGCCCTTGCGCGGCGGCTTGCGTGACTGGATGACGACGGTCCTCGCCAACTCGTGGTATACCGCGCGCCGATCGTACCGTCGAAGCGCCTTGGCGACCGCGGGAGACACACGTGTGGCGAGCAACGGCCCGCCCTTTTTGAGCAGGCCCTTGGCGATGGCCAACGTCTGCGCTTGCGTCTTGCCTTCGCAGAACACGACCTCCGGGAACCCTTGGCGAATGGATCGATGGTGGTCGACTGCGGCGAATCCCAAGTCTTCGTAGGGTAGCGTCCGCAAGCGCTCGAGCGCGTGGGGCACGTCAACCCTGCGAGTTCGCACGCCCTCAAGCAGCTCCCGTAGCTTGTGTTGATTCACGACTCTCCTGGGTTACAATCCGCTCGTCTCTTCCTTGGCGTCTCGCTCCATCAGATCCCGCACGGCCTGCCCGCAGGCCTTCCCCTCGAAGAGCACCGCGCACACTTCTTTGACGATGGGCATGTCCACGCGATAACGCTCGGCAAGCTTGAGGGCCGCCTTCGATGTGCGGACCCCTTCCGCGACGGCATGCATGCTGGTCAAGATGTCCCGGAGGGTCTCGCCTCGTCCCAAACGCACGCCCACCGAGTGGTTGCGGCTGAGCGCGCCCGTGCAGGTGAGGACCAGGTCCCCCGCACCGGAGAGCCCGAAGAAGGTCCGGGGGTCGGCCCCCATGGCAACCCCAAGGCGGATCATCTCCGCCAGCCCCCGTGTGATGAGCGCCGCCCTGGTGTTGTGACCGAGTCCCAGCCCATCGACCACCCCGGCGGCCAGAGCCATCACATTCTTCAGCGCGCCCCCCAGCTGCACGCCGACCACGTCGTTCGTGGTGTAGACGCGAAAGGCCGGCGTCATGAGCGTCCGCTGCAAGGATTGGATCAAGTTCTCGTCCGCACCCGCAAGCGTGACGGCGGTCGGCAGCCCTCTTACGACCTCGGCGGCAAAGCTCGGGCCCGACAGCACCGCGACCTGTGACCGAGCCGAGAGCGTGACCTCCATAACCCGCGTCATGAGCTCCAGCGACTCCTCCTCGATCCCCTTGGTCGCGCTGACGACCGGTGGCGCAACTCCGGGTAGAAGCCTCGCCAATGCGTCGAGCACTGACCGCGCGACCTGCGAGGGCACCGCGAAGACCAGAAACTCCCGTCCCGCCACCGCCTCGCCGAGGGTATGGGTCGCCTGGATGCCCCGTGAGAGCTTGACACCGGGCAGGAAGACGAGGTTCTCCTGCTTGCGCTGGATGGTGTCGGCGACCTCGGGCTCATAGGCCCAGAGCCGAACCGACAGGCCTTTCTCGGCCAGCAGATGTGCCAGGGTGGTTCCCCACGCACCTGCACCGACGACGCCGACCTTTGAAAAATCTCGATTCTCAGCACCCATCAGATGGCCACCGCGACGAAGTCCGGATTATAGGAACCACCATTTTTTGCTGTCAACGCAGCGGACGCATTTACGTTGGTTCGACGGGGTCGGCGATGAAATGGGGGACTTTCGACTGGAAGGACATCCCCGTGACAGTGTATAGCTTACGCGGTTCGACACGGAGCCGGAACCCATGAAGACGTGCGAGACATGCGGCGCGGAGCTGCCGGAATACAGTCGGTTTTGCATGCGATGCGGCAGACCACTGGAACGCGAGACGGCCGCCGATGACGGTCATGACGGACCTGCGAGATCGGCCGTGAAAGAGGACATGAATGTACGCGTCCTTTACATCATGGTCGTCGGGCTTGTGGTGGCGGCCCTGTTCCCACCGTGGGAGACCGCGCCGGGGGAGCCCCCAGAATTTCTGGGATTTCATTTCATTCTGACGGGCCCCGGGCCTGACAGCGAGGGGGTCATCAGCCGTTTCTTGTGGATGATCGAGCTCGTCACGATCGCGATCGCCGGCTTTTACTTCTCGTGGTATTTCCGCACACGATAGGCGCTGGGCGGTCCTTCCACTTCCCCGGAGCCCCTCGCCCTCGGCTCCTAATCGAGCGCGAGCGTGAGGCACTTGGCCGACCCGCCCGACTTCATGAATTCATCCAGCGGGACGGGATGGGCGCGATAGCCCCGTGACTCCACCAGTGCGGCCGTGTCGGCACAGCCGTCGGGGAGCACGACGTCCCGCCCCACACAGACGGCGTTGCAGGCGAAGCGCAGCGCGTCCGGCTCCGAAACGACGAGACGTCGCCTGGCCTCGACTCGGTCAGCGATGACAGCCTGCGCATAGGTGTCGAACGCCGCGGGATAATACAGCAGCTCGCCGCCACTGAGCGGACAAAAGCATGTGTCGAGATGATAGAATCGGCTGTCGACGAGCTCGACCGGAATGATCTCCTTGCCGTAGATGTCGCTCAAGCGTGCATAGGATCGAATGTCGGTACGTTGCCGGTACCCGCCGAACCAGACGGCGGGAAACCCCAGCAGGTCGCCCGCCCCTTCAAAATACATTTCCTCATCCAGCCGGATCACCCGAAAGCCGTGCTCCCTAAACCAGGCCTCGAAATGCGGTTCCTCACGCTGCCGCTCGACATGACGAAAACGGCTCGGCACCACGAGGCCGCTGGACACCACACCCGCATTGGCGGTGAAGACAAGATCGGGCAGGCCTGGCACGGGTTTCACGCGCTCGAGCGTCACGCCGATCTTGCCTTCCAGCTCCTCGGCCAGCTCCTGCCACTGCTGGCGCGCGCGATCGCGGTCCACGCGGTTCGACAAACGCATCCACGGATTGATCTCGTACTCGACACCGAAGTAATCCGGCGAGCAGACGAGCAGACGGCTCATGCCTTCCACCCCAGCTCGCGGGCCACCTCGCGCAGGAAGGAGGCCGCATCCATGACGAGACCCACGGCCTGGAAGCTCCCGCGGTCCGCGAGCTTCGTTGGGACGGCCGGGTTGATGTCCACGCATACTGATGGGATCGCGCCCGGCAGCAGATTGCCCGTGGCCACGGAGTGCAGCGTGGACGCGACCAGGAGGGCGAGCTCGACACCTGGCAGCGCCGCGCGCATCGCGGCTTGCGCGGCGATGGAGTCGGTGATGACGCCGGGCAGCGGGCCGTCGTCTCGGATCGTCCCCGCCATGACAACCTTGACGCGGCGGCGCACGCAGGCCGCCATGATGCCCCCGGTGATGACGCCCGTTTCGACCGCCCGTTCAATGCTCCCGACGGCCCGGATCCGGTTGATGGTTCGCAGGTGGTGCTCGTGCCCATGGGGCACGGCGCGGCCCGCAGAGAGGGCGTATCCGAGGGACGTCCCGAACAACTGCGCTTCCATATCATGCGCGGCCAAGGCATTGCCGCAGAAGAGCACGTGGATGTACCCGGAGTCGATCATCCAGGTCAGCGCATCACGGCCCCCGGCGTGAATCACGGCGGGGCCGGCCGAGAGCAACACCTTGCCGTGATCGGCGTCCAACTTCCGGCCCGCGCGCAAGGCCTCCATGCGTCTGGCGATATCCGCAACCACGTGACCATGAGGCCGCTCCGACGACACCTGCGCTTCCATGAAGCTGAAGACATCTCGCTCCTGGGGCCGCTTCAACGGCATGACCCGGACCCCGTCGTGGCCCGTCACGACCAACTCCCCCTTGCGCACGTCCCCCATAGGCACCGCGCGCGCAAGGGATCGACCCCGATCCACTACGATGCCAAGATCCATTTCAATCTGGTCGACCTCGACCCAGCGCCCCTCCAGACGGATCAACGTCGGCAGGTGCGTGGTCGCGTAGAAGGCATCGGGGAAGACGCCGTCCGCCGGGGCCGGCTCCAGCGCGCAATCCGATTGCCGCTCGATCGTGGCGCCATGCGGTTGGATCGCCTCCAGAATCTCGTGCAGGAGGGCCTCGTTGGCGGCTTTGACGACGATGCGGGCGCGGGAAGGCTCGTCGCGAGTCTTGCCGATGTCGACCTGATCGAGGTCGAACGTGCCCCCGATCATCAGAATGCTATCTAGCACCTTGGCAAGGATCAGCGAATCGATGATGTGGCCCTCGAGGACCACGGTTTCCTGGGGCATGGTCATACCATTCATGATATCACCCTGCGCGGGGCGATGCCGCTCAATTCACTCAACGTCACTCTGGACCGATCCCGTCGGCTTTCATGATCTCGCGGAGGAGGTTCGTGGCATAGGAGCCGGGAGGCAAGGTGAATGCGAGCATCAGCCGATCGTCTGTCACCGCCCACTCCACCTCTGCCAGGGGGACCCTCAGGGCCCGCCGTTCCCCCCGGAACCCGCAGGCGACGGCGGCCTGCTGCAGGGATTCAGGCGTCTCCTGGAGCGAGGTCGCGGCGGTCCGCTCGATCTGCCCCGGCTCACCGGTCGCCCAAGGCGCGCGTGAGCCGAAGAGAACGCCAGTCGGGCTGATCTCGAATCGGTCGGCTCGGGGCTGCTCGGCACCTGCGTCCTGGACGTGGAAACAGGCTCCGTTCTCATGCTTCATCGCCCAGTCGCCGATGAGTAGGCGATCGATCCGATCGATCCTGCGGGCCAGCACGAGGTTGAACAGGTGGGCCTGGTAGGCATTCAGATACCACATGCGCGTGCGCTTGGGCATCTGCGCGCGACGATCACGGTCTCGCAGGAGATCGGCACCGACGCGGTAGTTGTGTCCCCGCCGACCTTGACGCTGCGGACCAAAATAGTTGGGGACCCCGCGCCGGCTCAGTTGAGCCAGGACAGCCGGCACCACTTCCCGGGCCAAAGGCCGCACGTCGCGCACGACAAGTCGGAACGCGTTCCCCCGATGATGGCCGGTCCTAAGTCGATTGCGATGCCGCCCCAGGACTTCGATCGAGAGAATGCCTTCGTGCCGAATTCGTGCGATGACGTCCGGGGAGACGCCCTGCAGAGACACGAGCTGCGAGGTAACTGCGCGGGCGTCCTTAAGGCCGGCCACCCCGATGGCCCGAGCCTTCACGCCCAGGCTTGAAGACAGGTGGGACACGAGTTGCGGGGTGGAGAGGCCCCGTTTCGTGATACGCAGGTACAGATGCTCGCCCTGCCCGCATGGGAGATACAACGGAACCTCGTCCACCACGAAGTCCTCCGGGACGGCGCGTGTCATGCCGCCGACCCCTGGGATGTCGGTGGTCAGATAGGGTAGATGTGATCCCGACACGTCGCCGGGCTCGATGTCCCCCTGCGATGATGGCGGTGGTTTCATGAGTTCGGCCCCACCGTGGTGGCTCCGCGAGGCTTCATGATATACTTTTGGTATATGCGGATCCGCAGCCCATACCTTCTCGGCGCGCTGATTGTCTTATTCTGGGAAGCGTGGTGTTTCCCGGCGCAAGCCGCCGCTCAGCTCCACCGCGAAATCTTCCAGGCCTTTACGTCGCACATTGAGCGTCAAGTGGAGGTCGACAAGCGCTTTTTTGTCGAGGCCAGCGAGTGCACGCAGTGGTTCTATAAGCAAGAACGTCGAAAGGACTCCCCCCCTCCCGCCGCGCAGGGTGTGCGAAGGGAGCCAGGCGCGACGAACGCGACGACGCGGCCCCGACGGGTCGCGCTCGATTGTGACTCCCGATATCCCGGCGGACTCGTGGCCGCACGTGAAGACTTCAGCCGCACGCAGTCACTCTTGTCATTGAGCCTGACTTTTTACGAATTCGCCCTGGTGGGTGATCGAGACGACGACCAGAGATACAGCGATCTTGAGCTCCGCCACATCATCGAGTCATTCGGTTTGACATTCAACCCCGGTCTTCCCTCCGCGCTTCAGGCGTCCACGTTGAAGGCGCAATTCGACAGCGTTCACCAGGAGAAGGAGTTCGATGTCCTGATGCAGGGCATGGGGAAGCTGTACGACCAGGGATATCGCTTCACCTTCCGCGACAAAGAAGCCCTCAACCGTATCATGGGCTGATCAGCATGGCGTTGGACTGGGCCACTCGCGCGCGCGTCCGCCTGGACCCATTCATCACCCGTCCCTTACGCATCCTCCTCAGTCGTCTTCCACCTTACGAGCTCGGCTTCACGTCCCTCCTGTCGTCCCGGATCACCTGTGAGCGCACCGCGCTGGCCGGGTACCGCGCCACTCACCTAACCGACCTGCACATCGACCGCTTTCTACCACGCCACGAGCAGATGCTGCGCGCGATCGCACAGCGCAAGCCCCATTGGATTTTCATCACCGGGGACCTGCTAGACACCAGCTCTGGCCTGCCCCATCTGGCCCGCTTTCTGTTACGGGTCCGCGAGATCGCGCCAGTGTACGTGACACTGGGCAACCACGACCATGCCAGCGGCCTGCCGGTGACGGCCTTCATTGAGCTCGCCGAACGCTGCGGCGTCCATCTCCTGCTCAACCGTGCCCTGATCCTCCCGCTCGAAAGCGGTGAGCTCGCTATCGCAGGGCTCGACGATCCCACGACCGGCCGGGCCGACCCTAGCTGCATCCCCAACCGGGCGCCGGATCGCTTTACCCTCGTCCTCGCGCACGCGCCGAACGTCCTCGATCTGCTGAGCGACCGGCACCATGCCGATCTGATTTTGTGCGGGCACAGTCATGGCGGCCAATGGCGAGTCCCCGGGTTCTCCCACTTGTGGCTGCCACCTGGCTGTCATGGTCGCCTTGCCGGAGAGTACCGACGCAACGGCCATCGGCTCTACGTGAACAGCGGGGTGGGGTGGAGCGTGCTGCCCGTGCGCATCAATTGCCTGCCGGAGATCCTCACCATCGACTGGGTCGCTGACTCTTCGCCGGGTCAGGCATAATTCACCCGATCCGCTCGAACGCTTCGCGTGCCCGGCTGCGCACCGTCTGGTCCCAATCATCCTTCATGACGACCCCGAGCTTCTCCTTGGCCTCAGCAACTCGCATTCGTCCCAGCGCGAGGGCGGCTGAGCTTCGCACGTAGGCGTGATCATCCTCGAGGGCCTTGATCAGCAGGGGCACAGCGGCACGGTCCTCAATCGCCCCGAGATGGCTCGCCGCCATCCCACGGATCCGATGCTGCTTGTCACCGAGCGCTGTCGTCAATGTATGTTTGAACATCGTTGCCATTGTCGGAATGACCGGCTCGAGCCCTGCCGACTTGTAGCCATTGAGCTCGACGAGGAGAAAAGCTAGGTCCAGTCGTTTTTCCGGTGACGTCTCTGCCTGAAACTTCTTCACAAGACGGTCCATGCGCTGCTGGAGCTGCCGCCGCCCACGAATTCGGCGTACGACGAGCCAGATGGCCGTGACGACAAGCAACACCTGCACGGCGATCGGGAGAACTTCTTCGGTGATGAAGTCCTGGGTGTCGTAGTGGAGGCTATTCCAGGCCCAGACCCCTGCCACGATCACTGCAATGACCACGAGCACGGAGGTCAGAGAGATGGGACCGGTCCCGCCGCGTTCGGACAGCATAACAGTGCATCATATTTCCCGCGCGGCAGTGGAATCAACGGCATGGAAGCGTGAGGGGTAAGGGGTAGCGGATCAAGAAAGCTTCAAGATAAAGTCATTACGGGCTTTTTCGCCTCGCGCCTCACCCCCTACGCTCTTGTCGCGTCGAGGCTGACCACGGGCTGGTCGCCCATCACCTCAGCCGCGTGCGGCGTGCCGCGTGGAACGGCCAGGCAGTCGCCGGGCTCCAGAATCACGGCCTGGCCGTTCATGGACATACGAAACCGACCGGCCAGAACGGCGTCGATCTTGTCGATGTTGTGGGTGTGCTCGGGGAAGGAGGTGCCTGGTGAGTAGGTATAGCGGGTCACGCTGTAGCCGCGCTTTTCGAGCTTTTGGCACAGGGCCTGCTCGGTGAGGGGGCCGTCGACATCGGGATGCCAGTGCTCGACCTTCATACGATCTGAAGACCCCTCTGACCGGCTCCAGTCTCTACCCAGTACCTTGATCTTGTAGGGAACAATAGTGGAAAGTTCGTTTACAGGTCAATGGCCCTACCCAACGCCTTGCTGAACGCCTTCTGATCCGGAGGCGATAGGAGAATATGCCGTGATTCTCCGTACTCGATGCGTAGCCGATCCAGCGAGAGGGCCGGCGATGAGAGCGGCGATCGACTCGGCCGCACTGTGCGGATGTCCGATATTTTGATCCGCCAACGAAACGGACCGGAGCGCACGATGAGGGTCCCGCCTTCCACGACATAGAAGGTCCCGAAGAGCACCCACGGCACAAGGATGCATAGAACCGACAGAACTCCGAAAAGAGGAAGCCTCACGGTCCAATCCCTTGCTGACAATGCCACCGGGAGCAAGGAGAGCACGACCACGACGGTGGCAAGGCCTCCCAGCACGATCAACCACGTATCCTTCTTCGACTCAAACCTCATAGGCGTCGTTTGATCGTTTCCTCATTGTTGATGGCCTCAGGAGTGCGGTCCGTGATCCTCTCCTTACCCTACCAGTAAGTATACAACCAGCATGTGCCGCCGCAGCCTTCATGACAGGCAGCGGGTCGGCCACAATGGTGGGCGACGCTCAGCCCACCCTTGCAGGTCGTTCTAATTAGTATTATCATAGATGGATGGACGTACCCGACTTCAAAGACGACTCGTACCTCAAGGTGCTCCGCCCCCTGGTCGAAGCCTACCTGGCTTTTTCCAGGACCGACAACCGCCATATCCGCTCCATGCGCCTCACCCCCTCCCAGTTCGACGTCATCGCCACGCTTGGCGACACCGAGGGCATGACCTGCTCGGAGCTCTCCGATGCCACACTGGTCACAAAGGGCACGCTCACCGGCGTGCTCGACCGGCTCGAGGCCAAGGGTCTGATCCGGCGCGAGCGCGTGGCCGCGGATCGGCGTGCCACGAAGATCCGGCTGACCGCCAAGGGGGAGGCCTTGTTCAGGAAGACCTTTGCGGCCCATGCCGCTTTTCTGCGCCCGTTTTTCGAGCGGGCCTTCAGCAAGAAAGACGCCGATCACGCCCATCTGCTGCTCTCGCGAATCCGCGACAGCTTCCAACATGGTTGAGGAGGACGTGGTTCTATGCAAGCCGTGCTCGACATCATCCGCAAGCGCATCTCAGCGACCAAGTTCGATCCCGACAAGAGCCTGACCACGGAAGAGATTCGCGACCTCGTGGCCTACGCGACGGAAGCCCCCTCGTCCACCAACATTCAGCACTGGCGTTTCGTAGCGGTGATCAAGGCCGAGGACAAGGCGCGACTCAAGGAGGTCGCGTTCGGGCAGCAGAAGGTGATCGACGCGCCCGTGACCTTCATTGTGCTGGGCGACCTGCGCGGCCATGAAAAGCTTGGCGACATTCTGGATCGATCAGTCGCGGCCGGCATCATCTCCCGGGGGCTGCGGGAGAAATGGGTCGCCATGGCGACGGAAGGCTATGCCGATCCGCAAAAGGCGCGCGACGAGGCTCTTCGCTCGGCATCGCTGGCGGCGATGACGTTGATGATCGCCGCGCAGGCCAAAGGCTACGTCTCCGGACCCATGATCGGGTTCGATCCCGAGGGCGTCAAGCGCGAGTTTGGCATCCCGGACCGCTACGTACCCGTCATGCTGCTTCCGGTGGGCTACGAGGCCCCGGGGAACTGGCCCCGCAAAGTTCGCCTCTCGGTGGATGAGGTATTGGCCTTCCATCGCGGCCGGGAATTCTAAGAAGGGGAAGTGTTGAGTTTTGAGTTATGGACCGCGAGCTAGGAACTCAAAACTATTTTTTCCAATGCGACTGACGATCCTGGGCTCTGGGACGAACGTCCATCCGAAACGGGCGGCGGCGGGCTACCTGGTTGAGACCGACCACCCGTTGCTGCTGGACTTCGGCCCCCGTACCCTCGCCAACCTCACGAAAGGCGGCGTTGACCGACATCGCATCAAGCATATCCTCTTTTCGCACTACCACGCGGACCATTTCTCCGACTTCATCACCTTTTTCTTCGACGCCGTCTTCCATTCCAAGTTCGTCGGTCCACGCCCCGACCTGCATCTCTACGGCCCCCGAGGCACCAGGAAGCTCTTCGGCACGATCCTGGACACCTTTCCCGGGTTTCGAGTCAGACGGTTTCGTGTCCGCCTGCGGGAGGTTGGTGACCGAGGCTTCACGATCGGCCGCACCCGCATCATCCCGCGGACCGTCGTCCACAGTCAGAAGCTCCACTGCCTCGGCTACCGCATCGAGTACGGGGGACGATCCTTGGCCTATTCCGGTGACTCCGAGTACTGCGAGGGCCTGGTGCGGCTCTGCGGGGATGCCGACCTGGCGGTGCTGGATTGCTCGTTCCCTGCCAATCGGCCGGGGCCGAGCCACATGCACGCCGGCGACTGTGGCCGCGTGGGCCGGGACGCCGGCGTCAAGCGGCTCGTGCTCTCTCATTTTTATCCGATTGCGGAGCGCTACAACGTGGCGGAGCAGGCGGGAGAGAAGTTCGCCGGGAGAATCAGAAAAGCGCGGGACCTGTTACGACTGCAGGTGTAGCGTCGAGCCTCAGCCGCGTCCGTCCGTGTGCCCGCACTCGAGCAGCCTGATAAATCGACTTAACCTGGCCTCCCGAACACGATCGTTCTGCTTGTGATAGATCGGGACCAGGTTTCGCAGGCTTCTGATCAGAATCGCGCGGTTCGTGCTCTTGCTGAGATATTGCTCGTCGAAGCCGTAACCGGCTTGCGTCAGGAATCGGCCGCAATCCCGCTCGGTGAGAAATGCCCCGGCATTAAAGCAGTCGATAAAGACCTGATACCGCTCCGACTCATAGCGCACGAGGAAATGGCCCGGCATGCCGATCCCGTACACCGGCAGCCCCAGGCGCTTCCCGAGCAGCAGGTAGACCGTGGAAAGGCTGATCGGAATCCCGGTGCGACGCTCGAGGACGCGGTGTAAGTAAGTGTTATCAACTTCGTAATAATTCCGCGTGTTGCCCTTGAAGGCCTGCTCCACGAACAGGTACCGGCCGAGGGCCTTGACGACCTCCTCGTCACCCTGGCGCGAACCGATTCGCTCTCGGGCCTCCGTGGCCATCTCGTCCAATTTCTGCGCGTAACGGGCCTCTTCCAGCTCTGGATAGGCATAGCGCGCGAGCAAAAAGGCGCCCCGCTCCAGGTCGACCTGGTCGGGGTCGCCCCTGAGCAGCTCCCCCAGATCTTGCTCGATCTCCCCGCCCCGGATATCATCCAACACCGCTGCGATGCGGGCGGCCATCACCGGCTGCTCGATCTCGGCTTCCTGCAAGTGCGGAATGGCGGCGCCGCCTGCTTCGACCAGTTTCGCGCTGATGGTTTTGACGATGCGCTCATCCTCATCGGACAGGAGCCGAATTAACGCGCGAATGTCCCTCTCGTCGGCGTCAGTCACGGACAGACTCCTGACCGGTCCCCATCACTCCATCCCTCCCCACCAGACTCCTGAGCCCTACCCCAAGGCTCGGCGGAAGGCGCGCGTGCTCCCGTAGAGACACACGGCATCGAAGGCCAGGAGGATCACCACAACCATCGCGACCTTGGGCAGGGCCTGCCCCCATCCGGAGAGAATCAAGGGTCGGACGGCGTCGATCGTCCAGGTCATGGGGTTCACCCTGGCGATGACGCTCATCCAGGTGGGCATGGCCGACAGCGGCACCAGGGCCGAGCTTAAGAAGATCATGGGCAGCGACAAGAAGCCCAGCACGGAGAAAAAGTCGCCGTGGCTTTTCACGGAGAAGGCCATGGCCATGGAGATGGCCGTCAACCCGACGCCGAAGAGCATGCCGATCAGCAGCACCACGGCGATGCCGGGGAGGCCGGTCGCGGGTGTCACCCCGAACAGATAGGCCACCCCCAGGATGACCAGCACCTGAAGCGAGGTGATCGTGGTCACGAAGAGAAACCGACTTAGGATGACGGAGGAGCGTCGGATCGGCGTGGACATGAGTCGCTCGAGAAATCCATTCTCCTTGTCGAACAACAGGTCGACGCCGCCGCTCAGGCCGTTGTTGAGCACGGTCATGACGACCACACCCGCCGCGAGAAAGCTCATATAGTTGGGTGCCTGGAGGACCTGGATATCTGCGGCGCGCTGGAACAGACTGCCGAAGAAGATGAGCCAGAAGATCATCGGCTGGGCGAGGGTGAAGAGCATGCTGAAGCGTTCACGGCTCAGTCGCAGCACCCACCGCATGGTCAGCGCACCGACTTCCTGAACGATATCGTGAACGGGTGAGGTCATGGCGGATGCCGGTGAAAACCTGTTCCTGCCGACGAGTAGGCCGGCGCGTTCTTAACCTTTATGCTTCTGACTTCGGGAATTCCTCCCGAATCGCATGACCGGTATGGGCGATGAAGACGTCGTCCAGGCGGGGACGATGATAGTCAATGAAATCCAGTCGGCACCCGAGGCGGTTCATGCGCTCGAGAATGGCCGGCAGCGCCTTCTCCGGGGACTCCACTCGGATGTCCAAACTCGTCGGACGGGTCGCGATGGACCGAATCGGCGGCAACTCCTTCAAGGCGGCGGCCGCCTCCTCGATGCGGGGCGTGTCCGCCTGGCTCAAGGTCACCGTGACGACATCGCCGCCAAGGCCCGACTTCAGGTCCGTCGGTGATCCCAAGGCCTTGATTCGTCCCCCGTCGATGATCGCCAGGCGATCGCAGAGCTGGTCGGCCTCGTCGAGGTAATTGGTCGTCATGACGACCGTGATCCCGCGTTCGCGCAGGCCCCGTGCATAGTCCCAGATGCGGAGTCGACTTTGGATGTCCAGCCCGAGCGTCGGCTCATCGAGAAACAGCACCTTGGGATTGGGAAGCAGGCCGCAGGCGATGTCCAGCTTGCGCTTCATCCCGCCCGAATAGGTCTTGGCCGGCTGGTCCGCCTTGGCCTCCAACTCGACGAGCCGGAGGAGCTGCTCGATCCGCTGGGACGCCTCGGCTTTCGGAAGGTGGTACAGGTTGGCGAGCAGCCACAAGTGCTCACGGCCGGTCAAAAATCGATCGATGGCGCGTTCCTGCGGCACGTAGCCGATAAGGCTGCGCACGGCATCCGGTTCCTTCTCGACATCACGGCCGAGCACCGTGGCCCTCCCGCTCGTCGGCCGCAGCAACGTGAGGAGGATGCGGAGCGTGGTGCTCTTGCCGGCACCGTTGGGTCCGAGAAGGCCAAAAATTTCCCCGTCAAGGACCTGAAAGGACAGATCAACGATGGCCGGCAGGCCATCGAAGCTCTTAGTCAAGCCGACAGTTTCGATGTTGACCGCCCGGTTCATCAGCCCCAGCCCCTGGCCCCGTCTTGCTCGTATCGTTTGAACTGAACCAGGTCGTAGAGCCGCCGGGCCTGTTGCTGCAGACTCTCGGCTTCCAGGAGGAATTGCTTTTCGAGGGGCGTGAAGTCCAGGTAGCTCGAGAGGGCGTTGACGAGGACTTCGTCGTTGCAGTCGAGAGGAAACAGTTTTTGCCATAGCGCCAGATCTTCCTGGGTCTTGAGCGACTCCCGAAAGACGCCCATCAGCTCCTCGCGGAGCCCCGGCTCAAGAAAATCCGCATCGCCCTGCGGCTGGAGCGTGATCTTCGCCCGGCGATAGCTCTTGCCCTCCATCTCCTCGGAAATCACATACCGTTCGAGCCCGAGGAGCAAGATATTGGACCGTCCGTCCGGCAATCTTTGCATGCTGACGAGGCGCCCGACGCAGCCGACCGCAAAAATGGAGGGGGCGCCATGGTAGTTCTCTTCCCATCCCTCTTTCAGCAGCGCGATCCCGATGACCTTCCCCTCTTCGGCGGCATCGGCGACCATCTCACGGTAACGCGGCTCGAAGATATGCAGGGGCAGATACGTCTTGGGGAAAAATACGACGTTGGGAAGCGGAAAAACCGGGATACAGGCGGGGACGTTCAGCGCGCCTTTGTCTTGCGGATCGCGCCCGTGATAAGGTCGGTCTCGCTCAAATTGCATGCCGCACGATAACCGAGGGGTGCGGATATTGTCAATGCAAACGCCCGTTCATTGAGACCGCGTGAACACGCAAAGGTCGCGCCAGTCAAGGACATGCCAGCCTGGACCCTGATGCATCGGAAGCACGCTGTTTCCTGGATCACCTCCTGCGCGTCTCCCGTTCGGTATCGCCTCACCCCGCTCGGCATCGCGTTCCTCATCGGCCTCTTCGTCCTTGCGCTGTCCGCGCCGCCGGAACCCGCAGGAGTCTCCTCTTCCCTGGCCGCATCGGTCCCTGCCGGGGACGCTGGCTACCCACTGGCCCTGCCGGGCTATACCTACGAGTTTCCGCGCGACCACGGTTCGCACGATCGATTTCGAACCGAGTGGTGGTACTTCACGGGACACCTCTTCGGCCGCGATGGGAGGCGTCTGGGGTACGAGCTCACGTTCTTTCGCAGGGCGCTTCGACCGGAGACGCCTCGCCAGGGAGGCTCGCGGTGGGCGATTCATCAGCTCTACCTGGCGCATTTCGCGATCTCCGACGTTGCTGAGAACCGGTTCCTCTACACAGAAAGACTGAGTCGTGCTGCCCTTGGTAAGGCTGGCTCCGCCTCCGGGCGGTTGCGAGTGTGGATTGACCGATGGTCCGCCGAAACGACATCGCCCGACCACGACACCGTGTCTCTGCGCGCGACAGGGGACGGGTTCGCAATCGACCTGAGACTCACACCCCTGAAGCCCCCCGTGATCCATGGGTTGGATGGCATCAGCCGAAAGGGCGACGGGCATGGACAGGCCTCACACTATTACTCGTTCACCCGCCTTCGTACCGAGGGTACGGTCCGCCTGCCGAGTGAGACCCTGCAGGTGAACGGCACGAGCTGGATGGATCATGAATTCGGCTCGGCCGACTTGGGCGAGGGCCAGGTCGGCTGGGATTGGTTCAGTGTCCAATTGCAGGATCGAACCGAGCTCATGCTCTATCTGCTGCGCCGTGCCGACGGCAGCCCCGATCCGGCCTCCAGCGGCACATTCATCGCAACGGATGGCCATGCCCGCCACCTGACGATCGACGACCTCACCATCACCGTGCTCGCCCACTGGAATAGCGCGGCGAGCGGTGCACGATACCCGAGCGCGTGGCGCGTGGACGTGCCGAGCCTCGGTCTTTCCCTGACGCTCTCTCCCCTCATGGCCAAACAGGAGCTCATCACGGGGAGGAGCACCCAGGTAACCTACTGGGAGGGTGCGGTGACGATCGAGGGCACCAGACACGGAGAGCCTATCCATGGACACGGGTATGTCGAGCTCACCGGCTATGCCGAGCCCTTCGATCGACGACTCTGACGGCTCTTGCTTGACGGCCTTCGAACCCGTGTGCTTAGGTGGCGCGAACGTGACGCCATCTTGAATGCTTGGGTGTTCGTGCCTCGATCCACACCTCATGCCTTCCCCAGCGGCCGGTGCCTGCGCGCAACCGGCCTGCGCCTCGCTTCCAGCATCCTTACGCTCGCGCTCGCCGCTTCGCCAGGGTGCGGCTCCAGCAGCCAATCCGTGGTGTCCATCGCGCTGCACCCGACCAAGCCGCACATTATGTACGTCGCGACGAATGATGCGATCTACAAGACCCGTGACCACGGCGACACATGGCAGGAACTGCCCGTCTTCAGCGCGCGCCGAGTCACCACCCTCGTCATCGATCCGAAATTCCCGGCCACGCTCTACGCCGGGACCATGGGCGACGCGGTCTACAAGAGTCCCGACGGAGGCCGCCGGTGGCTCCCTCACAACGTCGGCCTCAAGGAGCACGTGTCCTTCGTCAATCAATTCGTGTTTCACCCGCACGAGAGCC
Source organism: Nitrospiraceae bacterium (assembly GCA_041608595.1). GTDB lineage: Bacteria > Nitrospirota > Nitrospiria > Nitrospirales > Nitrospiraceae > JBFGRM01. The sequence goes on from JBFISJ010000036.1 coordinate 16,431, forward strand.
AGATCATCTTCGCGGCCACCACGGTGGGGGCCTATCTGACTCGCAACGGTGGACGGCTTTGGGAAGAACGGATGACCGGGATGACCGAGGTCCACATCGTCGTCTCGCTGGCACTCAATCCCAAGAACCCGCAAATCGTCTATGCTGGCACGAGCGGCGGTGTCTACCGCAGCACCGACATGATGAGCCAGTGGGAGAAGGTCAATCGGGGCCTGATCCCCGAGGAGATTCTGGACTCCGGCCTGTCGCTGGGCGTCAATATCCTGATGGTGGATCCCGTCGTGACGGACACAGTCTATGCCGGGACGACCAAGGGACTGTTCAAAACGGACAACGGGGCGGACTCGTGGGCTCGTATCGGTGAATCGCTGCCCGATCAGTTCATCTCTGCTCTGGTCATCGACCCGACCGATCGACGGACCCTCTATGTCGGCGGACGCGCGGGCGTCTTCAAGAGCCTCGACGGGGGCGCGAGGTGGGACGCGATCAATGAGGGACTGAAGACCCTGAACATCCGGTCCCTCGCCATCAGCCCGCGGGATCCCCAGGACCTGTTCGCGGGAACCAACGGCAGCGGTTTATACAGATCGACGAACGGCGGTAGGACCTGGATACCCGTCGCGCTCGACCCGCCGCCGTCGCCCGTAAGTCGATCCGCCTGAACACCTCACGCAGGAGACGCATGCCGACCATCCTGCTCGTCCGACACGGAGAAACGGATTGGAACCGTTCGGGACAGATCATGGGCGAGCGGCCGATTCCCTTGAACCGCCGCGGCGAGGCGCAGGCGCAGGCGCTCGCCGGCGTGCTGGGGCCCGGTGCCGCTCGCGCCGTCTACTCCAGCCCAGTCCAGCGTGCGCGACAGACGGCCCAGATTCTGGCCGCGGCCATCCAGCGTTCGGTGGACACGGATCGCGCGTTGACGGAGATCGGGGTGGGAGCGTGGGAAGGCAGGTTCTGGCGGGACCTGACGGACGATCTGATCCGCCACAATTTTTACAGGAAGCCTGAAGAGGCCCGTCCCCCTGGCGGGGAGACCTTGCGCGAAGTGCAGGTCCGGGCCGTCTCAGCCGTGCAACGTGCGATCGGGCAAGCGAGCCTCTCCGAGCAGGATCGCCTCGTCATCGTGTCGCACGCGGACGTCATTCGCGCGATCGTGGCGCACTACCTTGAGCTGGACCTGCAGACCATCAGGCGGATGCGGATCGATCACGCCTCCGTCACGGCGATCGGCCTCGGCGACGGGCTCACGGACCTCCTGTTCCTGAACTACACACCAGCGCCGGAGGTGCTCAAGTAAGAAGGCAAAAGTAATAATTAAAAGGTTCGGAGCACATTACTTTTGCCTTTTTCTCTTTAACTCTTTCCTTCGGCTTCGGGCTGGTATCGGCCGCGCATATCAGACATCCCGTCCGTGAACGCCTTCCATTCCTTTTCGGTCATCAGCCCTTTCATGTCAAAGCGCAGGCGCAGGATTTTTCCCGCCGTTTGCATGCGCCGCAAGTTCATCTCGTCGATGATCTTCAGGAAGGCCTCGGGCTCGGTGTTGTAATCGGCATTGAGCTCGTAAAGGGCCTGATGGAATTGGCGATTCTGCTGGCGTGACTGCCTCGCCTCTGCCACAATCTGCCGCAACAACGACTTGGCTTGCTCGGCCTTGCCGGTATCCTGCACGGTGCGGTCGATCAGGGAGGCGACCTCTTCCGTCGCACGTTCGACCGCCGTCGCGCTCGAGCCGTGGGGATGGCCCATGTGGTGATATCTGCCACAGGCCGACAGCATCAACGCAGCAAACAGCAGGAGAAACACGAGCGGTGTGAGCTTCATTGCCACCTCCTTCGATGTCGACGCCGACATGACACCCGTCGCAACAACCCTCTGTGCATCGGAGCGGCGCTCGCCCGCTGCGAGCCCAGCCCGTTACCCTGCCGCGCGGGCCCCCGGGATGACGGTGGCCACCTCGGAGAGAAGCGACTGTATCATAGGGTCTCCGCGTTTGCGAGTGTCGCGGCGAGACTTGCTTGGCCTGACAGCGATCGCTTATCCTGCCCCTTCCAACCGACGTGCGCCGCGCACCGGAGTCCACCTC
>JBFISJ010000037.1:0-17141 GCA_041608595.1 Nitrospiraceae bacterium
CCGATGATCCACCACCGGGCTCCCGAGTTTGCGGAGCTGTTCGGTCAGGTGCGGGAGGATCTCAAGTGGTTGTTCCAGACGACCAACGATGTCCTGATCCTGGCCTCGTCCGGAACCGGGGGCATGGAAGGGTCGGTCGCCAACTTCCTGTCTCCCGGCGACAAAGCCCTTGCCGTGAACGGCGGCAAATTCGGGGAGCGATGGGGCAAGCTCTGCAAGACGTTCGGGGTCCAGGTCACCGAGCTGAAGGTGGAATGGGGCCAGGCGGTCGACCCGCAGGCGGTGGCGGACGCCTTGAAGAAGGATCCGTCGATCAAGGCGGTCTACGTTCAGGCGAGTGAGACGTCCACCGGCGTCGCGCACGATGTCCGGAAGATTGCCGAGATCGTCCGGTCCTGCGAGGACACGATCGTGGTGGTCGACGCGATCACGGCGCTGGGCGTCATGGACCTCAAAACGGATGCCTGGGGCCTGGATGTCGTCATCACGGGCTCCCAAAAGGCGCTGATGCTGCCCCCGGGCCTCGCCTTTGTCAGCGTGAGCGACAAGGCCTGGCGCCTGGCCGAGAAGGCGAAGAACGGCGCGTTCTATTTCGACTTCAAGAAGGAACGGTCCTCGCAGGCCAAGAATCAAACCGCCTACACCCCGGCCGTGTCCATGATCCTCGGGCTGCAGCAGGTGCTGAAGATGCTGAAGGCCGAGGGGCTGGAGGCGGTCTTTGCCCGTCAGGCGACGCTGGCGCAGGCCACGCGGGAGGGAGCCAAGGCCGCGGGTCTGTCGCTCCTCGCGAAGGACAGTCCAAGCAACGCCGTGACGGCGATCCGCGCTCCGGAGGGCGTCGACGGGCAGGCGATCTACAAGAACCTCCGTGTGCAGTACGGGATCACGGCCGCCGGCGGCCAGGACCACCTGAAGGGCAAGATTTTCCGCGTGTCCCACATGGGCTATATGGATCGATTTGACGTCATCACCGCCTTGGCGGCGATCGAGATGACGTTGAAGGGGCTCGGCCATCCCGTCCAGCTCGGCAGCGGCGTGGCCAGGGCGCAAGAGCTCTTGATGGCGGAAGGGTAAGACGGCACGATGAAAATCCTCGTCAGCGACAGCCTCTCCAAGCACGGCGTCACGATCCTCGAGAAGGCCGGGTTCACCGTGGCGGTGAAGACCAAGCTGCCCAAAGAGGAGCTGCTGAAGGAGATCAAGGACTACGACGGGCTCATCGTCCGGTCAGGGACGAAGGTGACCGCCGAGGTCATCGGCGCCGCCGAACGCCTCAAAGTCATCGGCCGTGCCGGCAGCGGGCTGGACAACGTCGATAGCCAGGCCGCCAGCCGCCGCGGCATCGTCGTCATGAACACCCCGGGCGGCAACACGGTCACGACCGCCGAGCATACGATGGCCATGATTTGTGCGATGATGCGACGCGTCCCGCAAGCCACCGCTTCCCTCAAGTCGGGGAAGTGGGAAAAAGAGCGGTTCATGGGTGTGGAGATGTACAACAAGACCCTGGGCATCGTCGGCATCGGGCAGATCGGCGGCTACCTGGCGAAGCTTGCGCAAGGCATGGCGATGAATGTCATCGCCTATGACCCCTACATGGCGGAGGATCGCGCCCAGGAGATGGGCGTGGAGATCATGGAGCTCGACCACCTGTTCAGCCGGGCGGATATCATTTCGGTCCACACCCCCCTCACCAACGAGACCCGCTCGCTGATCAACGCGGCGGCGATCGAGAAGATGAAGCCCGGCGTCATGATCGTGAACTGCGCGCGCGGCGGCATCGTGAACGAGCCGGACCTGGTCGAGGCCCTGAAAACGAAGCGGGTGGCGGCCGCCGCCTTCGACGTGTTCGAGCAGGAGCCCGTCAAGCCCGACCATCCGCTCCTGGCCCTCGACAACTTCATCTGCTCGCCCCACATCGGTGCCCAGACCACGGAGGCGCAGGAGAACGTCGCCGCAGGGATCGCCGAGCAGATCGTGGACTACTTCACCAAGGGGATCGCGCGCGGCGCGGTGAACGTCCCCTCCGTGCCGCCGGACCTGCTGCCCCGCCTGCAGCCCTATGTCACGCTGGCCGAGAAGATGGGCCTGCTCCAGGCGCAACTCTACGAAGGCGGCCTCCAGCGCGTCACGGTCGAGTATCACGGTGAAGTGGCGAGCTTGACGCTGGCGCCCTTGACGGTGGCGGTGCTCAAGGGCCTGCTGACGCCCATACTGGAAGACGTCGTCAACTTCGTCAACGCCCCCGTTATCGCCAAGGAACGGGGCATCGAAGTGAAAGAGGTCAAAAGCAGCGACGCGGGTGATTTCACCAGCTTGATCCGCGTGCGCATCGAGGCCGGCAAGCACTCCCATCACCTCGCCGGGACGCTGTACCACCGCAAGGACCCGCGCATCGTCGAAATCGACAACTTCCAGGTCGAAGTCCTGCCCGAGGGACATATGATGTTGATCCTCAACGTGGACAAGCCGGGCGTCATCGGCGCGGTGGGCCAGACCCTGGGCGAGCATGGCGTCAACATCGCCCGCATGCAGTGCTCACGTGAGGAGCGCGGGGGTCGGGCCCTGCTCATCATCGGGCTGGATGAGCCGCTGCCGCCCGCCGTCACCGAGGCGATCAAGCGCGCTCAGCATATACTCTCCGTCAAGCTGGTCGATCTCTCGAGATAAGGCCTCTCTCCCAGTTTATGTCGCGTCCGCCTAGGAAGCCGTCGGAAGAGCCGTCCTCGTTTGTCCAGGCGCACGAGCGCTCGCTCGTGCCCGCGGGGACCAGCACCGGTCTGCCTCTCACGGCAAAGCGGGTGCGGCGTCTCGAGGAGACGCTCCTCGCGTCGCTCGCGCGCTGGGGCTATCAGGAAGTGATCCCTCCGACCTTCGAGTATCTGGACGTGCTTTCCGCCGGCCTCGAGCCCGAGGTCATCGAGAATTGCTACAAATTCGCCGATCGGACCACCGGCCGAGTGTTGCTCCTCAGGCCCGACGTCACGGCGCAGATTGCGCGCATCGTCGCCATGGGAATGCTGGGTACCGACATGCCGCTCCGGCTGTGCTACCGCACCACGGTCTTCCGCTACGAGCCCGAGCATGCGGGACGCGACCGGGAGATCTTTCAGGTCGGCGCGGAGCTGATCGGAACGGACGATGTCTCGACGGATGCCGAAATCATCGCGCTCATGGTGGAGTGTCTCAAGGAAGTCGGCCTTCCAGCCTTCAGCATCTCCCTCGGGCACGTCGGGTTCATCACCGGCTTGCTTGCGCGGACGCGCATGTCGCCGGAAGGACGGAAGCGGGCTGAGCACGCGGCGGCGAGAAAGGATCTGCCCCGCCTCGAGGAGATCCTGCACGGCGAGCGGGTCTCCAAACAGGCGTCGCGGGTCATCCTCGAGGCACCGGGACTCTATGGACGCGAGGAAGTGCTGAAGCGGGGACGGACCCTGGCCGGTGGGCATCCCGAACTGCTGGCCGCGCTCGATCGCCTGGCCGAGGTCTACCGCATGCTCGTCGCCGGAGGCATGAAGGACCACCTCGTGCTCGATCTCGGTGAGTTCCGCGGCTTCGACTATTACGACGGCATCGCCTTCGATGTCTATGCGGAGGGCGTCGGCTACGAGCTGGGCGGGGGCGGCCGCTACAATCACCTGGTCGGACGATTCGGCCGGGCGGTCCCGTCGACCGGCTTCGCCTTCGATGTCGATCGGCTCTTTCAAGCGCTCGAAACCGTGGAGGACACGCCACCCCACCGGGACGTCGATTTCGTGGTCTCCGCTCCGGCCGCCGATGCGGCGCGGATGTTTCACGTCGCGCGGGTGTTGCGCCGTGGGGGATTTCGCGTCGTGCACGGTCCCGTCCCGCCCCGTGGAGGCGATCTCGTCCGGTCCGCCTCAGGGGAAGCCCGACGACTGTCCGCCACAGCCGCGATCGTTCTCGGCGCCCGAGGCGTCCCTGCTGATGAGGCCGTCGTGATGTCCCCGCTCGCCGACCCCGGGCGGAGCGGAAGCGGTCGACGCCCTTCCGCGGAGGGGCAGCACGTGAAAATCAAGGACCTGACATCCTGGGCGGCATCAGTCGGGTTGAGGCCGTACGGCCATCGAGCGCAGGGCGATGAAAACGCTTGATCTTTCGGATCCCAAGCTTCCCCCTCAGAATCTCGAGGCCGAGCAGTCTGTCCTCGGGGCAATCCTGCTCGAGAATTCATCCATGGCAAAAGCCATGGAGATCCTGACCGAGGAGGACTTCTACCGCACCGCCCACCGCAGAATTTTTGCGGGCATGCTCGAGCTCTCCGAAGCCAGCGAGGTCATCGATCAGATCACGCTCACCGAGCGGCTGTCCCTGAAGGGCGAGCTGGAGGCGGTCGGCGGGGCCGCGTACCTGGCCGAGCTGGTCCAGGCCGTACCCTCGGCCGCGAATGTCCGGTACCACTCCAAGATCGTCCGCGACAAGGCGCTTCTCCGGGGACTCATCAGGACGTCCACCGACATCATCTCGCGGGGCTACGAAGGCTCCGCCCAAATCGACGACCTGCTCGACTATGCTGAGCGCACCGTCTTTGGTCTCACCCAGGGAAAAACGGGGCGGGCTTTTCTTCCGGTCAACCACATCATTAAGGAAAGCCTGGCCATCGTCGACCAGCTCTCGAAGCGAAAGGAGAGGGTCACTGGTGTCCCCACGGGTTTTTACGACCTCGACGACATCACGGCGGGCCTGCAGCCGTCGGACCTCGTCGTGATCGCCGGGCGGCCCAGCATGGGAAAAACCAGCCTCGCGTTGGGAATGGCGCAGCACGCCGCCATTCACGCCGGCTCGGTCGTTGGGATTTTCAGCCTCGAAATGTCGAACGCTCAGCTGGTCCTGCGATTGTTGAGCTCTGAAGCGCATGTCGACTCGCACGCACTACGGACGGGCCGGCTGCAGAAAGAGGATTGGTGGCGATTAGCCGAGGCGGCGGGTCGGCTCGAGCAGGCCCGTATCTTCATCGACGATACCGGCAGCCTCACGGTTCAGCAGATGCGCGGGAAGGCCCGCCGTTTGAAAGCCGAGTACGGGCTGGACCTCCTCATCGTGGACTATCTCCAGCTCATGCAGGGGCGGAGCGACGCGGAGTCCAGGCAGCAGGAAATCTCCGATATCTCACGCTCGCTCAAGGCCCTGGCCAAGGAATTGAACGTCCCCGTCGTGGCCCTGTCACAGTTGAGCCGGGCGGTGGAGAGCCGAAAACCTCCGATCCCCATGCTGGCGGATCTTCGCGAAAGCGGCGCGATCGAGCAGGACGCGGACGTCGTCGTGTTTATTTATCGCGAAGACGTTTACGATCCCAACACCGACAAAAAGGGGATTGCGGATATACTCATTCGTAAGCATCGGAACGGGCCGACGGGGGAACGGCAGCTCTACTTCCACGAGAAATTTGCGAGATTCGAGAGCCTGGAATACCGAGAAAGCGTTTGACCGTTTCTCCCGCGCCTGCATATAATTCAATTACCCCCTTCGATCTATCCCAGCGGGGGGTGGTGTCTGCGGGCAAGGACGAACCGGATTTCATGATGACCCAGGACCATACGCCCTCACCCAGTTCCCCCCGCACGCGCTCCCGCTGGGCGCATGCGGTGCTCTGCCTTGTGGCCGTCCCGGCGATCCTGGCTTCCTGCGCCAATCGGCCACAGGTCACGGCGGCGGCCGAGCAAAGCCTCCAGGCCGAGCCGGCGCCCGACGTGTCAACGGAGCCGCCCAAGCATCCCCTCGCGTACTACCACTTCCTGCTGGGTCACCAAGCCGAGCTCGGCAAGGAGGCCGACCAGGCGATCGATGAGTACCTGCGGGCCCTGCGACGGGACCCAACCTCGGTTTTCCTTAAGGCGAAGCTCGCCGCGCTCTACTTTTCACAGGGAAAAACGACTGATGCGCTCCGGTTTGCGGACCGGGTGTCGGAGGCCGAGGGTGCGAATTCAGAGGTCTATCTCCAGGTCGCGGGAGTCTATACACAATCCGGCCACGTGGATCAGGCGCTCATCATGTACGACCGGGCCATCGAGGCCGGCCCCGAAAATACGGACGCACACTTTTCCAAAGGGCTGTTGCTTCTCAACCTCAAGCACTACGAGGAGGCAGAAGCGACGTTCCAGCGCGGCATTGAGTTCGCGCAGGACAACCCCATCGGCTACTACTACCTAGGCCGGATCAAAATGGAGCAACAAGAGCCCGGTGTGGCCGTCGGACACTATCGCCGGGCGGTCGATCTGCGACCCACGTTCGAGCCGGCGCACATTGCGCTGGCCTCGGCTTATGAGGCGCAAGGCGATCACGACCAGGCGGTGGCCGTCTATCGTCGATACCTGGACGTGATCAACCCGTCGAGCAAGGACATCCGGCAGCGCCTTGTCAAGCTCTACCTCCGCAAGAAGGACTATGGCCAGGCTCTGGAGCTTCTCGACAAGACGCTCGAGGAAGACCCACACGACCTCGAGGCCTTGTTGCGCATGAGCCTGATCCACGGCGAGCTCAAGCACTACGCCCAAGCCATCACCTACCTGAACCAGATCCTGGCCGTCAGGCCGGGCGAGGTGAAGGTGAGGGATTACCTCGGGCTGATGTACGAGGAGAGTAAAAAGTACGAGGATGCCATCGAGACTTATCGTGCCAACGTCAAATTGCAACCGCATTACTACGACGGACAGATGCACCTGGGCTTTCTGCTCTACCGCCTGAACCGGTACGACGAAGCGGTGCCGCACTTCAGCGAAGCCGTGAAGCTGAATCCACAGAAGGCGGACGGGTTCATCCCCTGGGGCTGACGCATTTACAGGCCGAACGCTTCGAGCAGGCCTTGACGGCGTTCCAGGAGGGGGTGCAGCACAACCCCTCCAATCCGGACCTGCACTTCAATCTCGGGACTGCCTACGACAAGCTCAATCGGTTCGACGACGTGGTGCAAGCCATGACGACCGCGCTCGAGCTCGATCCCGAGCATGCCGATGCGCTGAACTATCTGGGCTACAGCTACGCGGATCGGGGGATCAACATCGAGCAGGCCCTGGCGCTGACGCAGCGTGCCGTCGCGTTGAAGCCGAACAACGGGTACTACATCGACAGTTTGGGGTGGGCCTTCTTCAAGATGGGCCGCCTCGAAGACGCCCTGAAGGAGATCAAGCGGGCCGCGACCCTGGTCCACGACGATCCGGTGATCTACGAGCACCTCGGGGAGATCTATTACAAGCAGGACGCGATCGATCAGGCGATCAGGGCCTGGCAGCGCTCACTGCAGCTCGATCCGGGCAACGAAAAGCTGATTGAGCGAGCTCGGACGCGGGGGCTCAGCATTCCCCCGGCCACGGATCAATTCAAACAGGCGATCCGCCACAAGGACAGCGACCCCGCAAGACCGGTTATCCCCTAGGCTTTTCCTGCCCGCGGCAACGCCGTCTTCTCCCCATCCCGCTTTATTGCGAAATTTTGGCCCTTGAGCGCAGAAAGGGGCCACTTTCGTTCCCCTGCAAAAGAGGGGAGATACTGCATTCAGGTAGAAGCGTCTAAAATATCTACGGAATATCGAATTTCCAGTGGTGTGCTCGGATCTTGCATCATCCCAGTTCTTGCGCCATCCCAAGAGATCGGTCAAGTCTGAGGATCATCGGGAAGCGTCCCGCCGGGCACTTCCACTCGGGCTAGTGGTCGAATCGATGCGTGGAAGCCGCGCGACGACCGTCCGATCGGCCTACTGACGCAAGGGCATCACCGATGTTCACGCGATACACACGAACAGACCAGCGCGGATTCACCCTGATCGAGCTGATGATCGTCGTCGCCGTTCTCGGGCTGATCGCGGCGATCGCGGTGCCCAATTACCTTCGCTACATGGCCAAGAGTCGCCAGGGCGAAGCCAGGGTCAATCTGGCCGCCATTTTTGTCTCGGAGCTCTCCTACTTCGGGGAGTTTTCTCAGTTCGGCGCGTTCAACCAGACCGGTTGGGCCGTCGCCTCTTCGACGAATCGTTACGCCTATCGGGTCGGGGCCGGCGTCACGGTCGGACAGGATCTTATTCCTCCGGGCATCGGTCTCGATCCGGGAGACAATACGATCATCGCAGCGGACATTTCCGGCGCGCCCAGCCCAGGGTTTACGGCCACGGCCACGGCCAACCTCGACGGGGATGGCTTCATCGACATGTGGCACCTCAACGACATCAAGGAGGATCTGCAGGCTCCGGATAGCAACGATGCGCTTCTCTAGGCGCGGCTCCACCCGCTCACTCCGCCGCCCCTCCCTTCCAGTGTTTCCGGCAATCTCCTGTCTCTAACGCAGCTCCTCTTGGGAGCGGGGTTTGGTTTTCCTGGCCCTCGGTCCCGGTGTACGCCACCCTCCCGCGAGAACCCCCTGTAACGCGTGGGCCCCGGGACGTTCCGAGATGCCCGGTCCGTTTCCAGGACGGCGATGCCAATTTGTGGTCGATTCTCGGCCCATTGGGACAGAAAGCGGAACCTCGGAGCCCCCCTGGGTCACCGGTCTGAACCAGGTCGCCATGCAACATCTTGATTTTCCTTTGGATGTCAGGGCGCCACGGGGTTAGGATTCTCTGGCATCGAGTCTGCTAAGAGGGGCTTCAAGAGCTAATGATCACAATCCCCCCGAAGGGATGGTGTGGGAATCGGGAGCAACGTCACAGGGAGGTTCACATGTTCAAGTCATTACACAATCAAAAACAAGGGGGTTTCACCCTGATTGAGTTGATGATTGTGGTCGCCATTATCGGGATTTTGGCGGCGATCGCGATCCCCAACTTTCTTCGTTACCAGGCGAAGTCGCGTCAGTCTGAAGCGAAGACCAACCTCGGAGGTGTCTTCGTGGCGCAGACTTCTTACTTCGGTGAGCAGTCGACCTTCGGCTCGTTCGACCAGATCGGGTTCGCGCTGGCAGGCTCCTCGAACCGTTACACCTATCGTAGCGGCGGCGTGTCGCCGGCCGGCGGCGTGACGTCGGGCACTGCCAACATCGACCTGATCAATCCGGGCGGTGGTCTCGCCGCGACGGCTGAGAATACCGTTGTGGCGGCGAAGAACAGCGCGACCGGTGCAGCGAGCCCGGGCTTCACGGCGACAGCCACCGCGAACTTGGACAACGATCCAACGATCGACGAGTGGCACGTCAACGATATCAAGCAGGACTTGCAGAATCCGGACGGTAACGACGTCGTGACGTAAACGTCACGTCGGTCGGGGCGGGGAGGATTCAACATCCTCCCCGCCTTTTTTCTTTACTCGTGTACGCAGAGAGCCGCGGATCAGGGTCCGTGGCTCTCTGCGTCGACGGGTAAAGCCCTCCGGCTTGTCCCCCTAAAGCTTTAGCGAAGGAGGGCTCCCCACGGGTACAGACACTCCTGACCACCCGGACACTCCCCGACAACGCGGATACGTCGACCACGTGAAAGAGCTCGCATCGGCAGAACGTGACGTGTCACGGTCCGACGTGACCACCACCACATCAGCCCGTCACGCCGTCCAGCCCGCTCGTCTACTTCCCGCCTGTGGATTATCGGTCCTGGGAAGCCTGATCGTCTTTTCCCCCCTGCTGGAGGGCGGATCAACCCACGTGGCGGTCATGATCATCCGGCTGCACGTGTTGGTGCTCGCCGCCCTGGCCGTTGCGTTGATGGTCCGGGGAGGCGAGGCCCCACGGCTCCTTTCGGGGGTCTCCCCCCCGATGCTGGTGTTCCTGGCCCTCGCGGGGCTCTCCGCGCTGACGTCACCCTACACGCATCAGAGCGCGCAGTGGTTTCTCGTGTTGTTGTGTTACGCGGGTTTGCTCTATTTGATTGTCTTTTTTCTGACCCGGTGGAATCATATCCACCGGTTGCTCGCGGTGGCCGTCGCGGTCGGGGCCGTCGAGGCGGGCTACGCCGTGACACAGGCCTGGGCCTTGGGCGAGATCCGGCCGAGCGGAACCTTCTTCAATCCGAATTTTCTAGCGGGCTATCTGGTGGCCGTCGCCATGCCGGTCCTGGCCGTCTTGTGTTACGGACGACTGCGCCGCCGCCCGGGCCCTCTAGGGGGCGGACGCGACTCGCGAGACGGGCGGAGGCTCGACAGGCGCGGCTGGATCTGGCTCATCGCCGGGACGGCACTGCTGGCCCTGCTCGGGGTCGCACTGTTCGAAACGGGTTCCCGCGGGGCAGCCCTGGCTCTGGTGGCGGGCCTCACCGCAGTGGCGGGCCTTCGGTTCGGTGCTCGTGGAGCCGCGATTGGCCTCCTGTTGGTCTGCGTCGGTCTCCTCATCCCCAACCCATTACAGGAGCGGGTCCGCGCCGAGCATCGCTCGAACCCCGTCGGGTACGCACGCTGGCAGATGTGGCAGCAAGCCGCAGTCGCATCAGCCGATCATCCATGGGGCGTGGGTCTTGGCCTCTACCGGTATGTCTCGCCCCGCTATGCCGTCGAAACGGGGGGTGAAATCGCCCGGTATGGCAAAGTGGCGCGGACACCGCACAACGAATACCTGCAGATGGCCGTCGAGCTCGGGTTCGCCGGGCCAGCCGTGTTTCTCTGGGGCATCGTGGTTCTGGGCAGGGAGGGACTCAGAGCCCTCAGGCTCCGCCTGCGCCGTCACGAGCGCGGCGCGGTGGTTGGTGCGCTGGCGGGCGTGATCGTGCTCGTGGTGCATGCGGCGGTCGATTCGAATCTGCACGAGCCGCCGCTCGCGCTGATGTTCGCGCTCTTTGCCGGCGTGCTGCTGGCTGCCCGGCGGCTCAGCGACCGGCGATACGAGCCGCGGACGATTCCCCTGCGCTATGCCTGGGTGTGGGGCGCCGCCTCGGCGGTCGTGCTCATCGTGCTGGCGGGCGTCGTGCTCCGGTTCGGATTGTCCTGGATGGCCTACGAGGCGGGAAGCCGCGCGCAGAGGGAGCAGGATTTCGAGACAGCCATGGTCCGCTACGAGCAGGCCATCGGTCTCGACCCCGGGAAATCGGTATACCACAACGCGCTCGCCGCAGTCCGGTTTCAGTCGTTTCGGACGAGTCACGATCCGACCGACGCACGCGGCGCGCTGGAGGCGCTCAATAGGGCCATTGCGTTGAACCCTTTGGATGGAGGATTGTACGGGGTCCTGGGAAATCTGCATCTTCAGTTGCTGGCCGCCTTGCCGGCGGGGGAGGCCTATGAGGTCGAGCGAGGGGCGTTGAGGCGGGACGCCTTGTTCGCCTATCGGCGGGCGGCCGAGTTGGAGCCCTATTCGCCGTTCCATCGCCTGGCGCTCGGGCAGGTCCTGCTGACGATGGGAGATGGCGATGAGGCCGCCGCCACGGTCCGGGCCGCGGTGGCCATGGAGCCCAACTTTCTGCCCGGACGTCTGTGGCTGGCTGGACAGTATCTCGCGTCAGGTCATGAGCGCGGGCGGGCTCTTGCGTTGGAGCAATACCGGGAGATCGTCGAGCGACAGGCGCGCTACGCGGGTCGACCCAAGAATCACTACGAACGGAAACTGCTGGAAGCGGATTCCAGTCGACTCGCGAAGGTGCTCGGAGGGGAGAGGGCGGGCTGATCATGGGGGCAGGCGAGCGATCACTGTTGTGGGAGTGGGGCCGCATCGTGGCGGCCTTGCTGGCGTTGGCCGGGTCTGCGGTCTGGATCCTCATGCTCATGGAGGAACGGCGACCTGCAGAAGCTAGGGCGGCCGAGCTCTCCTATCTGCCCAAGGGGGAGTACCTGAAGATCGCCGTCCTCGGGTACGATCAGATCGTCGCGGACCTGTTGTGGCTCAAAGCGATCCAGCATTTCTCCGGACGCAAGCAAACCAAGGAGAATTACCTCTGGGCCTACCATGCCACTGATGTGGTGACGGATCTCGACCCGAAGTTCACCTTCGCTTACCAGGCGGCGGGAACGATCCTGGGGGTCTGGGGCAACCGGGTCGAGGAGAGCATCGCGATCCTCAAGAAAGGGATCGTGCACAATCCCGATTCGTGGGACCTGCATTTTATCCTCGGCTACGATTATTTTTACGAGCTGTGCGACCGTGCGACTGCTGCCGACTACCTACGGGCGGCCTCGGTGCTCCCCGGCGCACCCGAGTACCTGCCGCGTCTTGCCGCGCGCATGACGGTCGATGCGGGGAACCCGGAGACTGCCCTGGAGTTCCTCGGACGCCTCCACGCCCAGACACAAGACCTGGAGATGCGGGAGTCGCTCGCGCAACGCATCAAGGAAGTGATCGCCGAGCGTGACATTCGCTTTCTGGAAGAGGGGATCCGGCGATATGTCTCCCGTTTTGGGAGAACCCCCGGGTCGCTGCGTGCCCTGGTCACCGGCGGGATCATCGAGCGCCTTCCGAAGGAGCCTTTGGGGGGGCGCTACGTGCTCGACCGTGCCACGGGATCGGTCACGAGCACCGGCTTGCAGGAAAGGTTGCGCGTGCACGTGAAGGTGAATCCCAGAATTCCTTGCCATCTGCGAACACGCGAGCGCGCCTGAAGGCCGTGCCGGCTGCGGGATGCCGGACACATCGGCGTCGCGTGGGTTTCAACGACGGGGATGATCTATGGATGCGATTTGCATCGAGGAGTTGCAGAAAAGCTTCAAGAGCGGGTGGCCTGGACGCCCGACCATCCAGGTGCTCAAGGGGCTTACGCTGAGCGTGGAGCAGGGCGAGATCTACGGCTTCCTCGGTCCGAACGGCTCAGGCAAGACGACGACGCTCAAGATCCTCCTCGGTCTCATGAAGGCGGACGGAGGTCGCGCGGAGCTCTTCGGGCGAACGGCCGGAGATGTCGAGGCGCGACGGCGGATCGGGTTTCTGCCTGAATCTCCCTATTTCTATGACTACCTCACGGCCGAGGAATTCCTCACCTTCTACGGGCACCTGGCCGGCCTGGCCCGGGGGGTGATCAAGGAGCGAACCGACCATCTGCTGGAGGTGGTCGGGCTCACCCACGCGAAGACGCGCCATCTGCGCAAGTTTTCCAAGGGCATGTTGCAGCGGGTCGGCCTGGCGCAGGCGCTGATTCATGATCCCGAGCTGGTCATTTTGGACGAGCCAATGTCGGGACTGGACCCGATCGGACGAAAGCAGGTCCGTGACCTCATTTTGAGTCTTCGCGATCAGGGGAAAACCGTTTTCTTCAGCACGCACATCATCCCCGACGTCGAGATGATCTGCGATCGGGTCGGCGTCGTCATGGACGGCAAGCTCCAAGCCGCGGGCCGGGTCGAGGAGCTCGTGCGGGACGGACACACGCATACGGTCGAGGTCGTGTGCGAGGGAATCAAGGGCGAGGACATTCCGGCCATCGCCAAGGTCGCCACACGCCTGCTGCAGCGCGGCCAGCAGTGCCTTGTCGTCCTGCCGCAACCGGACCTGGTTGACGAGGTGGTCGCCGCCATGAAGGCGCAAGGAGGAAAGCTCGTCTCGGTCACGCCGCAGAAGGGCTCACTCGAGGAACTCTTTGTGCAACCGTCTGATCAAAGGGATCGGTGAGGGGCAGACGCATGTGGTGCATTGCGGTCATCGCACAGAATACGTTTCGTGAGAGCCTGCGCGACAAGATCCTGTATAACCTGCTGTTCTTCGCGCTGCTGCTGATCGGAGCCTCGGTACTGCTGGCGGAGCTCAGTATCGCCGACCAGGGAAAGATCATCACGGACATGGGCCTGGCGGCCATCAATCTCGTCGGCGTGCTGATCGCGATCTTTGTCGGGATCGGGCTGGTCACCAAGGAGATCGAGCGCCGAACGGTTTACACGATCATGGCTCGTCCCATCAGTCGGGCGCAGTTTCTGCTCGGCAAGTATCTGGGGCTCGTGCTGACGTTGTTCGTCAACATCGGGGTGATGTTCGTCGTCTTTCTGCTCACCTTATATATCACCGGCACGCCGATCCATCTCTCGCTTTTTCAAGCCGTGGCCTTGATCGTGGTGGAGCTCATGCTCGTCACGGCTCTCGCCTTGTTCTTCTCAACGTTCAGCTCCGCGACCTTGAGCGCCATCTTGACGCTCGGAATGTACGTCATCGGTCATCTCACCACCGATCTGAAGGGGATCGCGCAAAAGGGTGAAAACGAGGCGATCAAAGCCATCATGACCGGCATTTATTATCTCTGTCCCAACTTGGAGTACCTGAATATCAAGGGGCAGGCGGCTCGCGGCGTGACTGTGGCGTTGTCCTATCAGATGCTGGCGATCGGCTACGGCATTCTGTACGCGGCCTTGCTCCTGACGGCCGCTTGCGTCATTTTTCAACGCCGCGATTTCTAGCAGCATCAGCGGAGCTGGCTGAGCCATGCGCCTCGTCGCTCTTCCCGCGGAACAGGCGCGCCCATTCCCCAGGCCGTCATTCTTTTTCTTTTCTGCATCGACGCGCAGGTGACGTGACCCCGTGAGGTCGGACACGAAACCGCCGGTAGCCGAAGGACTCATGGTGTCCGATCGGCCCGGCTCCGGGGTCGCGCAAGGCGCGATGACGTGAAGGGCAAGGTGCCATGAATCTCAAAGGTAAACGCATGCTCGTCATCGGGGGGGCCGGGTTCATCGGATCCCATGTCGTCGACGAGCTCATCAAGACCGACGTCGGTGAGGTCATCGTCTACGACAACTTCAGCCGCGGCACCAAGGAAAACCTGGAGGACGCGCTGAAGGATCCCCGAGTGCGAATCTTCGAGCTCGGTGGTGACCTGATTCAGACCGACATTCTCAATCAGGCCATGAAGGGCGTCGATGGCGTGTTTCACCTGGCGGCGCTCTGGCTCCTCCACTGCCACGAGTACCCGCGGTCGGCCTTCGAGGTCAACGTGCGCGGGACCTTCAATGTGCTGGAAGCCTGTGCGGCGAACGGGGTGAAGCGGCTTGTGTACAGCTCGTCCGCCTCGGTCTACGGAAACGCGGTTGAGGTCCCGATGACGGAAGACCATGTCTACAACAATCGCACCTTCTACGGCGCGACCAAGATTGCGGGCGAGCATATGTGCCGGGCCTTTTGCGAGCGGTACGGGGTCCCCTACGTGGGGCTCAGGTATATGAACGTCTACGGGCCCAGGCAGGACTACAAGGGGGCCTACATGGCGGTCATCATGAAGATCCTGGATCGGTTGGATCAGGGCTTGGCTCCCGTCGTCCACGGCGACGGCTCCCAGGAGTTCGACTTCGTCTACGTCGCTGACGCTGCGCGTGCCAATGTCCTGGCGATGACGGCCGACGTGTCGGACCGCTTCTACAACGTCGGGTTCGGAAAGGGCACAACGATCAAGGCCCTGACGGAGATGATCCTGGAGCACGCCGGCTCTTCCCTCCCGATTCACTTCGAGCCGGCCGGGCTGTCGTTCGTCACCAAACGTATCGGCGACCCTCTGCGGGCCGAACGCGAGCTCGACTTCCGAGCGACCACCGATCTCCGCGAAGGCCTCAGGCGATTGATCGAGTGGCGCCGGAGCCACAAGGACCACGTCGCTGTGCAGCGGACCCTGGCATGAAGCGCATCCCCATCACGATGCCCGAGTTCGACGCCTCGGATCGCGAGGCGGTCCTCAAGCCCTTGGACAGCGGATGGGTCGTCCAAGGTCCCTTCGTACGTCAGTTCGAGGAGCACTTTTCGGCCTTCATTGGGGCCGCGTGCGCGGTGGCGACGAGCTCATGCACGACCGCCCTTCACCTCGCCGTCCGGTGCCTGGACCTCAAGCCCGGGGACGAGGTGATCGTGCCGGCCTTCACCTGGGTCTCAACGGCGAATGTGGTCGAGTATGCCGGGGCCCGTCCCGTCTTCTGCGATATTGATCTCGCCACATTCAATCTGGATGTAAATCTGCTCGAGGCGCTGGTCACGCCGCGCACGGTCGGCGTCATTCCCGTGCATCTCTTCGGGCTCTGCGCGAACATGGACACAATCCTGCCCTTTGCGCGCCGGCACGGCCTGTGGGTCGTGGAGGATGCCGCCTGCGGGCTCGGAGCGAAGCAACGCGGTCGTCATGCGGGCACCTTCGGCGCGGTGGCGTGCTTCAGCTTCCATCCGCGCAAGTCGATCACGACCGGAGAGGGTGGGATGCTGACCACCGCGAAACCTGAGGTGGACCGCCTCGCGCGATCGCTTCGGGATCACGGCGGGTCCGTCTCAGATTTGGAACGACACACATCGGGCGGCGCACCGCTTCTCGGTGCCTTCGAGCATCTGGGGTACAACTATCGGATGACGGACATCCAGGCCGCTCTGGGATGCAGCCAGCTGGCGCGGGCCGAACGCATGCTCAAGGAGCGGGCGGCTCGTGCCCATGCCTATGACGTCGCGCTTGCGGACGTGCCGTGGCTTCGCACACCGGCCGTGCCGGAGGGCGACGTGCACGGCTACCAGTCCTACGTATGCCTGTTCCGTCCTGAGACGCCGTCGCTGGACAATGTGGAGCGGTTGCACGCGCGACGCAATGCGGTCATGCAACGCCTCGACTCGCGGGGGATCAGCACGCGGCAAGGCACCCACGCGCCGGTGCTGCTGGCGTATTACGCCAACAAGTACGATCTGCGGCCGGACCGATTTCCCAACGCCTGCTTCGCGGATCGGTTGAGCCTGGCTTTGCCGCTTTACTCTCAGCTGTCGGACGCCGACCAGGCCTACGTCTGCGCGGCGATTCGGGACATGGACCCGATCCATGCGTGAGTCATTACTGAGCCTGGTAGCGAAACCGATCTTCAAGGGGCCGCTCCGCCTTGTAACCTGTGGGCGCAAGGGGGGCGGGGACATTGTCGAGTGCATGCATCAAAGCCTCGAGGGTCGGTGTGCCGTGCCAGCCATCGCCGAGGAGGATTAACCAGTGTGCGGCTTGGCGGGGATCTGTCACCTGGATGGGGAGGCGGTCGAGGAGGGTCTTCTCGAGCGGATGACCCGGGCGATCGCCCATCGCGGGCCGGACGGCGCCGGTCAGTATCGCGCCGGTGCCGTGGGGCTGGGGCACCGGAGGCTGGCGGTCTTGGATCTGTCCGACGCCGGGCGTCAGCCCATGGTCAATGACGCGCAGGACATGGTCATCGCGTACAACGGGGAGGTCTACAACTTTAGGGAGCTGCGCGCGGAGCTGGAGACGAAAGGCTACCGGTTTCGCTCGCGCTCGGACACGGAGGTGGTGCTCAAGGCCTACGAGGAATGGGGCGAGAAATGCGTCGACCGCTTCAACGGCA
>JBFISJ010000038.1:0-17004 GCA_041608595.1 Nitrospiraceae bacterium
ATCGTTTTTCGGTGCGCGCTGCGCTAGTAAAAAAAGCCAAGAGGCCACCCGCTCTCGCCTAGACCCAATCGGATTCTTCGCGGTCGCGGGTCGAGCGCACTTGGGTGGCAAGCGCCTGGCGGATCGCGGCGCTGTCCTCGTCGAGCTTCGCCGCTTCCTCGTCCGAGAGGATCGCGGCATCCTCCGGCACGAGCTCGATGCGGTAATGATTCTTGCGGTTGGAGAACCACTCGATGTAGGGATGCGGCGCGAGGTTCGGGTGGGGATCGAACGAGATGAGGCTGACCTCGCCGACCTGCGGGATCTCCAGATCCCCGAGCACGTGCCCGGCCATGTCGTCGTCCTCGAACTTGCTGTTTTGAAATCGAATCGCCTTGCCGGCGATCTCGCCGCGAAAGTCGCCCTTCAGATAGATCTCCACAGTCCCGAGCACGGCAAAGGTCATCCGGCCGACGACCGAGCCGGGCTCGCGGTTATCCAAGAATCCTTCCTTTACCCACCGAAAGTTGCCGAATTTCTGCGCCATGCGCCGTCGTCTCCTCTCACCGCGTTATCGCGCGGGGGCCGGCTCGACAGGTTTCGTGAATTGCGGCACGCGCGGCACCGACCCCAGCAGGACGGCCGCCAGAATCAGCGCGCTGCCCAACCACCCGCGTGCCCCGAGCTGTTCGCCGAGCACATACCAGGCCATCAACGCCGCGCAGACCGGCTCCATGATGAAGATCAGGGCCACGCGTTGGGCGGGGACGATCCGCTGCGCCCAGATTTGAAGCGCCAGCGCGCCCGTCGCGAGGACGCCGCAGATGATCAGGGCCACTCCCAGCTCAATCGTCGGCGCGAAATGGCTCGGCTCGGGTGACTCGAAAACCATCGCCGGCCCTAGGACGATGGTAACGAACAGCATCTGCCACGCGACCAGGGAGGGGGGATCGGCCCGCCGGCTGAACGATTCCAGGCAGGCGATATGCGCGGCGAACCCCGCCGCGCAGGCCAGGGTCCAGAGATCGCCCCTGTTGATCGTCACGGTCGGGTTCACGAGGAACCAGAGACCGACCAGCGCCAGCGCGGCCGAGATCCACGTGCGCCGATCGAAACGACGGAGGAAGAGCGGAACCAGCACGACGTAGAGCGCGGTGATGAACGCCGAATTCGAGGCCGTCGTGTCCTGCAACCCGACGGTCTGCGCGGCGTATCCGATGAACAGAAACACCGTCGCCACGAGGCTCATCCGCAACACCGGCCAGGTGGCGCGGAGGAGATCCCGGAGCACCAGGAAGCACGAGAAGACCAGGACCGTCCCCAATGCGAATCGAAGGAAGAGAAAGGTGAGCGGCGGGACTTGCTCGAGCGCGATCTTCGTCGCGGGAAATGTCGCGCCCCAGATCAGCGTGCAAAAGACCAGGGCGAGATAAGCCATCGGGGGTATCTATGGGACCCGCTGCCGCCTGCATTCCACGACGGGCCGGAGAGGCGGCGCTTCTCTCCCGGGGCCGGAATGCCGAGATTACGGCTTACAGAGCGGACACAGTTTTTGGGTCGTCGTGCCGGACAGCTCCAGCGCGTCCAGCGCCCGGTCCTTGTCGGGGTAGTCGAACCAGCCGCCCTCCCAGAAATCGGAGTGCGTGAGGTTCGACGGCACCTCCGAGCATCGTTCACGGTGCAGTACGGCGCGATCGATCTGCCTTGCCACGTGAATCCAGTAAATCATTGCATCCCTTCGGCCGGCTCGCAGTGGCCGGCTTTCTCGGTGGTCTGTTCTCTTGCTCCCCCGCAGGACGTCGCCGAAGGGCGTCCGTTAAGGTAAGAGCTCCCATTCGTCCTTTTCAAGGACGACCTTCTGTCCCGCGTTGAGCTTCTTCATCGCATCCTTGTCGAAGAACTTCATGTACCGCTCGATGCGGTCGGGGTCGTCGATGCGCTCCTCCTGTCGCAATCCACTGGCAAGCTTGTACTTGCGAATCAACACTGGCATGGGTCCTCCTCTCGAATGCCTGCGGTCCCTGTTTGGCTAAAGCCGGATAAAATAGCGAAAAAATCTCTCCCTGGTCAAGGCCGTCCGACCCCGCGCGGCGCCGCCGTTTTGGCCTCCCCTCGCTCGCATCTCGCGCCCGAAATAGGCTAGAATGGCAGATCACGCTTTGAACGAGGGTGCCGATTATGCCTGTATACGAATACCAATGCGGCGGTTGCGGTCAGCGATTCGAAACCTTCCAGTCCGTCCATGCCAATCCCGACGACACGAAGTGCTCCCACTGCGGCGCGAAAAAGGCCACCCGGCTGATGTCCGCCTTCGCCTCGAAGGTGGTCGGGACGGCCAAGCCCACCTTCAGGGAGATGAAGGCGTACAACATGCTGAATGAGCGCATGGACAAGCTTAAGAAGCTGCCGCCGATGCTCGGAAAACGCGCCAACTTGAATCCCAACATGACCAACCCTTCCGGATCCGGCTCCTCGGGCGACGGGGGCTCAGGCGGGGGATAGTGTGCGCCCGGAGTCGGGATCCATTCAATTCTCTCCCCTCCCGCAGGTGGCTGATGGAACGGCGGCACGGAGGACGGGTGTCTGCCCAGAATCGGGGTGTGCCATGCTGAGCCGGGTTATCGCCCTCATGACGTGCCTGGTCGTCTCCGCGGTGGCCACCCCGGTCGGCTCGGCCGTCAACGTGCTGGGTCCTGTGGCGGTCGCCGGGCATGGTCCGGAGCGCCCCATGATCGAGGACCTCGCCCAGGCCTTCGAGAAAAAACATCCGGGTGCCTACGTGGACATCATCTGGCACGAGAACCTGAAACCGCTTCAGGTCGTGCGATCCGGCGAGGCCGACATCGCCGTGATGGGCAAGGCGGAGCCGGATCTGGTCGCCCACCAGGTTGCCTGGGACGGCATCGCCATCATGGTCGACCTGATGAACAACATCAAAAGCGTGACCAAATCGCAAGTGGCTGATGTCTTTGCGGGAAAGGTGAAGTTCTGGTCGGAGTTGGGCGGGCCGGACACGCGCGTCAAGATCATCAATCGCCACTATACGCAGAACCTGACCTATTCGTTCGAGCAGTCGCTGGGTATCGAAGGCAAAATCCCCGACTCGGCGGAAGTCATCGGGCCTGAGCAGAAGGCCACCAACAAGGTTGTGGGCACGCTCGCCCCCTACGGGGCCGTGACCTACATGTCGCTCTCGCCGGCCCTGGCGGCGGTTAAAACCGGCGTCGCCGTCAGGCTCCTGGCGGTGGAGAATGTCGAGCCGGAGGGTCCGACCGTGAAGGATGGCCGCTACACGCTTCGCAGGCCCGTACTGTTTTTGACCCGGAAGGATCCCAGCCCGGTGACCAAAGCGTTCATCGACTTTGCCCTCAGCCCGGAAGGGCAGCGGCTCATTGATCAGAGTTATACGTCCCTCGATTTGAACCATTCACGTTAAGGAGGCTCGTATGGTGACGCGCGTGGTGGTAGTCACAGCGTTGGGATTCATGATGGCGGCAGGCAGCCCGCAATTCCATGCCGCGCGCGCCGCCGAGGAAGGTTCGGTTGTCGAGGGCGCCGGCTTCAGTCTGTTCGATACGGAATCCATCGTCGGGTACGACGAAGAGAAGGTCAAAAAGGACCCGGTCTGTGACCGCACCAAGCGCCCCTCGATTCACAAAGTCGAGCCGGATACCGTGAAGCCCGGCGACAAGATCGTCATCAAGGGGGAGAACTTCGGCACACCGGAATGCTTCCGAGGCGTGAACTTCAGCAAGGCGTCCCAGGCCCAAGTGAATTACAAATACGTGAGCGAGTCGACCATCGAAGCCGTGGTGCCCAACGACGTCCCATCGGGCATGACCTTCGTGCTGACGATCACCGGCGCCGGCAGCGCGCAATCCAAGGCGATCCTCGTGACCCGTTAGGAGCATGCGCCGGTGGGTGCCGGATTGGCTCGCCCTCCCATTCCGCCGACGCCTCCGGTCCCCCGAGGATCGGGAGCCCTGTCACCCGAATCCCCGGTCGCCGGCCGGCCCATTCCTGCCCGTTTTCCGCAACTTCCGCCCTCGACAGGTCTTGAGACGGTGTGCTAACGTACGCTACTTTTTGACCTTCCGGGGCGGGTTCTGACCGTCACCGCCCAGTCATCCTGAGTGTTTATCATTACTCATGTTTAGAAAGATCCTCGTAGCCAATCGTGGCGAGATCGCGATGCGGATCATCCGCGCGTGCCGCGAGCTGAACATCGCGACCGCCGCCATCTACTCGGACGCCGACCCCAGCGGCATCTACGTCAAAAAAGCGGACGAGGCCTACCTGGTCGGACCGGGCCCCGTGAAGGGGTTCCTGGACATGAACCAGCTTGTCGAGCTCGCCCACCGCATCCGCGCCGACGCGATTCATCCGGGGTACGGATTCCTCGCGGAGAACGCCCAGTTCGCCCACCTCTGCCAGGTGAACCGGATTACGTTCATCGGCCCGTCGCCCCAGGCCATCCACCTCATGGGCAGCAAGGTGCAAGCCCGGGAGATTGCGAAAAAGGCGGGCGTTCCCGTCGTGCCAGGCACGGACAAGGCGATCAGCAATATCGAAGAGGCTGAGGCCTTCTGCCGGGAGCACGGCTATCCCATGATGATCAAGGCCAGCGCGGGCGGCGGAGGCCGCGGCCTGCGGGTGATTCGCTCTGAAGGTGAGCTGCGGCCGAACGTCGAGACCTGCGCGCGGGAAGCCGAGGCGGCCTTCGGCGACGGCAGCCTCTTCATCGAGCGATACATTGAGCGCCCGCACCACATCGAATTTCAGGTCTTGGCCGACAAACATGGAACCGTCATCCACCTCGGTGAGCGGGACTGCTCCATTCAGCGCCGCCACCAAAAGCTCATCGAAATCGCGCCCTCTCTGGTGCTGACGCCGAAGCTGCGCGCGGAAATGGGCGAAGCGGCGATCTCCATCGCGCGGTCCGTGGACTACGACAACGCGGGCACTGTAGAGTTCCTGCTGGATCAGGAAGGGCACTATTACTTCATCGAGATGAATCCGCGCATCCAGGTCGAGCATACGATTACGGAGCAGATCACGGCCGTTGACATCGTCCGGGCCCAGATCGCGGTCGCCGCCGGTCTTCCCCTCGAGTTTCAGCAAAAGGACGTCACGTTGCAGGGGTACGCCATTCAGTGCCGCATCAACGCGGAGGATCCGAAGAACAACTTTGTGCCCTCGACCGGCAAGATCACCGCCTACTATTCACCGGGCGGGATTGGCGTGCGTATCGACGGCGCGGTCTACAAGGATTACACGGTGCCCTCCCATTATGATGCCTTGCTCGCCAAGCTCATTGTGCGTGGCCGCACCTGGGAAGAGACGGTGAGTCGCATGCACCGTTCTCTGGAGGAGTTTGCGTTGCGCGGCGTGAAGACGACGATTCCCTTCATGATGAAAATCATGGAGGAGCCCGACTTCCGAGCCGGACGCTTCGACACCTCGTATTTGGACACGCACCCGGAACTGTTTCAATACGAGGCCAGGATGGAGCCGGAGGACTGGGTCCTCACCATCTCGGCCGCCATCGCCGCTTACGAGGGATTATAGATGCCATCCCGCCAGAAGAAGCGCCCGAGCAAATCCGCCTCCGGTCGCAAGGCTGCCGGCCGCCCCCAGCCGCCCACGCGGCTGGTCAAGCCCGGTGGGGGGCTGGACATCGTGGCGGCGCCCGCCAAGCGCCTGCAGATCACCGATGTGGTGCTTCGTGACGCACACCAATCGTTGTTGGCGACCCGCATGCGTACCGAAGACATGCTCCCCATCGCGGAGCAGCTCGATTCGGTCGGATACTGGTCCCTCGAGGTCTGGGGCGGCGCCACCTTCGACACCTGCCTGAGGTACCTCAAGGAGGATCCCTGGGAACGGCTTCGGGCCCTGCGGGCCGCCATGCCGAACACGCGCTTGCAGATGCTGCTCCGCGGCCAGAACATCGTCGGTTACCGACATTACCCGGACGATGTGCTGGACGCGTTCGTCGAACGGTCAGCGGAGAACGGGATCGACGTGTTCCGCATCTTCGACGCGCTCAACGACGTCCGCAATATGAAGCGGGCCATGCTGCGCGTGCAGGCCTCCCGCAAGCACGTCGAGGCTGCGATCAGCTACACGGTCAGTCCGGTCCACAGCCTCGACAATTTCGTCGACCTCGCCAAGCAGCTCGAGGATTTGGGGACAGACACTTTGTGCATCAAAGACATGGCTGGGCTCTTGGCACCGATCGATGCGTATGTGCTCGTCAGCAAACTGAAGGAGACCGTGCGGGTTCCGATCCACCTCCATACGCACTACACGTCGGGCATGGCCTCGATGTCATCGCTCATGGCGATTCTGGCGGGGCTCGACATGCTGGATACGGCCATCTCTCCCCTGGCCGGCGGGACGTCCCACCCCACGACGGAGACCATGGTGGCCTCGCTGCGCAACACGCCCTACGACACCGGCCTGAACCTCGAGCAGTTCTCGCCGATCTCCGATCACTTCCGCGAGGTGCGAAGAAAGTATCGGCAGTTCGAGAGCGAGGTGACCGGTGTCGACGCCGACGTCCTCGCCTCCCAGATTCCCGGCGGCATGCTGTCCAATCTCGCGGCACAGTTGGCGGAGCAAAATTCGCTCGACAAGATCAAGGACGTCTTGGAGGAAGTTCCGCGCGTGCGAGAGGATATGGGATATCCCCCCCTGGTCACGCCCAGCAGCCAGATCGTCGGCACCCAGGCTACCCTCAACGTCGTGACCGGCGAGCGCTACAAAGTCATCACGTCCGAGACCAAGAATTACTTCCTGGGTTTGTACGGCCATCCGCCGGGGCCCGTGAACCAAGAGATCATGGCCCGCGCGATCGGCGACGAGAAGCCCGTTCGCGGACGACCCGCCGATCACTTGGATCCGGAGCTGCCCGCCGCCGAGCGGGAGGTGAAGGGCAAGGGGCGCTCCATCGAGGACACCTTGTCCTATGCCCTGTTCCCCAACGTGGCGCGGCAGTATTTGGAGGAACGGGAGCGGGGGGAGCTCAAGCCGGAGCCTCTGGCCCCCCCGACCGACAAAAGCCCCGCGGTGGCGCATGAGCTCCATCTGGCCCCGGCCGAGTTCAACCTGTCGCTCCACGGAGAGACCTACCACGTGGTGGTCTCCGGCGCCGGGCGGAAGAAGGACGGCCGCAAGCCCTACTACATTCGGGTGAACGACAAGCTGGAAGAGGTCTACCTCGAGCCTCTGCACGAAGTCTTGGCGGGCGTTCCGGAGACGGCTGAGCCCGGCAAGGCCCCGGCGCCAAGGCGCCCCAAGCCCTCCCAGCCGGGCGACGTGGCCCCACCCATGCCGGGGAAAGTGGTGAAGGTGCTGGTGGCCGAGGGCGATCGCGTAGCCCTGGGCGATCCGGTGCTGATCATCGAGGCCATGAAAATGGAAAGCCGCGTGCCGGCTCCGATCGACGGCACCGTCAAGGCCGTGCACGTCAAAGCGGGTGATGACGTCAAGACCGACGAAACGCTCCTGCTGTTGG
Source organism: Nitrospiraceae bacterium (assembly GCA_041608595.1). Classification (GTDB taxonomy): domain Bacteria; phylum Nitrospirota; class Nitrospiria; order Nitrospirales; family Nitrospiraceae; genus JBFGRM01. Next base: position 7,499 of record JBFISJ010000038.1, read on the forward strand.
AATGATCCGGTGGCCAAGGCCGCCGGACGACGACGACCAGCCGGTCACGTCCTGTTGTCCCCGTCCCCGTTGATCCTATTCCTCGTGCTGTTGAGCGCCTGCGCGAACGACACCTCGATCCCCCCCTGGCTGGACTCCATTCACCGCCTGCCCATTCGGACCGTCCAGGTGGACGGACAACGCATCGCCTATCTCGATCAGGGTGAGGGGTCGCCCGTCATTCTTGTTCACGGGCTGGGCGGCACACTCTGGAATTGGGAATACCAACAGGTCGCCCTGGGTTCGACTTATCGCGTGATCACGCTGGACCTCATCGGCTCCGGGTACTCCGACAAGCCCAACATCGACTACCGGCCCGAGCAGCAGGTCGAGTATCTTCGCGGGTTCATGGACGCGCTCGAGATTCCACGCGCTGCGCTGGTCGGGAACTCGATGGGTGCGGGTCTCGTGTGCGGGCTGGCGCTCGCCCATCCGTCCCGAGTGGATCGCCTCGTTCTGATCGGCGGCCTCCCGAACAACGTCCGGGAGAAGCTCGGCGAGACGTACGTGAAGACCGCGGTTGAGTCCCGCGCCCCGATCTGGTTGGTGGAGGTCGGTAATTGGTTCGCCGGCCGCAGCTTGACGCGCGCGGTGCTGAGCGAGCTCATCCACGACGACAGCCTGCTGACTCCGGCGGTGATCGAGCGCTCATACCAGAATCGCAAGCGCCCCGGCCTGATACCGCCGCTGATCAGGCTCACCCGAAACCTCGACCTTTGGGAGCAGGGCTACGCGTCGCGACTCCACGAAATTCAGCAGCCCACGCTCGTGTTGTGGGGCGAGGAGGATCGCGTGTTTCCCCCTGCGGTGGGGCGCGCGCTCCACGACACCATCGCGGGCTCCCGATTCGAGCTGATTCCTGAAGCCGGCCATATGCCCCAGTGGGAACGCCCCGAGGCGGTCAACGCCATCCTGCTCGATTTCCTCCGCCCTTGACACTGACGCTCCGCTGGCGGCATATACCCATTGCAACCCGCCACGCGGGATCACCACATGCTGAGAGCCAGTACGTATCCTGAAAGGAGCCGACTATGAAGTGCGTGAGACAGTGTCTTGCCGTCGCGCTCGCGGTCGCGGGTCTGTGCGGGGCATCCGGCTGCACCGGTCTAAGCTCATCTGATGAGACGCGGTTCACATACAAGGATTTGACCGTCGCAAGAGACAGCGCCAATGCGGGCTCCGGGCAGACGGTCACCCTGAAGGGAAAGGCGTTCGATCTCGAGGGCTTCGGTGTTCGCATGGGGGACGAGCTCCGCGACGCGCAACTGACCGCGAGAGATCTGTCTGCCGTCAACATTGCGGGCACGAAAGGCAGGGTGCGTATCATCAGCGTCGTCCCGTCTCTCGACACGCCGGTCTGCGAGCAGCAGACGCACTACCTGAGCGAGAAAAACAATGGACTCGATCAGTCGGTCGAGCTGATCACGGTCAGCATCGATACCCCGTTCGCACAGAACCGTTTTGCCGAAGAGGCGAAGATCAAGAACGTGACCTTTCTGTCGGACTACCGTGGCGGAGAGTTCGGAAAGACCTACGGCTTGTTGGTCAAGGATCCGCATATTCTTGCGCGAACGGTGATGGTCATCGATAAGAACAACGTGATTCGCTACATGCAGATCACACCCGAGCTGGCCACGATGCCGGACATGGATGCTGCGTTTCAAGCCGCACGGGCCTTGGTCAAGGGCTAGCCTCCGCCTCGTGCAGGCATCGCCAGGCACACTTCCTTCCCGACGACACGCCCTCAACAATCGGCACGCTCGTCGGCGTCTCCGCACTGGCTCCATGGACCTGGCGTCATTCGCGCCACCATGAGCCTCGACCGCCTCGCTCCTCACTGCGTCGTGCCCCGCATCGAGAAGGACTCTATCATCGCTTCTCTCTAGGAGACCGCTCATGTCCTTTTGCGATCGACTCCGAAAGGCAGCCCAGCCCATTTGGGACGCCCAGCTCACGCACCCCTTCGTCGTGGCGCTGGGGAAGGGGACGCTGCCTGAACGGAAGTTCAAATATTATCTTCTCCAGGATGCGCGGTTCCTCGGGGATCTCGCGCGAGTGTTCGCCGCCGCCGCCGAGAAGGCGCCTGATCCGGACTCCGCTCTGCGTTTCGCCAAGCTTGTCGAGGAAACGATCGTGGTCGAACGCGGGCTCCACGAGAATTACGGCACCCGCTGGAAGATGACGCCCAAGCAGATGGCGTCCGTGCCCATGGCCCCCACCAACTATGCTTATACCCGCCATATGTTGTCCGTGGCGCAATCCGGCTCGGCGGCGGAAATCACGGTGGTGGCGCTGCCCTGTGCGTGGATCTATTGTGTGGTGGGCCGTCATTTCCTGCGGAAGGGTCCGCCGAAGCCGGGGCATCCCTACCGGGACTGGCTGCTGATGTACGGCTCGCCGGAGTTCGCGGAAGTCCAGGAGTGGATGCGTCGCCAGGTGGACGGATGGGTGAAAATGGCCGGGCAGGCCGAGCGCCGGCGAATGGAACAGAGCTTTCTGATCAGCTCGCGCTATGAATGGATGTTTTGGGAGATGGCCTGGAAGGAGGAGAAGTGGCCCTTGTGATCGGACGGGTCCTGTCGCGGCGATCAGCCCAGCCGTGCTCGCTCCACCCATCCCCCTGTGGGGCCCTTCCGCTGCGCGCGGTAGAGCGTCCGATGAATGAGCAATGCGAATGACTTTGAAACCCTCAACTCAGACCCTCGAGGAGCAATCTCTCACAAAACTTGAAGAGGTGGCCCAGCTGATCTATGAGGCGAGGTGGGTGGAGGGGCTGGATGAAGAAGCGCGATGTGGGTTGCTGCGTCAGGCAATCAAAGTTCTGATGCGCGAGAAGACAAGCGCTCGCAGACGTGCAAAAAAACTTTCCCTACACTCGACGACTGATACCGACAAGCTCGAGGCCTTGCTAGACGAGTTGCTCGATCACCCTTCGCAGCGGCTGGCGGTGTATGGAACCCTGGCGCCGGGGAAAACCAATCATCATGTGATCGCGGAAATCCAGGGGACATGGGACAGGGGATGGATCCGAGGGGTACTCGGCAGGATCGGTCCCTACCCGGCGTGTCGGTGGAAACCTCACGCCATGCGCATTCCGGTGCAGGTGTTGTCTTCTTCTCGCCTCCTCGATCACTGGGAGCGTCTTGACCGGTTCGAGGGCACAGCCTACCGGAGGATTCTTGCCCCGGTCACGAACGCCGGAGGACGAGTGCATGTCGCCAATCTTTACGAAGGCGTTGTGCTCTCCTGAACCGCGGGCTGCTCCCCTCACAGCTGATGATTAGGGTGACGCGATTCGGCACTATGCACGGACTGCAAACAGGCAAAACTTGCGTTGTCCGCCATCTATGCTGATAATGCGAATGTAGGGTGTCGCCCGTCAAACTCCTTGGCAGGTTTTACGTATCTTGGAAACGAAGCGCGCGCGACGATCAGGATGAAACAAGTGCTGGCCATAGCGGGGTCGGATTCCGGCGGCGGGGCGGGCATACAGGCCGATCTCAAGGCCATGGCCGCAAACGGCGTGTTCGGGCTCTCGGTCATTACGTCGATCACGGCCCAGAACACGAAAGGCGTGACCGCGGTCCACGACCTGCCGATCTCCATCATCGAGCAGCAATTCGACGCCGTCTTCGATGACTTCGAGATCGCGGCCGTGAAAACGGGGATGTTGTCGTCCGGGAAAATCGTGGAGGCGGTCGCCCGCAGGCTGCGGCAACGCAAGGTCACCAATCTGGTAGTCGATCCTGTGATGGTCTCGAAAAGCGGAGCCGCGCTCCTGAAGCCAGAGGCCGTCGACAAGGTGAAAACCTCACTCATTCCCCTGGCCCTGATCGTTACGCCGAACATCCCCGAGGCCGAACGCCTTTCGGGTCTCGAGATTCGGACGCTGGCCGTCGCCCGCCAAGCAGCCAAGGTCATCCACAAGCTCGGCTGCCAGTACGTGCTGATCAAAGGGGGCCACCTGCTCGTGGAGCGGGGTACAGATCTGCTGTACGATGGCCGATTCTTTAATATGTACAAGGGCGAGTTCATCGAGACACCCCACACCCATGGAACAGGCTGCACCTATGGGTCGGCGATCGCCGCCCAACTCGCGCGAGGGAAGGCCGTCGCGGAGGCCGTCCAGGTGGCCAAGGGTTACGTGACCGAGGCGATTCGACACGGCCTTGCCATTGGTCACGGGAAGGGGCCGACGAACCATTTCTATTTTCTGGAGCCGTCCTCCTAAGCCATGATGAACATGAGGGAGTGTCGTCCACCGCTGTTCTTTATCACCGGCCTGGTCTGGCTGTTGCTCTCTTCACTCCTGGGAATCGGCCTGCTCCTCGGCATGGTGCTCGGCACACCCCTGCCCTCATTCATCCGCCTGATTCACGTGCATGGGGCGCTCGTCGGGGGGGTGGCGCAGATGATCATGGGCGCCATGATCGCGTTCATTCCTCCGTTGCTGATGACGGGACGGGACAAGGCCGAGTCTCACCCGGTCTTGTATGCAAGCATCAATTCGGGCACGATCGGCATCCTGCTGGGCTTTGCCATGCAGCACCGAACGGTGGTCGGAATGACCGGCCTCCTGATCGTGTTCGCCTTCCTCTCCATTCTGGTGGATGCCGTCAAACAGGTACGGTCCAGCCTGATCTCGCCACCCCTAAACCTGTGGTTCTACGGCGTCGCCCTGCTCGTTCTGCTCGTCGGGCTGGTGGTGGGGGAGGCTATGGCACTGCGTCTCATCGATCCCTCGGGCCTCGGCAAAGCACGCCTGGCGCATATTCATCTGAATCTGCTGGGCTTCGTCACGCTCGTGATGATCGGGACGATGCACAATCTGTTTCCGACCCTGATCAACGCCCAACTCTATAGCCCCCGCATCGCGCGCGTGACTTTCTTCCTCATGCCGGCCGGGATTGCAATCTTGATTGCGGGATTCTTACTGACGCACCTGTGGACTCAGATCGTGGCGGGCGGTCTGCTCGTCATCGGGACACTCCTGTTCACCTACAACATCGTGCGGACCTGGATGGCGGCCGGGAAGCCTGCCTACGTGGCCTCCAACCACCTCATGGTCGGGACCATGTTCCTCGTGATGTCCATCGCCGCCGGCATCTTGGTCAGCGTCAATTACCTTTGGGACCCGCCGAAAATGCCCTTCGGCACGCTCCATCTGGTGGCCTACACACATCTGGCGCTGATCGGCTTCATGTTGCAGACGATCTTTGGAGCCCTGAGCCACCTCCTTCCGATCAGCTTGGCCGTGCGTCGGGTCGAAAGCCACAACAAGCGCGGCGCCTATCTCAACCGCCTGACCGCGATCAGCGAGCGCTGGGGGAACTTTCAGGTGATGACCTTGAGCCTGGGTACCCTCGGCATCGGCGTCCTCGCTGCGCTCGTCTGGCAGTACCCCCTTGGCTCCTTTGCCGTAAAGCTGGCGACCTGGGTCAGCATCGGCCTGCTGGTGGCAAGTCTTGCGGTCTTTTCCGTCAAGGTGGGCGCTCTGCTCTCCGCCCGTCCCCAGGACGACTAGCGGGATGTTGAAAAACGCCCCCTGCCGGGGGAGCCGTTGCATTCAGAAGAGCAACGGGTCCCCCGGTACGCCTCGGCCTCTCGCATGCCGGGTACCCAGCTTGCGGGTGCTGCCGGAGGCCTTTTGAACATCCTGCCCGGATCTTTCACTCGGTGAGTGACGGCTCGAGGGGTCCAGGCGCTGGCCGAGGCGCGGAAACGGTTTTTCAAGAGCCTGCTAGTCACAATCAGCGGGACTGTATCCCGCCCCCTACACCTCCCCCAATCCCCTACACTCCACAGGCCGAGGCTGGCCCGGAGGCCCCTCGTGTCGCGGGTCAGAGCCCCCTCCCCTACTTTCGGCTGCGGTCTTCTTGCAAGGCATTGAGATTGCAAGGATATTGCACGTGATTCTGTCTGCTATACTCATTTGGAACACATTGCTGAACGCATCCATGCCAAGACCGTAAAAACCCTTATAAGTCCAAGGTGAGGCCCATGCCAGAAGCCATTACCAGCATCGTCCCCGAACCCCAGCCGATGACAGCCATGGCCCAAGATCCCATGACGGCAAACGGGCTGAGTCAGCAGACACAGGCCGCCGCCAGCGGGATCATTCCCGGTGCGTACGACGAACTGTTGGAGGTCCTCAGCATTCCCATCGCCTGGGTGCCAGATTTCATGCAAGCCGCCTTTGGGTTCGTGTTCCAGTTTGACGGCTGGTTGGCAGCGCTTGGGTATCTCCTTCTCCTGTTGCCCGTCGTCATGGTGGTCGTGGGGGTCTGGATCACCCAACTGTCCATCTACACCCTGCCCTTCCGGTCCGGGCGTCTTGACTTCATCAAGACCATCCTGATGGCGTGGTGGGATGCCGCAGTGGCCATCTGGCTCTACTGGGTGGGGTTGGGGCGATTCTTGATGGTGCTACTCGGGTGGCTGTTCACGCTGGGACGCCTGGGCTTGCAGATGCTGGTCGAGGTGGTCCGCCAATTGATTATTCTCCCCTTCTCGAAGACCGGACAGATGACGCAGAGCTACTTCCAGCCGGGGGTGCCCTGGATCGCCTTTCTGATGGTGATCTTCTGGGGCCTCTTGGAGGCGCTCATCTTTACCTACACGGTCTTTCCGACCGTGTCGGAGGTGTTGAGCGGCATCGTCGGGAAGGAGGCGCCGGTCCTCACCGGTACCATCCTCTATATCTTTCTGGCCTTCCTAATTCTGGGCAGCTTCGCCTGCCTCCACGCGCTTGCCGACGCCATCAGGGTGAAGGACTACAAGTTCCTCGTCCAGATGATCTTCGTCGAGATCTTCGTGATGGTGTTCGAGGTGATGTTCCTGTATCGCGAGCTGGTCGATGCCATCACGCCGTGGATCGCGCAACAGACGGACGAGGCCTACCGTCCGGGCATCATGTTCACCATCTGCATGGCCACTTTCGGATGGATCGGCATCCGCGGCATGACGTGGTTCCTCTTCGGCCAGTACGGCACGCCGCCGTTGCTGGCGTTCATCTCCCGTCGCCCAATGCTGCACGAGGGCGCGCCGGTGGCAGCCGTGCCGGAGACGGTCAGCACCATGCCGCCGTGGTGGCGTCAGCCGGTGGAAGACTTCAAGCGCGAAGTGGGCTGGCTGCACGAGAAAGCCAACGAGCTACTGGAGTTCGTGTCGCTGCCGTTCATCCACGTACTGGCCGGGACGTTGAACTTCCCGATGATACTCTTCAGCGGGCGGCCCGCGTTTTCGATCCCGTTCAAGAGCCTCCAGGAAGCGTTGCAGATTCGAGAGAACCTGCCGTTCGCACGGCTCCAACCCAAGAAGGCAAGCGTATGAAACGATTGATCAGACAGACACGCGCGCTGACATTGATCGTCACGGCCGTCCTTCTCTGCCTGACCGCGGGTTGCTTGATCGAGCCGGGTGAGCGAAAGCCCCGCACGACATTGTTCGTGGGGGTGGATGCGAGCGGGTCGTTCAAACATTCGGGGAACTACGACAACGCGCTCAGGTTCATGTCTCACTACATCTACGCCCATATGAATTCGCTGGGCGGTCTGGAAAAGCCGCAGGCTCTGTTCGTCGGGAGCGTGGGGGGAAAGCGAAGGGACGAACCGAAGACCTTCCACCCCATTCATGACTTCGAGGGCAAGAGCGTCAAGGAGATCGAAGCCCAACTGCGCGAGTGGTTCCGGCCCGATGACACCCTGACCGATTTCAACTCGTTCTTCGAGGAAGTGGCCCGCATTACCAAAGAGCGGAATCTCGTGCTCGCGCCGATCACCGTCATGCTGGTCAGCGACGGGGTACCGGACTTCGCGGGTAGCGACAATACCAAGAAAGCCGTCTACCAGCAGATCAACCTACAGCCGCTCGAGTACCTGTCACGCAACATCACAGTCCGATTGACCTACGCGACCCCGACGGTCGGAAAGCACTGGCGCACCGAAGTCAAACGTCAGCGAGTCCGGCTCTGGACCGTGGATGCCAACGTCATGACCCGGTGGCCGGAATACATCGATCCGGGGGTGGAAGTCGCGCAGCAGGTCCGCTTTCTCAACTGGATGAAGGACAACGTGGACTTCAAGGTGCGCGCGAGGCGGATCTAATTTCGCCCTCGCGCGGCCCTGCCCCCCGCATACCGGCGGCCCCGCCGGGCCGGCCCCTCCAACGGCATCCCGCAAAGATTACTGCCCAGCTCGCGCCGCAGTAAGCTGCAAACCGCGAACCGCCCGTTGCAGCTCCTTCCGCATCTCCCTGGCCGACAGGTGCACACGCTCCCCATGACCCGGGAGTACCCATGTGAAGCAATGCTCCAGTAGCGCAGCGGTTGAGCGTCGTATCGCCTTTGCTGACCAGACATAGACGCGCGGCGTGCGGAAGGCGCGGGCCTCGCGATCCCACCATAAGTGATCCCCGGAGAATAGGTAACGCTGGCTGTGCAGCAGGGCCATGCTGCCCGGCGTGTGGCCGGGCGTGGGAATGATCAGGACATCCGGGGACGCGGCGACGGGCTCTACGCCATCGATCACCCACTCCGCGCCGGGCTGGGTCGCCAGGTCAGCTCGGTGAATGATCCGCGTAGCGCCGAAGCGCCGCGCATACCGATCGGCCTCGGCCACATCGTCTTCGTGGGTAAGAAAGAGGTACCGCAGCCCACCGTGCTGCTCGATAAACCGCACGAGAGGCGCCAGATAGCGAGGAGAGTCGATCATCCAGTTTCCCTGGGGGTGCGCGACAAAGTAGCTACTCCCACCGAAGGACTTCGCCGAGTTGAAGCCCAAGTAAAACACCGGCCCGTCGATGGGAATGGGAAAGCTGGCTTTCGCCGCCCGCACGTGCCCCCGATCGATCCGTGTGTCGCCGATGGACCCCACCGGACAGGCCAGCAGGGCCTGATAGGCCTGAAGTCGTTCCCCCGGGCCATCCGGTTGACGATACACGACCGAGTAATCGCCTTTTTCCACGAATGAGCGCGGGGCCAGCTGTCGGCAGGTGTCGCAGTTAATACACGTGGAGTCGACGAAAAGCGATCCCTGCACATTGTCGGCCAGGCGTTTCCGGGCGTCAGCCATGTCGCGGGCCTCCCACCCTGTATCATACATCCGACCGCCCGGTGCGCTCCACCCTGCGGGAGAGATTCTGCTAGAATGCCCTCGATGGAACAGCCGTTGACCTTTAAGGACGCAGACCAGCGCGTGGTCTCCGCCGTGCTGGCGACGCCGGACGCGCCGACCAAACGGATCGCGGTCCTGTGCCACGGGTTTCTGTCCAGTCAGCACAGCACCACCAACAAAACCCTGACCCGGCTGCTGGTCGGGCAGAACATCGCTACACTGCGGTTCGACTTCTTTGGGCACGGCGATAGCCAGGGTCTCTTCGAGGACATCACCGTGGGGCTGGCCGTTTCACAGGCCCTCGCGGCGCTCGACCTCATCGCAGCCCGAGGCTATGCGAAGATCGGCCTGGTG
>JBFISJ010000039.1:0-16947 GCA_041608595.1 Nitrospiraceae bacterium
CCAGAGGGCCTCGGCCGGCGCCAGGAAGACGAACTGCAGGGAGGGCAAATCGGTGGGAACCCAGGCCAGCTGTTTCGGCACGAACATGTTTTGGAGTGGAACCCGCAGCCACTCCACGAGCTCTGCGGCATAGAAGAACGTGCCGACAAAAATAATTCCGATGACGATGACGGAGCGGGTGAGCCGGACCTGGAGCTCGACCAGGTGCTCCATGACCGGCATCTTCTTGTCTTCGAGGGGCGTGAAGACCTTGTCTTGCAGCCACCTCTGCAGCTTGTTGATCTTTGAGCCCCCAGCCATGTGCCGCTTGTCTCTCGGGCTACGACCGTGAGGTTACTTCGGGTTCACCGCCACGAACAGATTGTTCCCCTGCCGGCTGAGCAGCAGGACCGCCATTTCCTCTTTTTTGATCTGCGCTGAGATCTTCCTGTAGTCCTCCAGGCTCTTGATGACCGCATGGTTGACTTCCTGGATGACGTCCCCGCGCTGAAGGCCGGCCGCTTCGGCCGCGCTCCCCGGCTCCACATGATTGATCACCACGCCGCTGGTGTTGCCGGGAATGTTCAGCTGGCCCATGATTTCCTGATCGAGCGCCTGCACCCTCAAGGAGGCCAGAACATTATCGGGCTTCTGTTCTTCTTCCGCCGGCTGGGGCGGCACGGGTTCACGACGAGCCAGCATCTCGTCGGGCGGACGCTCGCCGATCCTGACGACCACCATCTTTTCCTTCCCCTCGCGAACGACCTTGACCTTGGAGTCGTGCCCGACCTTGGTTCGCGCAACCACGTTTCGTAATTGGCTGACGTTCTCGATCGGCTCATCGTCGAATCCAACGATCACGTCCCCGCGCTGGAGACCGGCCTTGGCGGATGGGCCCTGATCATTCACATCGCTGATCAGCACGCCGCGCTTGTTGACCGGCAGCTTGAACGATTTGGCCAGTGCCGGGGTGACTTCCTGGATCGCGATCCCCATCCACCCACGCACGACCCTTCCGGACTTGGTCAGGCTGTCGACAATGTCGATCGCGATGCTGCCCGGGATCGCGAACCCGATGCCCTCGGAGCCGCCCGTCCGCGAGAAAATCGCCGTGTTGATCCCAATCAGCCGTCCCTCGAGATTCACCAGCGCCCCCCCGGAATTGCCCGGATTGATCGCTGCGTCGGTCTGGATAAAGTCTTCATAATCCGCGATGCCCACGTTGCCGCGGCCCATCGCGCTGATGATGCCCAGGGTGACCGTCGAGCTGAGGCCAAAGGGGCTGCCAAAGGCCAGCACGACGTCTCCAACCTTGAGCGCTTCATGCTGGGCCCATTGCAGGTATGGAAGCTTCTTGGCTTCGATTTTGATGACGGCGAGATCGGACTTCGGATCGGTCCCGATGACTTTGGCGCTGAACTCACGGCGGTCATGAAGGGTCACGGTGATCTCCGCCGCGTTTTCAACGACGTGATTGTTGGTCACGATGAACCCTTCGGCGCTGACGATGACGCCGGACCCCGCGCTCTGGCTCGGGCGTCCCGGAGCCGGAGGAGGCGTGGGGCCGGGCGGCCCTCCGAAGGGCCCCGGTGGGAGAGGTCCCCCCGGCGCGCCGGAACGCTCGGCCGTCACGGCGATGTTGACGACGGCCGGCGTGACCCTATCGACAATTTTGGAAAAACCCTCGACGAAGGAGGCAGGCACCGCCGCTCCCGCGAGGTCGGTCCCGAGGGACACCATGGAACCAGTTAGACAGCTTGCGGCCAACACCGCCGCGCCGACGACGGCAAATCTGCTTCGTCTCCACCCTCTCATGGTCGCACCTTGCTCCCTTTTCATGTTGACCGACCCCAATCTCGTTGCGTCACTCGGTTCATCGCTCACACCGCCCTCCGCCCGAGCCGCACGCAGTTGGCGCGCTCCAGAGCTCCTGGCGAAGGGTCAGTGTACCATCACCTGTAGCGTGGCGCCATTCTACACCAAGGTCTTGGCACCCTTCAAATCGCGGGCTCTTCGGGAGGCGTCCCCTGAGCAGCCCGTGGCGCCTCGGAACACAGCCGGCCGTTCCCCCGCCTCCATGCGGCCCACGCCGTCGGGTGGACCCGCGTGTTGATTCAAAAAAAAAGGCAGAGGAAGAGGCTTCCTCTGCCTTTCTATTTACGATGCGGCCGCTACTTGAGCGACCCTATTCTTGATCTAAATTCAACCCTGAACCACGGACTGAAGCGCTTATTCTACCTTCTTTGCCCACTTCTCACAGAAGGTGCGCTCGTAGTTGATGATGAACCACGCTTCCTCTTCCGTGATCGCCGACGGAATCAGGGACACCATGCCGGTGCCCGGGCTGCCGTTCTTGATCACCCAGAACAGCTCGCCGTCCTTGCGCTTCTTGTGGAACTTGCAGTTGGTAAAATTCCGCGGGCTGGGGTTCAGCACCTTGCCGGCGGGACCCATGCCGTCACCACCCTTACCATGACAGTTGAAGCAGGTTCCCTTGCCCTCGAACAGCGCCTTGCCCTTGGCGACGTTCTCCTTGGTCATGGGGACGGGGTTCTTCATCTTCTTGGCTTCCTTCCGCTGGTCAGCCGGAACACGCGGCTTCAGAGGGTCTTTCTCCTCGGCCATGGCCAAGCTCGCGCCCATAAACAAGACTGCCGTGAACAAACCTAGGGACTTGAGAAGATTGCCCATCACTTCCTCCTCCTTTGTGCTGCCTACAGGACGATCAATGCGCGGTGTTGGACTCAGACAAGTCAGAAAATATAACAACGCCTCTTGAATCTTGTCAACCTGCACCTCGGGACCACGGGCGCATCTGAGGGGCGTGGATCACCCCGAACAACCCGCCAACCGGGAAAGCACCCCGTCGAGGAAGCGTGCCACCTTCTCCGTCATCCGTTCTGCCGTGGCAACAACAGCGCAATGGGATCCCGTCGCATCGATGGGCACGCCGGCCTGATTGGTGATCAGGGCGAACGCCAGGACACGGAGTCGCAGGGCGCACGCCACGATCACTTCCGGCACCGTGGACATGCTGACGGCATCGGCCCCCAAGCGGCGCAACATGGCGGCCTCGGCGGGTGTTTCGTAGGTCGGGCCGATCACACAGCCCAGGACACCTCGTCGAACCGACACGCCGACGGAGGCGGCGCAGGATTCGGCCAGGTCCAGGAGCGAGGCATCGTAAGCCGTCGCCATCTCCACAAATCCATCGACGCCCTTCGGTTCACGACTGAGCCCAATCAGCGGATTATCTCCCATCAGATTAAGATGGTCGTGGACCAACATGAGCTGTCCGGCCGGGATGTCGGCCAGGGCGCCGGCGGCGCACGACAGGATCAGCGTGTCGATGCCCAAGGCACCGAGGATTCTGACCGGCCTGGTCACCTCTTGGAGCGACCGGCCTTCGTAGCGATGGATCCGCCCCTGCATGAGAACGGCCGGCGGCCCCGCCGCGTCCGAGAAGACCAAGCGGCCCCGGTGCCCCTCGACCGTGCAGGGAGGAAACCCGGGAATATCGTCGTAGTCGACTTCGAGCTTGGCTGGGTGTCGCTCCGCATACACCCCCAATCCCGACCCTAAAACCAGCCCGACCCGGGGCCGAAACGGCAACCGCGGCCGTAGATGCGCCACCGCGGCCTCGACAGGATCGCCACTCGTGTGTTGTTTCTCCATTGAACCCTGCGGGGAAAAGACGCTTATGCTCGACGGAACGTTCCGCCGTTGTCAAGGCCGAGGGACGGCAGGCAGGAGGCACACGTCCCGGGTCTCACGTCAGAAGTTCCCCGTCCCACGCGGCGGAGACAATCTCTCACGGGGAACTTGAACCCTGGAACGTGAGACGTTGGGCGTCAGGAGAGAAGCGGATTGCGGGGCGAGGAAGATGGTGCAGGCTGAACGATGAGTCGAGCCGGGGAGGCTATCCGCCGCGCTTGAGGACGATGCCCCGCGCGACGCTGCCACTGGGCCCAAAGGGTCCTTTTTGCTCGCCGTTGAGCTCGACGCGGACGCCTCCGGCGTTGCCGAGCGTGAGCGTGAACTGCTCCCGCCCCTCCCAAGTCACGCGCTCGCCGGGGCGAAGGAGCGCCTCGTGGGGGCTGCCCCCGTCGACCTGCACCACGACCCAGGTCAGCTCGAGCGCCTCCAGGTCGAGCACCATCGGCGGCCCGACCACGGCCTCCCGAACCGGCTCGGTGGGGATCGGCGCGGATGCGGAGGCCGTCGCCGGCTCGGTCAGGGCACTGGCCGTGGAGCGGGATGCCGGCGTGTCGGGCTCGGTGACCTCGACATCTCCATCCGGGCTCTCCTCCTCCACCGCGGCCTCATCGGGTACCGGGAGGGATTTCGGCGGCAGCAGCGCCGGTTCCGACGCAGGCGGCACCACGGGCGGTGGCGTCTGGACGGCAAACGGCGGGGGCTCCGATGCGGGTCGCCTCAGGACCAATCCTGATTGTTCGCGCGTGAACAACAGGATCAGCAGCATCAGCGCTACGCCGACCGCCAGGGCGAGGATCTTTCGGTTCCCTCGTTTCCTCCGCTCGTCCTCCGCCTGCTTGAGCCGCAGACGCTCGCGCTCCTCCTGTTTGTCGTAGAAGGCCCCCGCCGTTTGCACGAAGCGGTTCATCGCATCGTCCTCGTCCAGCCCCAGCGACCGGGCGTAGGTACGCACGAATCCCTTGGCGAAGACCTGATCGGGCAGCTTCGCGAAGTTGCCTTCTTCGAGCGCTTTCAGGAAATCCGTCCGGATGCGCGTCTTGGACGCGACCTCGTCGATCGTCAGTCCCTTGGTTTCGCGCACGTGCCGAAAGAATTCGCCGACCGATTCCATAGATCCCCGTTACGGCCTCAATCGTCCCAGTAGCTCGTTGGCTGCGTCCGCGTATTGCCCGTTTTGATCCAACCTGACGACCCGGACGAGCGCCTCTCTCGCCTTGTCGTCCCAGCCGAGACGATAATAAGCACGCCCCAGCTCGAACCTGAGCGCCTCCTCCGGCACACTGAGCGGACTCACCAGCAAGGCGTCTTCGTAAGCCTGAATGGCTTCTTCCATGTCCCCCTGCTGGGCCAGCGCCCGGCCGAGATGAAACCGGGCCAGGTCCGGCGTCACGTACAGGGGGTTGGACAACGCCCGGCGATAGGCCGCAATGGCTTCGTCCCAGCGACCTTGTTGCACCAGCACCTGCCCTAGGTAGGTGTGGGCTTCCGAGTATTCCGGATCGATGCGCAGTGCTTCACGGAACCGTTCCTCGGCAAGGTCCAGCTTGCCTTGCTGGGCGTACAGGTGTCCCAGATAGTACTGGGCGTCCTTATGGTCGGGATTCTCCTGCACGGCCCGCTGAAACGAGACAAAGGACCGTTGCGGATCCACCTTCAGGACCGCAACGCCTTCCTGATAGTACCCATCCGCCCGCTTGAGATGCTTCTCCGACGCGCAGGCGACCAGGCCTTGAATCACCATGAGCACCAGCAAAAGGCGACCGACGGTTAATTTCTCGTGTACGTATTTCATGTTATCCTCGAAATGAGGCGCGTTGCGGCCGCACGTGTCGGCGCATGGTTCACGAAGGCAGGGTCCGTGGATCATGCGGGCTCGGCGAGATCCTCAAAATGAGTCAATCGCTTAAACTCGCGGAACCTCGCCTCAATCTCCTTGTAATCTAGGTTGCGCAGACGGTCAAGGCTAAACGATTCTACGGTAAAGGACGCCATCACGCTACCAAACACCGTGGCCTGGCGCAGCGACGCCTGGGAGATGTTCCCGGTCGCCGCCAAGTAGCCCATGAATCCCCCTGCGAACGTATCCCCGGCCCCCGTCGGGTCGAGGACTTGCTCCAGCGGAAATGCCGGAGCGCCGAACGTATGATGTCGGTCAAACATGAGCACGCCGTACTCTCCGCGCTTCACAATCAGATACTTGGGGCCCCGCGCCAACGTGTCTTTGGCAACCTGAACCAGGTTCGGGCTCTGTCCGAGCGCGCGCGCCTCCCCGTCGTTGATGATG
Source organism: Nitrospiraceae bacterium (assembly GCA_041608595.1). Classification (GTDB taxonomy): domain Bacteria; phylum Nitrospirota; class Nitrospiria; order Nitrospirales; family Nitrospiraceae; genus JBFGRM01. The sequence goes on from JBFISJ010000039.1 coordinate 5,981, forward strand.
AGAATATCCACGTGCTCCAGCGTCCGCCACAAGGCGTCGCGTTTGCCTTCGATCCAGAAGTTCATGGTATCGCAGGCGACGAGCTTGGGCCGCGACACCTGGTTGAGCACATCGAGTTGAATCTCGGGGTCGATGTTTCCGAGAAAGAGGAGGTCCGGCGACTTGTAGGCCTTCGGAATCTTCGGCCGAAAGGTCTCGAAGACGTTCAGGCGGGTATCCAGCGTGCGAGCCTCGTTGAGCTGGTGTGTGTACTCTCCCTTCCACCTGAACGTCTCCCCGTCCTGACGTTCGAGCCCCGCCAGGTCGATGCCGCGGCTTTTCAGGAAAGTCAGATGTTCTTCTGGGAAGTCTTTCCCGACGACAGCGATCAGATCCACCGAGGTGAAGTAGCTTGCCGCGGTTGCAAAAAATGTTGCGGATCCTCCCAAGACCTCGTTGACATGCCCAAAGGGCGTCTTGACGGTGTCCAATGCCACCGACCCTACCACCAGTAACTTGCCCATTATCCTCCTAGCCTCCTTTCCTGGGAGGGAGGCGCCGACCGACCAAAAGATGCAGTCGTTTCAGCGCCCCCCCAGGGATGCTGTGGGGCGCCGTCACCACCGCATTGTCCAACGCGTTTCCGCACCCGCACGTGCGCGGCTCCCCGGCGCTCGCCACCGCCTTCCGCAGAAGCCGTTTCGCCACCTCGACGTTGTGATGGAGCGTCGCGAGGATCGCCTCAACCGTCACGGCGGCTTCGGAATGATGCCAGCAGTCGTAATCGGTCACGAGCGCGAGGGTCGCGTAACAGAGCTCCGCCTCCCGCGCCAGCTTCGCTTCGGGCATGTTCGTCATGCCGATCACATCGACCCCCCATTGCCGATACAGAAAGGATTCGCCACGAGTCGAGAACTGCGGGCCCTCGATGCAGAGATAGACGCCCCCCGAGTGAATCGCCGCACCGATCTCATGACCGGCCTTCTGAAGCCCCGCCGCGAGCTGCGGGCAGATCGGATGTCCGAACGCAACGTGTGCAACGATGCCCTTTTCGAAAAATGTACTGGCGCGGCGCTTCGTGAGATCGATGAATTGATCAGCGACGACGATCTCACCGGGCTTGATGTGCTCCTTCATGCTCCCGACGGCGCTCACCGAGATGACGCGCGTCACGCCTAATGACTTCAACGCGTAGATGTTCGCGCGGTAATTAATGTCCGACGGGCTAAGACGGTGACCGCGCCCGTGTCGGGAGAGGAACGCGACCTGTACACCCTCCAGTGTCCCGGTGACGATCGCGTCCGACGGAGATCCAAACGGAGTGCGGACCTTGACCTCCTCGACGCCCTCGAGCCCCTCGATGGCGTACAGACCGCTCCCGCCGATCATCGCGAGGGTGGGCGGTGGTGCGCTCGTTTTCTTCGGCATGAAGTCGCGTGTCCCTTCTGTCAGCCGGCCGCGAGAAACCGTCTCCGTTCCTCGAGTGGCGCGGCGCCTCCTTGCTGCGGGCCGCGCAGACGAACGAGATAGCGTTCGATGACATCGAGAACCTGCTGGACGATTCGCACGGTCTTATCATCCTCGTCGAGATGAAGCCAATCAATATGCGGCTCCCTTCGGAACCAGGTCAACTGTCGTTTCGCAAAATGACGCGTATCGCGCTTGAACCTGCGGACCCCCTCCGCATAGTCGTACGAGCCCGACAAGTAGCCCGCCATGTGCCGGTAGCCCAAGCCCTTCATGCTGGCGAGTTGCGCTTCGTATCCCCGATGGAGGAGCGATTCCGTCTCAGCCAGCAAGCCCTGCGCCAACTGCCGATCGACGCGCTCGTCGATTCGCCGGTACAGGCTGTCGCGGTCGCGCGTCAGGCCGATCATGAGTGGGGCAAAGAACCGGTCCTGGAAAGCATGCCGTTGATGCACCTCCGACAGCGGACGTCCGGTCAACTGATAGACTTCCAGGCCGCGGATGATCTTGAGCGTATCCCGCGGATGCAATCGGGACGCCAGGTCGGGATCAATTTGTTCCAGCTCCCGGTGCAGCCACCCCATGCCCTGAACTTTCGCCTCCTGCAAGAGGCGATCGCGCAAGGCCCAGTCCGCCGTTGGACCTTCCCACAGGCCTCGGACGAGGGCCCGCACATACAGCCCCGTTCCTCCGACCACGAGCGGGAGCCGATCCTCACGGTGCAGGCGGTCGATCTCCGCCAGCGCCAGCCTCCGGTACATCCCAACGTTGAAGCGCTCATCCGGCTCTACCAGATCAATTAACCGATGAGGGACGCCGTCGCGTTCAGACAGGGGAGGCTTGTCCGTGCCGATATCCATTCCGCGATACACCTGCCGCGAGTCAGCCGCCAGGACCTCGGTCGCCAAAGCCTTGGCAATCTGGACAGCAGCCTGGCTCTTGCCGACGGCGGTGGGACCGATGATCGCGACCAGCGGCCTCGGTTCTGTCATCGAGGAATTCTTACTCATTTTGTGTCCGTTAGCAGGATCTTGGAAACGCCTCCTGGCGCTCGAGGAATACCGAGGATACCAATCGCCGTGATCCCATCCGAGTGCCAGGCAGGAAGTTCAACAAGGCTTCCAGCAGCACCCTCGAGGCGGGTATCCGGTGAGCGCGAGGCCGAGGCGTACCGGGGACGCGTGGCAACAGCAGAAGTAGCGGCCCCACCGACTGGAGGTCTTTTCAACATCCTGCCAGCTGGTCAGGCCCGGCTGAAGATCTTCGCCAGCTCCTCCATGGACAGCCGGAGCGCCACGCGACGTCCATGCGGGCAGGTCATCGGAAAGCCCTCCGCCCCCCAATCCTCAATCAGCTGCTTGATCTCGGGCAAGTCCATCGGACGACCCGCGCGGACTGCGGCGTGGCAGGCCAGGGTCGCCAGGATCGGCTGCACGCGCGTTTCCAACGCGGTCGGCAGGCTCCACTGTGCGAGGTCGTCGACTAGGTCCTGCACGAGCGCCGCGTAGTCGAGTCGCCCCAGCATGGCCGGAATCTCTCGAATCACGAACGCCTGCTTGCCGAACGGCTCGACGACGATCCCGAGCTTCTCCAGCTCTGCCCCGTGCCGCTGGAGAAGCACCGCGGCATGGGCCGGCAACTCGAGCGGCTCGGGGATCAGGAGAGGCTGCGTGGCGATGTCACACGCCGCCCAGGCGCGCCGCAATCGCTCGAAGAGCACCCGCTCGTGCGCCGTATGTTGGTCCACCACCTGGAGCTCGCAGCCGACCTGCGCGACGAGAAACGTGCGGCGAACTTGGCCCAACGGCACGACGTCGCGTTGAATGTCAGGCGCGTACTCACCCGGCGCTTCCCGAATCACGTCGCCCGCTCCTCCGCTTAACTCGCGCCCATTGAGCTGAAACGCAACCTGCGCGGGCTCCGCAGGCCTCTCCTCATTTGGGAAACCCGCTCGCCGGTCCCGTTCTGCCCCTGCAGTCGGTCTGCCGGGTCGCAATTGCGGGAAATGCTCCCGGTCGAGCGACGACGCGGCATGCAGGTAGGGCTCGGACGACGGCGGGCCCAATGCCTCGCGAACCGCATGCCGCACCTCCCGGTACACGAGCTCTTGATTCAGGAACCGCACCTCCCGCTTCGTCGGGTGCACATTCACATCTACGAGGTCCGTCTCGAGGTCCAGAAACAGGACGAACTGCGGGTGGCGGCCCTTGGGGAGAAAAGACCCGTAGGCCTCGTAGACAGCGTGCGTGATCGTAGGGCTCTTCACCGGACGCCGATTGATAAAGAGATCCTGCGGGGCGCGTCCGGTTCTGCTGTGGACCGGATCGACCACGAACCCCTCGAGCGCCAGGTGATCCCGCTGCGCGTGCACTTCGCGGCACTGGTCGAGGAACTGCCTGCGATACACTTGGAGCACGCGCTCGCGACGCTCGGCGACGGCTGGAAAATCCAGGACGTCCTGGGTGTTATGCCGGAGTCGAATGTGCACGTCAGGCCGGGCGAGGCTCACGTGCTGGACGACTTGACTGATATGCGAGAATTCCGTGGTGACGGTCTTGAGAAATTTTTGCCGGGCGGGCGTGTTGAAGAACAGCTCGCTGACCTCGATGCGCGTGCCATTCGGCGCGGCGGCATTCTCCACCTTGTCCACCGTCCCGCCGGACAGGGAAAGCTGGGTCCCTGTCGGCTCAGCGCGGCTTGCGGTGACGAGCAGAATCTTCGAGACCGACGCGATGCTGGGCAGCGCCTCGCCGCGGAAGCCCATCGTGCGAATGAGACGGAGGTCCTGGTCCGAACGCAGCTTGCTCGTGGCATGACGATCAAACGCGAGGAGCGCATCCGACCGACACATACCCTCGCCGTCGTCGGTGACACGGATGCTGCGCAAGCCCCCGTCGCGGATGTCCACGCTGATGGCGCGCGCTCCCGCATCCAGGCTGTTCTCGACGAGCTCTTTGACCACCGCGGCAGGTCGTTCAACCACTTCGCCCGCGGCAATGCGGCTAACGACGTCCGAGGGCAAGACGTGGATCTTGCCCCGTTGAGATGTAACACGCGTTCCGTCCATGGTCGCCATGGTCGGCCTCCCATGCATGCGTGCAGGTGGAAAGGCCGGAAAGGGGTCCCCTATCGTAATTCAGCGAGCTTGTTCTTGGCTAGCCTGGCTTCGTTGGACGCGGAGTAGTCCTCGATCACCCGCTTGAGCGCACTGCGTGCTTTGGCGGTATCGCCGATTTCCATGGCCGCCAGCCCGATCTTGAACAGCGCGGACGGGACCTTCTCATTCCCGGGGTATTCACTGACGACGCGTTCGAAGGACTGCATCGCACGAACGTAATCCCGCTGGTGCGTATACGTTTCGCCGAGCCAGTAGTGGGCGTTGGGGGCAAGTGACGTGGAGGGAAAGTCTTGCAGGAATCGACGGAAGCCGCCGACGGCCAAGTCGTATCGGCCGTTGAGGTAATCCTTGTAGGCTTCATTGAAAGCCGTTGTCGGGGTGAGACCGGGCAGATCCGAGAGAACCGGCTCCTCGGGCTCTTCCGGCGACCGTTCGGACGGGAATGACAGATCCGGCGGCGTGCTATGGGGCACCCGCGACGGGACGCTGGCTTGCCGCCGGAGCATCTCCTCCAATTGACCGATGCGATCCTCCAGGCTCTGAAGACGAAGCGCCAGTCCGCGCACCCGCTTCTCGAGTGTATTGGACTCCCCGGCCACCTCCAGCGTTTGCAGGCGGGTGTTCAGGGCCTCGTGTCGCTCACGCGCCTTTTCTTGCGCCTGCCGTTGGGCTTGGATGGTCGCGCGAACCTCTTGGCGGAGGTTGACAAAGTCCGCGTGATTCGCGCAGCCCGCCGCGAGCATGAAGACGCTCACAGCAGCGCTGAGGAGGAGAACAGGAGGGATCAGCTTCATGCAGGTGCCGCGGTCATTTCAGATAGCCCAATCGATCGGAGGCCTTTTGCGCCTCCGGACTCTTCGGATAGATCTTCACCACGTCTTGGAGCGTCGCTTTCGCCTGCTGTCGATTGTTGAGGGCCAACTGGGCGTAACCCTTTTTGAGCAGCGCGGCCGGGGCCTTGTTGCTGTCCGGATATTTTACGATGACGCGATCGAAGGCGCTGATGGCTTCCTGGTATTGCTTCTTCCCGTAATAGCACTCACCGAGCCAGTACTGTGCGTTTGGAGCGCGGGTCGAATTGGGGAATGTCATCAGAAACTCGAGAAATCCCACCCGTGCACCGTCGAGGTCTCCCTCCATGAAGACCCCCAGGAGCCGCTCGTACCGTTCGCGCGCCTGACGCTCCAGCACCGCACGATCCTCGGTGCGACGGCTCGACGACATCGTGCTATCGCCCGTGACCTCGCGTGACGAAGCCCCCCTCTCGGACTTCGACGGCTGTCCTGGCGTCTTTCGGGCCTCCGGCTTGGTGCCGGTGATCGCCTGCAGGCGGGTCCTGACCGCCTGCAGGGACTGATCTGCTTCCTTCAAGCGCTCGTCCTGAGCCTGGACACGCTCCATGACACCCTGGCTCAACGTCCGCATGGCTTCGGCCAGAGAGGCCACGCTCTCGTTGACCTCCCTGAGGTTCCGCGCCGTATCCTCGAGCTGCCGCTCGTGTGCGTCCACACGCGCCGTCGCCGTGCCGCGCATCTCCTCGAGCGATTGCGTGAGCTTCGTCACACTATCGGTCACCTGACTGACTTGCGCCGCCGTTTCCTGGATCCGGGCGTCCTGGGCATCGATGCGCGCCATCATCTCCGCGCTCATCGATTTCAATGCGACGGCCACGGACGCCACGCTCTTGTTGACTTCGGCCAGATGCGCCGACGTGGCCGCCGCATCCGCCTCAACCTTCTTGTTGACCTGCTCCAGGTGTGAGAGGGTGCCCTCCCTCTCCGAGCCCACCGAGCTCGTGACGGACGCCAGGTGCGACGTCAGCTCACGCAGATTGCTTTCCACCTTGGTCCGCAGAGCCTCGTGTCGCTGCGCGGCGTTCTGAGACACCTCGGAGATCCGGGCGTCCTGCTTGACGACTTTCTCGCCGAAGGATTCCAACGCCTTCCTGTACTCGACGAATTGGCCGCTGACCTTGGTGAGCTGCGTGGACAGGGCGGCCCCCTGCGATCGGTTCTCCGTGATCGCCTTGTCCTGCTCGGCCAACTGGGCATCCACCTTCTTGGCCAGGGACGCGAGGGCCGGGCTCAAGGCTTCGACGCGAGCCACCAACTTGCCCAGGTCCTGGTGCAGCGTCTGCCGGGCGGTTTCCAACTGCTGATGGAGGGCCTGCTGGTCCGCCTTGAGGCTCGCAAACTGGCTCCGCTGGGTCTCCTCCAGCTTGCCCAGGCGCCTCTCGTCCTCAGCCTGTTGCTTGAGCACCATCTGCGTCACGCTCTCCACACGATGCTGCACATTGTCCATTCGCTCCCGGCTGAGCTTGAGATGGTGGTCGGTTTCCTCCAGCCTGCCTTGGATCTTCGGCAGCTCCTCGCCCCGGATGTCACGAATGTCCTGTCGCAGGCGGGCGCGGGCTTCGCTCACGAGCTGCTCGGCTTCTTTGCGTTGCTGCTCGATTCGCTGTTGGGCCTCCTCCATTTTCTGCTGGAGCTCCCGCTCTCGCTGGTCGAGGCTCGTGATCTTCCGGTCGAAGGTCCCCTCCATGCGCTTTAAATCCGCCTGCTGGGCCATACAGCCTGCGACCAGCAGCACGCAGACAAATATGGCCGTCAGAGAAATAGGGTTCCGGATATCAGAGGCTGTCAGCATGTGAAGCTAACCTCTAGCAAGGCGTTGAAAAACCTTTCACCTGTCCGGGAACGGAGCCGGGGGCCGATTGCCCTACCCGTGCCCGATTACCATGCAGGATGTTCAAGCCCCTCCTGAGCTCGTCGAAGGAAAGGCCGTCCAGCAGCACCCGCAAGGCGGGTACCCGGCGAGCGAGGACCCGAAGGCGTGCCCCTCTCTGTACGTTGAGGGTCCGAGCGAAGCGATCGACACGTTGCATCGGCCCATTGCATGCAGAGGAGCAATGGGCACCCCGAGCAACGGGTCCCCCGGCTCGCGGCCTTTTCCAACATCCTGCTAGCGGGCCACGAGGTGGCCGCGCCGGTTCAGCTGATAGCAGGACTCCGAGGTCTCTTCGCAGAAGGGCCGCTCTTCGCCGTAGGACACGACCTTCACACGCGCCGGGCTCACGCCCAGCTCCACCAGGTAACTGCGGACGGCCTTCGCCCGCTTTTCCCCCAGGACGAGGTTATAAGAGGAGGATCCGCGCTCGTCGCAATGCCCTTCGATCGTGATCGCCGCCGCCGGGTTCGACTTCAGCCACTCGGCACTTTCACCGAGCGACATTTTGGCATCCTCCGAGATGCTCCAGCTATCGTAGCCGAAGAAGACATCTTCGAGCTCGCCCGCCGCACCGTCAAGCCGACCCTCGTGCATCATTTCCATCTGCGATTCAAAGGCATCCGACGGATCGACCTTGGCGATCATGCTGCCTTCGCCGATCCGGTCCTCGGAGGGCATCTGGCCAGGCTCGACCGACTCGAACCCGCCGAAGCCCTGGTCCGGGAAGCCGGTTGAGCCGGTCCCACCCATGTCGGGGAAAGACCCCAGGCCGCCACCGCCACCCTCACCCTCGGACCCCATCAACGGGTCAAACCCACCGCCGCCCGGGCCGCTTCCGAAACCGGAGGGTCCGAGGTCGGACTCCCCGATCTGGTCCGAGCCCCTTCCGCCGAAGCCACCCGCCAGGTCCTGCTCCGACATGCCGGACCGACCCAGTCCTCTACCGGCGCCGCCCGTGTGCGCGCCCCCGTCGGACTGGCCGGCCTCCATCATCATCTCGTCTTCCGCTGTCGCGTGGACTCCCTTCGTCGAGCAGCCGGCGGCGGCGAGCGCCACGCACAAGGCTGCGGAGAGACAGGCAGTCATTGTTGGTGTGTGCATAACGTGCATCTCCTTGGTTGTCGCATTCGACGCGGTCGCCCGGATCAGGGACAGGAACCCGCTAGATCGGCGACCAGGCCGGAGCGCTAAAGTGGCCCGATCCGACTGTCAGGCGCTCCAGATCAGTTCCATCCGCATTCACCATATAAATGTGGCTCTTCCCGTTCGAGATCGAGCTGAAGACCAGGTGCCGGCCGTCTGGGGACCAAGACGGTGAATCATCGACCGCCCGTCCCATCGTGATTTGCCGCCGCTCCCTCCCGTCCGGGCTGGTCACACAGATCTTGTAGGCTTGCTGCTCCGTGCGGCAGACATGTGCGATCCAGTTTCCGCGCGGAGACCAGGCCGGCGCTGCGTTGTAATCCCCATCGAAGGTGAGTCGGCGGACGTTCGAGCCGTCCGCACTCATCAAGTATACCTGAGGTCCCCCTCCACGATCGGACGTGAAGGCCAGCTCCCGGCCGCTCGGTGACCACGAGGGGGACAGATCACCAGCCCGGTGGCTGGTCAGGCGATCCAGTTTCTTTGCCCGCGTGTCGAGCTTGTAAATCTCGGCGTTTCCGTCGCGGCTGGACGCGAACGCCAGATGGGTTCCGTCCGGTGAAAAAGCCGGGGTGATGTTCAGCCCATCGAGCGCGACCATGGTCCAGCGTTTGCCTGTCGCCAACTCGATGAGCATGAGCTTCTGCCTCGAGCGGCTCCGATAAGAGGTGAAGACCAAATATTTCCGATCGGGCGACCACTGCGGCATCAGATTGAGAAAACCGTCCGCCGTGACCTGGCGGGGATCGTGCCCGTCGTAATCCATGACATAGAGCTCGCGCGCGCCCTCGCGCCCGCCCACAAAGGCGATCTTGGTTCGGGCGATCCCCGGCTCACCCGTGTAGCGGAAAACCAGCTCGTCCGCAAGCCGGTGAGCCATTTCGCGAGCGACCGTCGGCTGCCCCACGTAACGCTTTCCCACCACCACTTCATCCGTGCCGCCGTCGTAAACGTAGGCATCGAGCCTCACATCCTCGTTTTGCGCACCGATGTTGCCCCACACCAGCACGGAGACGCCGTTGTCGATGAGCTGTTGGAAAAAGGCCCGATCGGACTGGTCGACCGTCCGGACCTTGATGCCCATTTTTCCGAGATCGAGTACAGAGAAAATCTGCGACCGCCGGAGATCCGCCTTGAGGATCTCCGCGACGCGCATACCTGACCACTGCGCCTCCGCTTCGGCGGGAAACCCCAGGACACCGATCGGGATCTTCTCGAAATCCGGACGCGTGGCCTTCAGGTAAACGTCCGCCGCGCCGGACTCGAAGCCGCTGATCAGGACCGTACCGAGGAGAAGTCCGCACAGAACAAAGCCGACAAGCTGTCCACGACTCAACTCACGGGCTCCTTCACAGAGAACGTAAAATGGGTATCCAGAAAATGGTCGGACATGCTGTTGGGGAACGAGGGCAGTGGCTCCGCGCTGAGCACCGCTCGCTTTGCCGCCAGATCGTAATACGCATTTCCTGAGGAATTCTCCACGGTCACGTTGCTCACGGAGCCTGATCGATGCAGGCGGAACTTGATCACCACAGAGAGCGGTCGGCCCGAGAGGTCGACCGGAGGCGCCACCCAGTTATGGCTGATCTTGAGCTGGACACGAGCCAGGTACTCGTTTGTTCCGGATGACGACCCCGTCGCGCGAATCGCGGTTGCCGGTTGCATGGAGCCGGTCGACGGCGTGGCCTTGGCGACTTCCGCGGGCGCGGATGGAGCCTTTTTAGGGGGCGGCGCCGTCGCGGACCGGGGGACCGGCTTGGGCTGGTGCAGCCGCTCCAACACGTCCAGCTCCCGCTTCAGCGAATCCGACAGCGAGGGTCGCGGCTTCCGCATCGGCGACTCGGCCGGAACGTCCAGCTGCCGCGCAGTCGCGGGCTTCGGCACATCGGGCACTTTGAGCTTGTCCAGGACTGAGTTGATCTCACGCTCCAGATTCGCGCTCGTGGGCTGGCGCTTGGCCACCTCGAGCGGCGGCGATTCCGGCACGCGCAATTTCGGTGTCGGCACGGAGGCGGCCGGGCGCTTGGCCGGAGCCGGGGTCAAGGGTTTGAACTTCGGCGCCTCCGGCGGCAACTCGATCTTTCCGAGTGCGTCCTGCATGAGGCGCTCTGATTGCGGGTCCGGTCTGGTGGAGTCGGGAACCGCAGGAGCGCGGTCGGGCTTGGGAGACTCCGCCTGCGGGGTCGCCTTCATCAACCCCGATTCTGGAGCGTGCTCCTCCACCGGCCGGTGTGGGGGGAGCTTGATCTTGTTCAACGCCTCCTGCATCAGCGCCTCTGAGCGAACCTTGGCCTCCTCTACCGCATTCGGCGGCGCCTCGACGAGGCTCGGCGCAGGCGGTTCGACCGGGCTCACCGCAGGCGGAGGCGGATCCGGGACGACGCGACGAGACGCCTGCGGCTCTGGGGCCGGCGACGGCTGCACCCCGGCCTGCGGTGAGCTCGGTCGAACCGTGCGCGGCTCTCCTTGCAAGCTCACCAGCGACACTTGTTGTGTGACCAACGGGCGATCACCCGGTGCAGAGAACTGAACG
>JBFISJ010000040.1:0-16640 GCA_041608595.1 Nitrospiraceae bacterium
CCTCATCGGGTGAGAAAGCCGCCACCCGGCCGACCACCTGCTCGGGGGCGCTCGGATTGCGCGACTCCAACAGGCCGGACGGCGTTACCCGCGATGGGGCGGCGACCTCGCAGGTCTTTCCCAGCTCCTTCCTCACCCGTTCGACGGCGTGCTGCATTTGCCCACGCGCCTCCGCCCGCGAGAAGTCCGTGTGGGGCTCGTTGCGGAACGCGCCGGTCTCGCTTGCCTCGTCTGACATCCCGCCAGCCGGTCGCCCGGATTGCGTGGTCGTCCCCGACGACGGAATGGTCCCCTTGACCGGAGCGGCCAGCAGCACCTCGATCGGGGTCGACTCGTGATATTCCTGCCTCAGAAACGACTCGTTCGAGGTGTTCTCCAGCAGACGCCGGACCAGGTAGGCCATGCCGGGTAGAATCTCGCCGACCGGGGTATAAATCCTCACGCGACGCCCGCTCTCCGCGACCGTGGCTTGCAGCGGCTCGGCCATCCCGAAAATCATCTGGAACTCCGTCGCCTCTGGCGTGAGGCCCGCGGCCTCCGCATAGGCCTGCGCGTGCGCCAGGCTTCGGAGATTATGCGTGCCGAAGGCCGGCCTGATGATCTCGGCGTGCTCGACGAGCTTCCGAGTCAAGGCCTCATAGCTGGCGTCGGTGTCGACTTTGTCTTCAAAGACCGGCACCGGCCAGCCGCGCTCCTCATACCGAATCGTATCGGCATCCCAATAGGCCCCCTTGACGAGGCGGACGCCGACGGGTGCGCCGCGGCGCCGCGCCCATGCGATCAAATCGGTCAGATCCTGCTCCGTCTCCTTAAGGTACGCTTGCAGGGCAATACCCGCGTAGGGATACGCCGCGTATTCGCGCTCGGCCAGCAGGCGTTTGAAGATGGCAATGGTCAGGGATTTGGTTTCCGCTTGCTCCATGTCAAAGGTGATTGCGGCCGGAAGACGGACCGCCTCGTCCAGAATGGGACGCAGCCGGGCGCTGATGGCCTCGTAGGTCCCTTCCGGGTCAATGGGGTCCATCTGCGAGTAGAGCGCGGACAGCTTCACGGAAAGTTGCACGCGCGGCAGAGGGCCCAGATGATCCCGCTCTAGCGAGGGCTGGGACGGCCAGGCAGGAACGGCCGCGCCCAACACACGGAGGGCCTCCAGGCAACGTGTTTGATAGTGATCGGCTTCGGGCTCGCTGACTGTCGCCTCGCCCAGCAGGTCGACCGAGAAGCCGCGGCCTGTTTTCCACATCTTTTCCAGCGCGGGCGCGGCCTCCTCGACGGACGCCCCCGCAATGAACGTGTACGCCATCTGATGGATCTGGTGACGAAGCGACTTCGCACTCAGGAAGGCACCGAGGCGCGTGCCGGAGATCGCCCGCAAGCCCCAGTGGAGCGGACTCTTCGCCGCGTCCTCCCCGCCGAAGTACTCCTCGACGACCTTGGCCACCAGCGTGTCGTGTTTCAGCGAGGGCAGGACGTCGATGAAGCGAAAGAGCTGCACCTTGAACTCCTCGTCCTTCATGGACCAGTCGAGGAGGGTGCTTGCCCACCACTTGGCGTTGAAGACCGTGGGTACATGCCCGGTCGATTGTGTGGCGAATGCGCCGCCGATTCGACGAATGTTGGCCTCGAGCTCGCCTTCGCCAACATTCACCGCAGTTCCGTCCATGACGTCCGAATTTTGCTTCTTTTCCACAATGTATATTATACACCCGAACCGCCAGGGGAAGATTTTTCTTGAAAATTTTGGCCATGACCAGTAACCTCACAGTGTTTTGCCAGAAATCGCCGTCAGGCGGCGAAGGATTCAGGTTATGCAAAGGAGGAAAGGCGTTGTCCGAGCAGGCCATGAAAAGAGATTACGTCACCGCCGCGTGCTTTCTCCTGATGACGTCCGTCGCGATCATCGGTGTACCAGCCTACGGCTATTACGTAGGCTTTCAGATGATCGATTGGATCATGCTGGGTGTGCTTTACGTCATCAGCGGTCTCGGCATCACGGTCGGGTACCATCGGCTCGTGGCGCATCGGAGCTTCGACTGCCCGGACTGGGTCAGGGGGTGTTTCCTCGTTGCAGGAGGCTGGGCCTTTCAGAATTCGGCGCGCGTCTGGGCGGCGGACCATATCCGCCATCATGCCCGCTGCGACTCTGAAGAAGACCCCTACAACGCCAAGCGGGGATTCTGGCACAGCCACTGCGGCTGGCTGTTCTTCAAGTCACCCTATCGTTTCGACAAGTACGAGGTCACCCTCCGCCGAGACCCCGTGGTCATGTGGCAGGACCGGTACTATATCCCGATCCTCGTCTCAGGTTTCGCCCTGCCCTTCGTGGTCGGGCTTCTCTACGGGGGCTGGCAAGGGGCTCTGAGCTGCTTCATGCTCGCGGGCGTCGGGCGGACGTTCCTCGTCCTGAACTCGACCTTCTGCATCAACTCCATCTGCCACCTCTGGGGTAGCCAGCCGCACGGCCAGCAGGACAGCAGCCGTGACAGTTGGTGGATCTCGCTGCTGACCTTCGGCGAGGGCTACCATAACTATCATCACACGCACCTGCGGGACTATCGGAACGGTCCGCAGTGGTACAACTTCGACCCATCCAAGTGGCTGATCTTCGTCCTCTCCAAGATCGGTCTCGCGTCCAACTTGTACGTTTCCCAGCCCCAGCGAAGCCGCTGACGGCCTTCCCCGCGCGGCCCTTGCCCCCGCCTTTTCCACTGTGAGAAAAAGGGGTGCGCTTTCTCGTCGGTTCCCCGTTATATTCTGGGGTAATTCTGGCCCCCGGGGGTAGGCCTCACGGCCCGGGCCGACGTATAATGCGGAAAGCGAACACTCGCAGAGAGGGAGGCGTTATTGTGGCGGACACACAGGGACATCAACACGCCCCAGCAGCGGAGCAGGGTGGACAGAACCTGCTCCCGGGCGTGACACATATCGTTGCCGTCAGCAGCGGAAAGGGCGGAGTGGGAAAGTCCACGGTGGCGGTCAACCTCGCCGTGGCTCTGCACCTCGCGGGATTGAAGGTCGGACTGATCGACGCCGACGTCTACGGTCCCAACGTGCCCATGATGCTGGGCGTCACCAAACCGCCGGAGCAACACGACAAGAAGATTCTTCCCGCTGAAGGCCACGGCATCAAGATCATCTCCATGAGCTTTTTCGTCCCGGAGGACACAGCCGTGGTGTGGCGCGGTCCGATGGTCCATACGGCGATCCAGCAATTCTTCCGCGACGTCGAGTGGGGTGAACTGGACTATCTGCTGATCGACCTGCCGCCCGGTACGGGCGATGCACAGCTCACCTTGTCTCAGTTGGTCCCCCTGCGCGGTGCCATCACGGTCACCACCCCCCAGGAGGTGGCCCTCCACGACGTCCGGAAAGGCATGATGATGTTTCAGAAGGTGAACGTGCCTATCCTGGGCATCATCGAGAACATGAGCTACTTCGTGTGCGGCCATTGCAACCACAGGACCGAGATCTTCTCCCATGGCGGAGGCCGGCAAGCGGCGGAGAAGCTAGGTATTCCGTTCCTCGGCGAGATTCCGATCGATCCCGCCATCCGGACCGGGGGCGACGCCGGCACGCCGATCATGATCGCGGATCCCAGCTCAGCGCAGGCGCTGGCGTTCCAAAAGATCGCAGCCGCGCTGGATGAGATGCTGAAGGCGCAGGTCGGGGAGAAATCGCAGTCCACCCTCGACAGCCTGATCAAGAAGATCAAAAAGCCCATGGGCGGGGGCTCATGAAGGGCGCGCCTCAGGCGCCCGGTCCTGGGGGTGGGCAGGGGAGGCAGGAGGAGGAACGGAACCAGAGTCCATGGCCACAATAAACCGGTGAGGAGGAACGATGGCGGAATTCGTCAAGGTGGCGAGCACGGCGCAGGTGGGACCCGGCACGGGCATGGTGGCCGAAGTGAACGGGCAGGCAATCGCGGTGTTCAACGTCGATGGGACCTATCACGCCATCGACAACACCTGTGTGCATCGCGGAGGGCCGCTGGGAGAGGGGGAGCTCGAAGGCGACATGGTGAGCTGCCCGTGGCACGGCTGGCAATACAACGTCAAGACAGGGAGCTGCGTCAACAACCCCTCCGCGTCGGTCAAGTCATTCGAGGTCAAGGTCGAGGGTTCCGACATCAAAGTGCTGATCTAAATTTCACGACTTCTTGAGTCGACCCCGTCGAAGCTGCATAATGGTCTTCAATGGAGCGTGAAGACCTCCTGTCCTTGTACCATCACATGCTGCTGATCCGCCGATTCGAGGAAAAATCGGCGGAAATGTATGCCCTCGCCAAGATCGCTGGATTCCTTCACCTCTGCATCGGGCAGGAAGCGGTCGCCGTCGGCGCGGTCACCGCGACCGACCCGGACGACTACCTTATCAGCGCGTACCGCGACCACGGACACTGTCTGGCTCGCGGCTCCGACCCAGGTCAGGTCATGGCCGAGCTCTTCGGCAAGGCGACCGGGCTCTGCAAGGGGAAGGGTGGATCGATGCACCTCGTCGACGCGGCCCGCCACTTCATGGGCGGGTATGCCATCGTGGGAGGCCATCTTCCGCTTGCCACCGGCCTGGCCTTCGCGATCCAATACGAGAAGCGGGATCGGGTCGTTTTGTGGTTTTTCGGGGAGGGCGCCCTCCCGAGCGGACAGGCCCACGAGGCGCTCAACCTGGCCGCGCTGTGGAAGCTCCCCGTGATCTTCATCTGCGAAAACAATCGCTACGCCATGGGGACCCCGTCGGCTCGCGGCATCGCGCTGTATTCGAAGGTCACCGAGACGGCGCGATCCTACGGTATTGAGACCTCGCAGGTGGACGGGATGGACGTTCTTGCGGTGCGCAACTTGATGCGGGACGTCATTACGAATGTCCGTCGGGGAGGCGGCCCGCACTTCGTCGACGCGGATACCTATCGGTTCATGGGCCACTCCATGGCGGACCCCGCCCACGGGCATTACCGCACCAAGGAAGAGGTCGAGCACGAGCGCGGCCGCGATCCGCTCGTCCGGCTGCAGAATCTGATACGTGAAAAGGGGCTGGGGAAGGACGAGGACTTCAAGAACATCGAGCGAGAGGTCGGCACGACCGTCGCCAAGGCGGTCCGCTTCGCCGACGAGAGCCCGTTCCCGAAGCCGCAGGCCCTGCACGAAGACGTGCTGATCGAGGATGACCCATCATGACCGTCACTTACAGGGACGCGCTCAATCAGGCCATGCGCGAGGAGATGCGGCGGGACGAGCGCGTATTTCTGATCGGGGAGGAAGTCGGGCATTACCAGGGGGCCTTCAAGGTCAGCAAGGGGTTCATCGAAGAGTTCGGGACGCGCCGCGTGCTCGACACACCCATCACCGAGGCGGGATTCACCGGATTGGCCGTCGGAGCGGCGATGGCGGGGCTGCGGCCGATCGTCGAGCTGATGACGTTCAATTTCGGCATCCTGGCCATGGATCAGATCGTCAACAACGCGGCCAAGGTGCGGTACATGTCTGGGGGACAACTGTCGGTCCCGATGGTCATTCGTGGTCCGGGCAGCGCCGCACACCAACTGGCGGCCCAGCACTCACAGAGCCTGGAGGCCTGGTTCTGCCACGTGCCCGGCCTCAAGGTGATCGCGCCGGCGACGCCGCACGACGCCAAGGGGCTGTTGAAGAGCGCCGTCCGCGATCCGAACCCCGTCATCTTCATCGAGGCGCAGTTGCTTTACGGCACGAAGGGGGACATGGCGGAGGGGGAGTTTACGATCCCGATCGGACAGGCCGACGTGAAGCGGCCCGGCCGGGACGTCACCATCATCGCGTACTCCAAGATGCTGCTCCTCGCGCTGGAAGCCGCGAACGACCTGGCGAAGGACGGGATCGACGCGGAGGTCATCGACCCTCGGACGCTCAAGCCGCTGGACGTGGAGACGATCGTCGGCTCGGTCAAGAAGACAGGCCGGCTCGTCATCGTCGAGGAGGGATGGTCGTTCGCCGGGCTGGGCGCCCAGATCGCCGAGAGCGTCTATTCCACCGGCTTCGATTATCTGGACGCGCCGATCGTGCGCGTCACCGGCGAAGACGTGCCCATCCCGTACACGCGCCCACTCGAGGACCTGGCCATTCCCGACAGGCCGCGCATCGTGTCGGCCGTTCGGTCCGTGGTCAAGCCGCGCTAATTCGATTCTTCCCGAACCAGCGAAGGAGATCCTGATGTCCGCACCATCCAACCCGCGTCATATCGAGATCACGGAGACCCTTGTTCGCCTCTATGTCTTCCTCGCCCAATATCTGGATCGCTGCCTCAACGAGTCCGCACGTGAGACGTTGCCCGAAGAAGAGCTGCAAAAACATCTGTCCGAAACCAAAGACAGCATGCTCAAGATTCTTTCCGTCAACCCCGTGGTTCAGGCGAAAGTCGAGCGCGAGTGTAACCACGTCCTCGAGCTCGGCGCCGCCTGCCTGCGCGGGAAGGCCGCAGCGGGGAAAGCCCGCGACGAGATCCAGGGCGAGCGCGCGGTGCTGCAGAACAAGACGATCGCGCTCAGTGACCTGCTGGCAGTGTTTCGCGCCAACGAACCCTGAGGTCACCGTGACCTCGGCGCAACGAAAGTCGTGAGTGCACAGGAACGCCACGAATTGGCCGGGCTCGATGATCGGGAGCGCGGCTTCAGTCGCATCGCCGACCTGGTCCCGGACGATCAGGGCTATGTGGCCCGACTGCAGTACGAGCGCACGCTCGTGGCTGGCCAGTCGTCCGAGACACCCGGTGGCGCCGTCGTCCATCTCGTGCATGCGCTCCATGCGCGCGGATACCGGCAGATACGCAGTCGCATGAGCTTCAAGGGGGAGGAATACTTGGGCAGTCAGGAGCCGTGGGTCGAGTACCCGGACCCGCCGCCGCAACCCCGGGGGGTGGGGGCGCTGCTGGGCAAGGTCAGGGGGTGGTTCAGGAAATGATGCGTTGCGTTGCAAGGGGACGGAAGCCGCATCGGCGCGGGGGCCACGCGTGTCCTGAGCGAAACCCTGTCATGGGCCGAGTCGAAGGGCCCGCCCTTCCGCCCGCCGTTTGGAAACGGAGAGGAGAGGTGGGGGCGAGTTCAGCTTGCGGATGGTCGGTGCCTCCGGTAGAGTGAACAGTGTGGTGATGTCTCGCAGAAGCGCCCGGGAGTAGAGAGATGGCCAGCCGCGTCGTGATGCCCAAGCTGACGGATACGATGGAAGAAGGCGTCGTCCTCAAATGGAAGCGGGCGGAGGGCGACAAGGTCTCGGCCGGAGATGTCCTGGCGGAGATCGAGACCGACAAGGCGGTCATGGATTTGGAAGCCTTTGCCTCCGGCGTGCTGCGCAAGCTGCTCGTCAAGGAAGGGGAGACGGTGCCCTCCGGAGCGCTGATCGCCGTGATCGGCGAGCCGGATGAGGACATCGGGGACGCCATGTCCGAGACCGCCAGCGCGGCGACTCCGGAGACGGGTGGCGCAAAGGCCACCCCCAAGCCGGCGGCGGCGGTCGAAACGAAATCAGTTGCCGCGAAAGAACCTCCGACGAAGAAGGACGCGACAAAGGCGGAACCCGTCAAGGAAACGGAGATCGGAGAGCGGGGTGAAATCAAGGTTTCGCCCCGCGCCAAGGCGCTCGCGCGCGAGCGCGGGATCGACCTCTCGACAGTCAAAGCCTCGGGGCCCGGAGGCCGCATCGTCGAGCAGGATGTGCTGGCGGCCAAGCCGGCCATCACAGAGCGCCCGCGGGCGGCGACGGAAAAGCCGCTCAGCCAGATGCGGAAGGCCATCGCCAGGACGACGACGTCCAGCAAGGCGCCCGTCCCGCATTTCTACGTCACGAGCGACATCGACATGGGCGAAGCCGTGCGGTTTCGGCAGCAATACAAGCAGGCACGCACCGAGCATCCCAGCGTGACCGATCTGATTCTGAAGGCCGTGGCATTGGCGCTCCGGAAGCATCCCGAGATCAACGTCTCCTACGCCGGCGACGTCCTCCGGCAGCACGGGCGCATCGACCTGGGCATGGCGGTCGGGCTGGACGACGGCCTGATCACGCCGGTGATCCGCGATTGCGAAGGCAAATCGCTTGGACAGATTGTCACCGAGACGAAGCGGCTGGCCGAACGGGCGCGGAAGCGCCAGTTGGCGCCGGAGGAATACACGGGCTCGACCTTTTCAGTGTCTAATCTGGGCATGTACGACGTGGACAGCTTCATCGCCGTGCTGACGCCTCCCGAAGCGGCGGCCCTGGCCGTCGGCTCCATCCGCGAGGAGCCGGTGGTCAGCGGCTCACGGGTCAGGCTGGGCCGACGGATGCGGGTCACCCTGTCCTGTGATCATCGCGCCCTGGACGGCCTCCAGGCCGCTGTGTTCTTGAAGGAAGTTAAACGGATACTTGAGCATCCGCTGGAGCTGGTCCTAGAGAAGTGAGCCCGCACAACGAGGGTCCATGATGAGCCTGATCCCGCCCGACAGTCTCCGGCGTCCCGAGTCCCCGGTCTCCGCCGATGGCGGCCGACGGCTCCGACTGCCCCCCTGGTTCAAGGTGACGCTGAGGCAGGGCCCCGACTACCAGGACATCAGGCGCACCATGGACCGCCTCGGCCTCCACACGATCTGCGAGGAGGCCCGCTGCCCCAACGTCTGGGAGTGCTGGAACAACCGCACGGCCACCTTTCTCATCCTCGGGGACATCTGTACGCGGCGGTGCCATTACTGCTCCGTGACGACCGGACGCCCCCAGGCGCTCGATCTCGACGAACCGGTCCGCGTCGCCGAGGCGGTCCAGGCGCTCGGCCTGCGCCATGCCGTTATCACCTCCCCGAATCGCGACGAGCTCGACGACGGCGGCGCCTCCATCTTCGCCGA
The DNA here is from genome assembly GCA_041608595.1 of Nitrospiraceae bacterium. Classification (GTDB taxonomy): domain Bacteria; phylum Nitrospirota; class Nitrospiria; order Nitrospirales; family Nitrospiraceae; genus JBFGRM01. The sequence continues at coordinate 8,837 of JBFISJ010000040.1, forward strand.
GACCATCCGCGAGATCCGGCGGCGCCTTCCGACGTGCACCATCGAGGTGCTGATTCCCGACTTCGAAGGCAATGAGGCGGCGCTGCGGGCCGTGGTCGACGAGCATCCCGAGATCCTCAATCACAACATCGAGACCGTCCGGCGCCTGTTCCCGTCGATCCGACCCCAGGGCAAATACCAGCGGTCGATCGAGCTGCTGGATCGGGCGAAGCGCTTCGGCGCCAGGACCAAGTCGGGCTTGATCGTCGGGATGGGGGAGACCCTCGACGAAGCACGAGCGGTGATGCGGGACTTGAGGCGGGTCGACTGCGACATCATGACCATCGGGCAATATCTGCAACCCACCAAGCAGCACCTGCCGGTCGCCCGATTCTACACACCCGACGAGTTCGCCATGTTGAAGGAGGAGGGGATGGCGCTCGGCTTCAGCCACGTCGAATCCGGCCCGCTGGTTAGAAGCTCCTACCACGCGGAGGAGCAGGCCTCGTCTCCGGCGATGTGAGTCTGTCTCGCAACATCGCGGTCCGGCTTGGTCGTTCGAGGCAGCGGACAACCAGCCCGGCGCCTCCCCGGCTTCTCTGACCATTAACCGGTGACATGCTAGTCAAACGGCTCCTCATCCTCGCGCCCCTCGTTCTTTCGGTCGTCCTATTGCAGTCCTACCTTTGGGTCCCCACATACGAGACCCAGGCGGTTGGCAACCCGGACCGACTGCGGACCTACATTGAGGGGTCCATCGGGGACGCCAAGATCCTGAACCCCATTCTCAACGCAGACAGCTCCAGCTCACAAATTGTTGCCCTCACCTTCGACGGGCTCCTCGACTTCGATGAAAATCTTAAGCTCCGTCCCCGGCTGGCCACGGACTGGACCATTACGGAGGAGGCGTATCTCCTTGTCCATCCTTCCAAGCAGTTTCCCGACGGAAGGGCTGTGTCCGGACGGGCTCTCGAGACCCGGATCCGTGGAGCGCTCGAATCCGGCGCACTGGATGATCTTTCCGATCTGGTGCAGTGTGTGGAGCTCCGCCCGGCCATGACGCGCGAGGAGCGGCTTTCGGTACGGGTCAAACCGGCAGATGGGCCACCTTCGGTCATCGAGGTCCCGGTCACCATCCGCGTCCCCGAGCGTGTGGCCATGACTCTCCGAAAGGTCGACCAAGATCTGTTCACCAAGCTTGAACCCGTGATCGGCAAGCATTATGCCGATGATTTTCCATATCAACGCTTCATCATCATAGAGGGGAATCAGCCCAAGGAGGCCCAGGAACAGGTACGTGCGCGGTTTCCGGACCTGCTCCCCGTCGAAGAACACAATCCGATTATTTTGTTTCAGCTCCGGCGAGGGGTTCTGTTCCACGATGGGCACGAGTTCGACGCCGGCGACGTGAAGTTTACCTACGAGGCCATCATGAACCCCAAGAACCTGTCGCCTCGTACGTCCGATTTCGAGCCTGTTGGTCGCATTGAGATTCTCGATCGATTCACGGTTCGGGTCGTGTACAAGCGGCTCTTCTCGCCGGCCATCAATGCCTGGGGCATGGGGATGCTCCCGGAGCATCTTCTGAATCCGGAGGCGCTCCAACGGGAAACGAAAGCGCGCGGCCTTTCGGAGGAGGCCGGAAGGACCTTTGGCATGCGCGACAGCCGGTTCAACCGACACCCCATCGGCACAGGTCCGTTCCAGTTCGTGGAATGGCAGACGGATGAGTTCATCCATCTCGTCCGAAACGACGCCTACTGGGACGGCCCGCCGGAATACCACGACTATTATATGCGCATCATCCCGGACCTCCTGACACAGGAGGTGGAGTTCCTCGCCGGGGCGGTGGATTACTACGGCGCCATGCCGCACCAGGTCGCCCGGTACCGGAACGATCAGACATACCAGTCCTTCTCGACGCTGGCGCGCGCCTATACCTACATCGGCTACAACATCCGTCGTCCTCTGTTTGCAGACCCGCGAGTCCGCCGCGCGCTGGGGATGGCCATCAACGTGAACGAGTTCATCGAGTACATCTTATACGGGCAGGGGGAACGGACGACCGGTCCCTATCCCAAGAACACCGAATGGTACGATCACACGGTGCCCCCGCTTCAGTATGATCCCCAGGGGGCACTTCACATACTGCGCGACCTTGGATGGAAACGGAATGGCGACGGCTGGCTGGAGAAGGACGGAAAGATCTTCGAGTTCAATCTGATCACCAACAGCGGCAACCCGCTGCGCAAGAACATCATGACCATTGCACAGAACGAGTGGAAGAAAATTGGCATCAAGTGCAACACGCAATATTTCGAATGGGCCGTTTTCCTTCAGGACTTCGTCAACACCGGGCAGTTTGATGCCCTGGTGCTGGGCTGGAGCATGGGCATCGATCCCGACCTTTACCAGATCTGGCATTCGAGTCAGTCAGGACCACAGCGGCTGAACTTTGTGGGGTATAAGAATCCCGAGGCGGACAAGCTGATTGTTCGCATTCGCAGAGAATACGACCCCGATCGGCAGCGGGAGTACGCCCACCGTCTGCACGAGCTCATTGCCGAGGACCAGCCCTACACGTTCCTGTACGCACCGCTCTCGACGGCTGTCCTCGACAAAAAGATCGTGATGGTGACGCGTTCAGAGGAGGACGAGGAACAATTCCAGAAAATCCAGCCGACCAAGAGCGGCAACCTCTTCTTTCATTTCAACAAGTGGCGCAAGCTCGAGCTCACACCAAACTTCTAGAACGTCATGTGGTCCTTCATCGCGAGACAGGTGCTTCAACGGCTGGTTCTGCTGATCCTCATCTCTATCGTCGCCCACACCTTCATTCACCTCGCGCCCGGCGAGCCCAGCGAGGTTGATCCCGCCAACCCCCGCATGAAGCCGGAGGACATTGCTAAGATCCGGGCGGCATTTCACCTCGATGACCCCTTGTACATGCAGTATGCCTACTGGATGAAGGATTTGTTTACGGGTGAGCTGAAGTCGTTCAAGGACAGCCAGCCCGTGCTGCCGAAAATTTGGAGACGTTTCTTGAACTCGTTACCGCTCTTCATTTGCGCGACCCTGATCATCTGGACCCTGTCCTTTCCCGTCGGCGTGCAGGCCTCGATTCACCGCAACTCATGGTACGACCGGTCCAGTACCTTCGTGGCCTACGCCTTGATCTCCATTCCGGGCTTCTTTCTTTCCTACATCATGATTCTCTGGGTCGTGGAGACATTTCAGGTCCCCGTCATCGGGATGCGTACATTCGGGACCGAGCAGGCCCACTCTGCGTTCCGGTGGATGGATCGATTATGGCACTTGGTGATTCCCTCGCTGATGTCGGCGGTCGGGGGCATCGCGATCTTGTCCCGCTATGTCCGTTCCCAGATGCTGGAAGTCATCAACCAGGATTACGTCCGGACGGCGCGGGCGAAAGGGCTCGAAGAGGATACGGTGATCTATCGCCACGCGCTGCGCAATGCGCTGCTCCCCTTCGTCACGATGCTGGGATTTCTTCTCCCCGCACTGATCGGCGGCTCGGTCATTTTCGAGCAGATCTTCGCCTGGCCGGGATTGGGCCGCCTTGGCTACGAGGCGATTTTGGCGCGCGACTTTCCCGTCATTCTGACCCTGAATTTCATGGCTGCCGTCTTAACGCTTGCCGGCAGACTGGTTTCAGAAATCTTGTACGCAGTTGTCGATCCACGGATTCGGCTACAGTGATCGGAGGATCATGAGACGTGCTTGCCCGCCGAAGCCTTGGCGAAGGCGGGAGCCGTAAGGCAAAAGGAAAGAGAGTCGACTGAAATGAATGACGCCGCCCGAACAATTGCACGTGGCCAGGGAGCGGATGCATTGCCGCCGCCGGAGACGCCGTGGATGGAATTCTGGAATATTTTCCGGAAGGACCGACTCGCCATGGTGGGCCTGTTCGTACTCTGCCTGTTGCTTGTCGCGGCGATGGCAGCCAAAGTGCTGACCGAATGGGTCGTCGTCTTCAATCCTGAGGTCGTCCGCCTCCCCGACAAATTCTTACCGCCCATGTCGGGGCCATCGGAGCAGCTGATTCCAGAAGGTGACTTGCCGGTCCTCGGTGTGTACCTCCTCGGGACAGACGAGCTGGGTCGGGATGTGTTCGCGCGAATGCTGCAAGGGTCCTTCGTCTCACTGACGATCGGCTTTGTAGCCGTGGGCATTTCGGTGTTCATCGGTATCGTCGCGGGAGGTCTCGCGGGGTACTATGGCAACCTGAAGGTCGGGTTCCTCACTGTGGATGCCATGATCGTCGGTGTCATCGAGATGATGCTCTGCTTTCCCACTTTCTTTATTCTGCTCACCGCCATCGCGCTGTTGCCACCGAGCATCTATACAATCATGATCATCATCGGCCTCACCTCGTGGATGGGCACGGCGTTGTTTGTTCGAGCCGAGTTTCTGTCCCTCCGAAACCAGGATTTCGTCGTGGCAGCGGAGGCACTCGGTCTTCCCCAGCGACGAATCATCTTCCGGCACATGGTGCCCAACGCCATCGCCCCGGTGCTCGTCTCCGCGACCATCGGCGTCGCCAGCGCCATTCTGACGGAAAGTGCGCTCAGCTTTCTTGGATTCGGCGTGCCACCCCCAGATGCGACCTGGGGCAACATCCTTTCCGACGGGAAGGGCTTTATTTTCGATGCGCCGTGGCTCTTTTTCATTCCCGGCATGGCCATTTTCGTCGTGGTTCTGGCGTTCAATCTGGTCGGGGAGGGCATGCGTGAGGCGCTGAACCCAAAGCTGCGGGGGCGCTAGCTCCAGAAACGATCTATGCCGTTGCTTGCAGTCAACCAGCTCTCGACGTCATTCTTTACCGATAAGGGGGAAGTGCGCGCCGTGGAGGACGTGAGCTTTTCCGTGGACCAGGGGCAAACGGTGGCCCTCGTCGGCGAGTCGGGCTGCGGCAAATCCGTGACGGCCCTGTCCATCATGCGCCTCATCAGCCATCCGGGACGCATCACCAACGGGCAGATCCTCTTTCGGGGCCGTGACCTCGTGACACTTCCGGAAGAAGAGATGCGGGAGATCAGGGGCAAGGAGATCGGGATGGTCTTTCAGGAACCGATGACCTCCTTGAATCCGGTCTTTACCATCGGGGATCAGATCGGCGAAGTGCTGCGGGTCCATGAGCATCTCAGCCCCGAGCAAACCCGTGAGCAGGTCATTGGCATCCTGAACAAAGTCGGGATCCCGTCGCCGGAGCGGCGGATCGATCAGTACCCCCATGAGATGTCCGGCGGGATGAAGCAGCGTGTGATGATCGCGATGGCCCTGGCCTGCAAGCCGGATCTCCTGATCGCCGACGAGCCGACGACCGCGTTGGACGTGACCATCCAAGCACAGATCCTGGAGCTGTTGAAGGCCATCCAGGAGGAGATGGGCCTGGCCGTCCTGCTGATCAGCCACAACCTCGGCGTCGTCGCGCAGTTCGCGCAGGATGTCATCGTCATGTACGCCAGCCGGGTCGCGGAGTGCGCCTCCGTAAAGCAGCTCTTTGCCAATCCGTCTCATCCTTACACGCGTGCGCTCATGCGATCGATCCCCAGGCCGGGGATGCGGCACACGCGTCTCGAGGTCATTGAGGGCACGGTGCCGTCGCCTCTCCTGTATCCCAAGGGGTGCCATTTCGCCACGCGCTGCCCCGAGGTGCTGGATTATTGCGCCGACCGGGAACCGCCGGACGTCGAGGTCGAGCGGGGCCACAACGCGCTGTGCTGGCTCCTCAAACCCCTCCACGGGCAACCCTCCGTCAGCCAATGAGCGCCACTCACAACTCCAACGAGTATCCGCTGGTCGACGTCCGAAATCTCAAAAAGTACTTTCCCGTGCGGAGCGGGGTGTTTTCCCGCATCTCGGCTTGGGTGAAAGCCGTCGACGACGTTTCGTTCGACATCAAGAACGGGGAGACGTTCGGACTGGTCGGCGAGTCCGGCTGCGGCAAGTCGACCGTGGGGCGCACGATCCTCCGACTCATGGAACCCACCGCGGGGCAGACCTTGTTCGAGAGACAGGATGTGTTTCAGCTCCCGCCCAAGCAGTTGCGCGCAGTAAGGCGTCAGATGCAGATCATCTTTCAGGACCCCTTCAGCTCCCTCAATCCGCGCATGACTGTCGGGGCCATCATCGGGGAGCCGATACGCGTGCATGGCATTGCCAACGGTACGGAGCTGGATGGGCGGGTCAGCCGCCTGCTCGAGCGCGTGGGCCTGGCAGCGGAGCACCGCTCGCGCTATCCGCACGAGTTCTCCGGAGGTCAACGGCAGCGCATCGGCATCGCGCGCGCCCTGGCGCTGGACCCGAAATTCATCGTCTGCGATGAGGCCGTCTCGGCCCTGGACGTCTCGATTCAGGCCCAGATCCTCAACCTGCTGCAGGATCTCCAGGAGGAATACCACCTTTCGTACTTGTTCATTTCCCATGACCTGAACGTCGTCGAGTACCTAGCCGACCGCATTGCCGTGATGTATCTCGGAAAACTCGCCGAGGTAGCCCCGGCCGAGGTCTTGTTCAAGGACGCGAAGCATCCCTACACTCAAGCGCTCCTCTCGGCAAACCCCATCGCCGACCCGTCGGTCCAGCGTGACCGCGTGATACTGTCCGGGGACGTCCCGTCCCCGCTCAATCCGCCGCCGGGCTGTCGCTTCCAGTCCCGCTGCCCCAAGGTCATGGACGTCTGCAAGCAGGACCCCCCGCTCATCCAGATCGACCACCCCCAGGGCACCCAGCTGGTCTGGTGCCACCTGTACTCCTGAAACAAAGATTCGGACCCACCCAAAGCAGGGGGCCTCTTTTTTTAGGGGTTTAATCTTTACAAAATACTTATATAATGGGCCTCCTTGCTCGAACCTAATTAGTTCGCCCTACATATGACAACCGTGCAACCAGGTCTGGACGTTATCGGAGCGGCAGCTCCTCTCTCTTGGCATGGTCGCGTCGGCCAGGGCGTGCACGGGACGATGTCCCGTCGGGCTTGGCCTCCGAAACTGTCGCTGCGCCCTGTCCAGTCGGCCACGTGCAACCCGCTCGTCTCTGCACAAAGACCTCGTTGCCTTGTGGACCCTGTCACGACGCAGAGCACCTGTAAGCTACTTCACAGCCCATCGGGCTCAATTCAGCTAAGCAATGCATCTATCATGCGTGAGGCGAAGGACCGGTCTCAACAACCGATCGACCCAGGTTTGACCAGCCTGTGCACAGCCGAACTGGGTCTTGGGACACCGGAAGAGCAACCGCCAGAGCCGAGGTGCTGGCGGATCGCCACAGTTTTCCTCGCTGTCTGCATCCTGGCGGGCTGCGCGGCACCGATTCAGCATACGCGCCCCGTTCACGAGGGCCCGGCTCGCGCGGTCACGCTCGAAGCTCGATATGGATATGGACAGGACGGGGCTGCATTCCGATTCGCACACCCCTTCCGGCTCACCGAGGCGCAATGGCATCGCGTCCTCAACCGCGTGCAGATTCAACGCCGCAATTGGATCATCCAGATCGGCGCGCGCGATGCTGGTCCGAGCCCGGCTTTCCGCGACGATGAAAGAGCGTATCTGGCCCGGCAGCTCACAACGGCGTTTTCCGAAGCGAGGCCGGATGAATGGGTACTCTTCTACCTCAGCCGCGCCACCGAAACCGGGTTGAACGAAATAACCTCGGGTGGATTCTACGCCGAGGGGGCTCGGCTCCATCTGGTGCTCGCCAATTACCGCCTTCCCGTGTCGATGCCCTTCGTCGCGGAGCAAGTTCGCCGCGATCCGCTTCGGCCCGCAGGCGACACCTATTTTGACCTCGTTGCCGGGGCGCA
>JBFISJ010000041.1:0-16089 GCA_041608595.1 Nitrospiraceae bacterium
ATAGAGCTGGGTGTGAGTCGGCCTCGTGCGGGAGAAGAGTTATGGCGACACAGCCGAGCCTGACAAAAAACATCTTGATCAAGGGCGTCGTCGGCCTCGTGGTGGGGGTGCTGCTGGCCATAGCCGCCAGGACGTTGGAGTTCCCCTTCGTCTTCCAGGCCATGTTCTTCGCCTATGCCATGCTCGGCGCAGTGGTCTTCATGTTGCTCGAGGCTCCGCCCATGAGGCCCATGAGCGGTGCCAAAGCCGTGGTCAGCCTGATCGTGTTTTACGTCCTGCTTTCAGGCCTCTATATCGGTGGAGCGTCGCTCTGGCCCCAGTACGATCCCTCGGATGAGAAGGGGAAAATCGACAAGATTCTCGGGCCCCGGTATGAGCGGTATGTCAAGCAGAGAGATCAGACCGACGAGCTTCTGCAACGCGCCGAGCAGTTGGAGAAGAAGGTCGACGTCTTGATGGCGAGGCTGGAGAGGGCCGCACCGGCCCTCGCCAGGACCACGGTCCTTCAAGACGGCGAAGTGACGGGAGGGAAGATGACCCTTGTTCAGCAGGGCCGTGAGGTCTACGATCTTTACGAATGCTACAACTGCCACAAAATCGGCGGGAAGGGCAGCGTGAAGAAGAGGGGACCCGCCCTCGACAATATCGGCAACCTGCTGACGATCAGCGACATTAAGAGAAAGATCATCGACCCGACCTATCTCTACGCCGAGGGCTTCGAGGAGGATCATAAGAAGGGACGGATGCCGGATAAATACCGGGATCTCATGATGGAGGACGAGCTCAACGCCTTGGGGGCCTATCTAAGCACGCTCAAAAATCCTGAGGTTGAGACGCCGCGTCCGGTCTTCGTCAAGTCCAAGGTCGAGCACGGGTTCACGGTCTATGGATACGTGAGGGACGCCACCGGCAAGCCCGCCCCCGGGGTTGAGGTCATGGCCATGCCGCTCAAGGACCACGGTCACGGCTCCAAAGCGAAAACCAACGCCGAAGGCTATTACGAGATCTTCCTCCACATGCACAACGAGGATGCCGGCACCAAGGTGAAGGTCGCGGCCGGCGCAGCCGAGAAGGTCTTTGTCGCGGACTACGACCCCAACGACAAGGTCAACAAACGCCAGGAGTCCGTCGACCTGACCGTCCAATCCTGATACCACGCTCCTGACATACCATTTGTTTGGCCGAGAGATGCATCGACTCGAACCCAATTCTCTTTACCCCTTGCCTCTGACCCCTGACCCCTGCCACGAGCGCCGGCGGGGGGGCTCACCCTGGATTCTTTTGCGATGAGAGGCCTTCTCATCCGCTTCACCGTGACCGCTGTCGCGGTCTTTCTGGCCACCTCGATCGTGCCCGGTATCGAGGTATCGAGCCTCGGGGCGGGCATCGCCGCTGTGCTCGTCCTGGCATTTCTCAACGCGCTCCTGCGCCCGCTTCTCTACCTGCTGTCTCTTCCCCTGATCGTGTTCACCCTCGGCCTCTTTATGGTGGTGATCAACGCGTTGCTGCTCTCGCTCGTGGGCTGGCTCGTGAAAGGATTCGTCGTCAGCGGCTTCTGGCCCGCGGTCCTGGGGGCGCTGATTATCAGCGTGGCCAGCGGCATCCTGAACCTCTGGGTGTCCGAGCGCGGCCGGGTGGAGGTCGTCGTCCACCGCCGGCGCCCGCCGCGCATCGTCAACCCGGACTGAGCGACCCGCCGACCCATCAACGAATGGCCGGATGATTTGAAACCCGAGCCCTGCGCTGCTAGAATGCCGCGCACCGTAGGAGGTCCAACGCCCATGCCAGAGGTCGCCCAGCAGCCCCGCACGAGCAAGCCCGCAACGTCGTCACAAGCCAAGCAGACGACCCTTCAGCGCACGCTCACCCAAACCCTGAACGACCTTGGTGTCGACGCGGCACTGGTCGCCATGGCCGAGCGCGAGGAGGGGCCCTTGATCATGAAACTGTACCGCGGCTTTTCGCCGCGCGAGGCTCGGGCGATTCTCCGAAGCGTGTCGATCCACGACCTCGGGGAACGCGGCTCTTCAGGTGGTGGCACGGAGACGCCGCAGAGCATGCGCCTGCGTCTGATCACCCCGAGCGCGAAGTCGCTCTTCGCAATCCCGCTCCGCCACCGTCGGCGCCTCTATGGCCTGTTGGTCGTGGGACGGCGCGAAGGTGCCGCGATCTCCAAGAAGGAGCGCGGGCAGGTCGAGAGCGCGGCGGAGGACATCAGTGGAGCACTCGAGCGCGCGGCGTTGTTTGACGGAGGCTTCCTCCTCGGCCGTGCCTGGGTCTTGGACGAGCCGTCCGCCGGCGCCGTGCCCGGCGGGGGCCAGGCTGCAGCGCCGGCGTCGGTCGCGACCCCACAGATGCAGGAGGGGGTCGTCAAGACGCTGGAGGATGCCGCGTCACTGCTGCGCTTTGAGCGGGCCTGGGCCGCTTCGTACGATCCAATCGCGGGCGCGGTCGAGGTCCTGGGTATCGCCGGCGATCTGAAAGGAGACCCCAAGAAGGCGATCAAGCCGGGACAGCGCCTCGGCCTCGACGAATCGGCCTCCGGCTGGGTGGTGCGCCATCGCAAGCCCCGGGTCGATCATGACCTCGCCTCGACGCAAGGGCGCTTCCTGGACCACAAGCCGCTGTACAAAGACCACTACCGGTCGACCCTGGTGGTGCCCTTTTTCGTGCGCGGTCAAGTCGGCGGCACGATCACTCTGGCCTCGAAGGGCGACGCCCAATACGCGCCGGCCGATGCGAGGACCCTGGAGCCCGTCCTGGAGAAGCTGGCAGACGTCGTTCAGCAGCCGGCGACCCCGCAACCGCCCTCGCCGGGCGAGGACAGGAAAGCCGCGGCCGAGCCCGCGGTCCAGACCGCCACCGAGCCCTACATCAGAAAGCAGGAGCGGCAGGCGGCCTTGGCGGAGCTCGGTGCGTTTCTGGCCGCCGAGGTGCGTGAGCCGTTGGCCTCGATCCGTGCGCAGTTGGAGGACCTGACCGGGGAGGGGATTTTGGACTTCGACCCGCAGGTTCGTGTCGAGGGTGCCATGCGGGACCTCATCAGGGTTGAGACGATTCTCAATGAGATCCTCGACTTCACCAAACCGCTCGAGCTCAAGCGCCGGCTTTGTCGGCTTCCCGACATCATTGAAAATGCGCTGACGCTGGTCGCAACCGATCTCGAGATCAATCGCATCACCGTGCGAAAGGACTACGCGCAAAATGTGCGTCCGGCCCGGATCGACGATGCCAAGATCCAGGGCGCATTTCTGAGCATTTTCAAGAACGCGCTGGAGGCGATGTCTCCCGGTGGTCATCTCGACATCCACATCTCCATGCACCGGGCGGGGCGCAACCAGGACGTGCAGATCCTCATCAAGAACGACGGGGTCCCCATCCCCCCCGAGCTCGTGGACAAAGTCTTTGAGCCCTACTTCACGACAAAGCGAAGCGGCACGGGGCTCGGATTGGCCACGGTCAAGAAACTCGTCGAGGAACACCACGGCCACATCGCCATCACGAGTGAGCCCGACCAGGGCACCGCCGTGACCATCCGAATTCCGGCCTCGGGCGGCGCCCGACGGCCCCACCGCTTCCGGGGGCGAGGACGGCGTACGCGCCGCGCCCGGTGAGCACAGCTCCCGTTCTCCGCCACGGGCTCAATGGCGTTGACTTTGCAGACAAATTTCAACCCGTTCGCGCCCATCCGCCCGTACCTTCCCCTTGACAGACCTTCCAGAGGCAGATAAGATGCGCGCGCTGTAAGCGGCCAATTGTTTGCGAATTTGTCGGTGTCCTCTATAAACCTATTCTAAAAAGGAGTGACCGTTATGAAGGGATTGATCAGCACTGCTATCGTTGCTCTGGCGGTTGTCTGCCTGGTATCGTTCGCATTCGCAAACCCGGCCATGCTGCCCAAGCACCCTGGATACCCGATCGGCAAGCCCACGAGCCCGGTCACGGGCCAGTCTCTCGCGAATGATGAGGGTCAGACGGCCGCGGATGCGACGGGTGCCTCAGCGATCAGCAGCTCGACCATCGCGTCGACGGAGACCGCCTCACAGAGCCTTCAGGACCCCAATAACAACCGAATCCAGAAGAAAATGGGCGCGGGCCGCTTGCCACAGGTGTCCGGCCCGGACATCCAGATTAATCCGCCAGTGAAAGAAGCGACCCGCATGAAGTAAGGGCTCGATTGCCCGACCCGTCCGAATCGAGCAGGACCGACGAAAAAAAAGCGGGGGAGCCGGCAAAGGCTCCCCCGCTTTTTTTCTTTCCAGCAGCGCACCCCCTGCCGCTATCTGCCTGCTCGACGCTTCGATGCGCCTCCGCGCGCCTTCACAAAGGCCTTGAGCCGAAACCGCCACGGCTTCGTCGCCCACTCGCCCGCATAATCCACGCCGACTCTGGGGAGCTTGGCGATCTCCCTGCCCGTGACGATGTCGCCGGAGTCCTCCACCCACAGATGGCGGCCCCGCGTCAGATCCGCCCCGTTCAGTGCGCGATCGATCTGGAACAGTCGGCAGACCCGCCCCGGACCATCGATGAGGCCTGTGGCATGCTCGACCGCCCTGACGAGCACGGCGGCGGGATACCCTTCGCGTTCGGTCACGATGTTAAAGCAGTAGTGCATGCCGTAGACGAGGTAGACATAGGCCACGCCTGCGGGCCCGAACATCACGTCGGTTCGAACCGTCCGGCCGCGGGACGCATGGGAGGCGCGATCCTTGAACCCGACGTAGGCTTCGACCTCAACGATGCGCCCTCGCAGTGATTTTCCCTCGGTGCGCCGGACTAGCCGCTTCCCCAGCAGACCACGGGCGACCTGCAAGGTGTTTTGCTCGAAGTACTCCCGTGACAGCATCTGGCGGCTCACCTGATCCTCACTCCGACTTCACAGCCCGGTCTTCAACCGTGTGCTTGAGCTTGGCCAGCCCGCGCTCGAGCAGGGCGCCGACCGCTACGAAGACGATCACCGCCAACGCGGCCGCGATCCCCAGTCGCATCAGCCACCAAGTTCCGCGCGGCTCAGTCCTCTCATGGCCAGGCATAGCGTTTCTTCCTCCGACGACCCAGTCGCTCGAACCAGGGCCGTAACACTCGCGACGCGCTAGGCAGCAGGTAGCCCAGCGTTGTCAAATATCCTGAGAGGGGAGACATGGAGCGCTCCCTCTGGCCGCGCTGGGCGCAGTCCGCGATGACGCGTGCCACCTCCTCGGCGGTGCTCATCGGCTGCGAGAAGACGATGTCGGGAACAGACTCGGGCTGCGAAAAAATGAACGGCGTCTTCACCGGACCCGGCGAGACGACCGACACGCTGATATTGCTGCCCCGGAGCTCCTCGGCCAGGGCGAAGGAAAAGGCCCGCAAGCCGAATTTTGCCGCCGAGTAGGCCGCCTCATCAGGCAAAGGCATCTTCCCCGCGAGCGACGCGACGTTCACGATTGCTCCCCCGCCTGCGCGGCGGAGCGCAGGGAGGGCCAGGCGGCAGAGCGCAATCGGCGCGCGCAGGTTGACGTCCACGACACGCAAGAGCTCGTCCACGGGGACGGTTTCTACAGCCCCCCTCGCATTGTATCCCGCGTTGTTGATCAGGATGTGCAGGGACCCGAACCGCCGCTCGGCATCGGTCACCAGGGAGGCGAGCTTGGCGACATCGTTGACATCGCAGGCCACGACGAGCGCTCGTTCCGATCCCCCGCTCTCCGTGGCCACCCGGTTGAGCGCGTCCTCCGAGCGCGCAGCTAGAACAACCCGCGCCCCCTCGGTCGCGAAGAGCCGCGCGGCGGCGGCGCCAATGCCCGATGAGGCTCCGGTGACCAGAACGGTCTTGCCCTCAAATCGCTGCGTCACGGCTCCTCTCCGACTTTCGACAGACCGCGGCTATTCGGGCGTCACGTAGAAAAGCAAAATAAGGGCGACCAGCACCAGGCTGAGGACCATGGCATGGCCCGCGATGCGATCCTGGGGACCGGGCAGGCGGAGCTCCAGCCAGCGGCTGCAGCCCGCGATGATGCCGAGAAAGCCCATCGCCACATGCGTGCTCTGAATGAGGAACTCGCGCCTGAGCTCGAGGACCTGATGCGAATGGGTCAGTAGCACGATCCCGCCGACGATGCACAAGATCGGAAACACGAAGGCCAGCTTCGTACCGACGGGGGCAACGCAACGGGCCCGCCACTCGAACACTCCCAAGCCCAGCATGACCAGGGCCGCCATCCAATGCTGGACGACCTCCGTGTTGCTGGCACTCTTCACGAACCCCAGCGGACCGAGGGGCCACTCGTCCGGATTGGCAAAGATCACGATGAGGATGGAGAAGCCCACGAACAGCAACGGCCAGTGTCGCGCCAAGACCACACGCCCCGTGCGGTCCAGGAGCGCCAGGCCGGCGATGGTGAGCAAGAGGACACCCGACGCGTTGTGGTTGAACCGATCCCACCGGATGTCCTCCTTCATCCCGATCTCGCCGCTCCTAAGATCGGTCAACTCCGGAGCTTCGATCCAGACGTGCTCAGGACCCGCCAGGCGCGGCGTCTTGGGCGAGAACATGCCCCACATTTCTGCGGGCGTCGCCGCGTCCCGCGGCGTGTCGATGGCGGGCGGGAAGGAGGCCAGGGCGGCCGCCGTGAACAGCACGGCGCTTGCCAGGATGACCTCAACCTCCACGTACACCGGCACCCGTTGGCGCAGGCTGGCGGCATCACCCCCTCGGCGCCACCGTTCCGTCGCCAGTAAATTCAGAGCGGCGAGCAGGACGATCATCGCGAAGAGCCCGAGCTTGACGGCCAGCATGTTTCCGTAGCCGGTTCCGATCAGACCGCGCCAGTCCCGCACGTAGTGCCAGGCAAGGAACAAGCCGGACGCCACGATCAGCGCCATGCAGGCGATCCCGAGGGCGGAGAAGCGCCCAACCGCCTCAGGCCATTGGAGGGACGCGTCGGGATCACGCCACCCCTTCAGCCGGAAGAGCAACAAGTGCGAGATTCCGCCGGCCCACACGACGGCGCCGAGCATATGGACGGTGGTCACCACCATGAGCAGACCGCTCCCGTCCAGGCGACTGGCGGCATGGCTTAGCCAGGCCTCGTTCACCATGAACATCGCTAGCGCAAGGATGACCACCAGCCACCGACCGTGCTGTGTGACATCCTTCCGCAGCCAGAAGGCGGTCAGCGAGAGACAGGCCGCGAGCCCGACGCTCGCCATCCCCGCTTGGAACACGTCCGTGTGCAGGAAGGGCTCGATGGCCAAGTCCCCCGTGTCCCCGGCCAGCGCCCACGGCTTCATGGCCAGCTGCGCCATGCGAGAGCCGGCCACGACGGCGGCAGCAACAATCATGATGCCGATCGAGTGTTCCGTTGCCACACGCTCGGGAATTGATCGCGCGCCCAGAGCTCGTAGCACCACCAGCCCATGCGCAATCCCGCCCGCCGAGAGCGCCAAGGCAACGAGGGCGCAGCCGTCGAGCAAACCACTGAAAAATTCAATGAGTGTGGTCATGAATGAGGGTCACTGGCCGCGGATCGTGAAACGTATGAACCCCTCGGTGACGTGACCGTCCCGCGCGAGCACCTTATAGACGACCGTGTAGACTCCCGGCGACAGCCATGGCAAAGCCACGGCGACACGGTCGATGCTCGAGTCCACCGTCCGCAGCGGCGTTTGCGCCTTGTTGACGTCGAGCAAATTGACGCGCGTCACACTGTGCTCAAGCGCGGCGTTGAAGCGAAAGAGAACCCGCGGGGGCGACTCGTCGAGAATCGCCCCGTGCATGGGATCGGACCCCACCAGGATCGCATGCGCCTCCACCTCAGCGCAGGTGCCGACTAGGAAGAGAAGCACGAGAATGCACGAGACCATGCTGGATGCCACGCGTGCGGAGGATCGAGGGAGCGTTGAAAGGAAGCGAGCCCCGTGGGAGCCCTGGCTCTGCCCAGGAGACAGCGACTCATGGACAGTGGAGAGGGACGTGTCCTTGCGGCGGTTCCTCAAGGCGGTCACGAGGAGCCAGGGCCCAGAGGCCTCTCAAGCAGCCCGTGAAATGTTCGACACTCAACTGTGAAGGCCCTCGTCATTTGAACAAGATCTTTCTTAAATGTGTCGGCCCAGCGATCATTTCGCCAAAGTCCGTCCGGCCCTTGAAGCTTCCCAGGATCTGCAGGGAAAACTCGCCGCGTTTCCCATTCTTCAAGGTCACGGAGAGAACCGGTTCGTCCCGGTTGTTGGAATTGTTGAACTCGACCTGCTTGATCTTGTCGAAATGGATCTGAATCGGCACCGTTCCGCGCTTGGCGGGAATGTGTGTCAGCTCATGCAGCGCCAACTGGGTCTCGCTCAGCTGTTCCTCCCAGTAGAACACCACGTGGCTGACCGACGTCTCCAGCCCACCGGCATCCACGAATACCGCCTCGAAAGTTTCTTCGGCTTCGACCCCGCCGAAGGCGGAAGCTCCGCTCAACACCACGGCGATAATGAGACCAAACAGACGATACCCTGATCTGTCATTCATGCAATTCAAGGTTCTACCGTTGCATGGCTGCTCAGTCGAACCATCGACGACGCCCACCGCTCGGATTGAGCCACATCTCGCGTGGCACGCGGGCCCGCGCTCGTATCTAGACCCCCTCAATGCCCACGTAAAAGATCGCGCCCTGACGGTTGATCAGGAGCAGCACGGATTGGGATGGTTGCACGGCATTGGCGGCACGCTGGTACGCGGTCAGGTCGGGAACAGGCTGATGGTTCACTTCCAACACCACGTCACCGGGCAGCATGCCGGCCGCCTCGGCCACGCTTCCCGGATCCACGTCCGCCACGATGACTCCGCTGCGAGGGCCCAACCCCAGCCTGCGCGCCACGGGAAAGGAAATGTCGTCGACCAGCATTCCGCCAAGCGGATGCGAAGGCGGCTCAGCGTCGCCCACCACCGGCTGTCGTCGGACGCCTTCTTTCGGCGCTTCCTGGATGACGAGATCGACCACGACATGCTTGCCCTTCCTCACGATCTCGACACGATGCTTGCTGCCGATCGTACAGGCCGCGATCAGATTCTTGAGCTGACCGGCATCCAGGACTTCCTTCCCGTCGAAGCGAACAATGACATCCCCCCGTTGGAGTCCAGCCCGTTCCGCCGAGCCCTGAGGCAGGAGGGCGGCGATGATGGCACCCTTTACCTCGGGAAGCTTGAATAGCTTGCCCAGCAGCGGGGTGACGTCCTGCGTGGACGCGCCCAAGAAGCCGCGCACCACCCGTCCGGTCTTCATCAAGCTCTGAAGCGTGGCGCGGACCATGTTGCTAGGTATCGCGAAGCCCACGCCCACACTGCCCCCCGTCGTGCTGGCGATCGCCGTGTTGATGCCCACGAGCTCGCCTTTGATGTTCACCAGCGCCCCGCCGGAGTTGCCCGGGTTGATGGGGGCATCAATCTGTATAAAGTCCTCGTAGTCGGTCAACCCCACGTCCGCACGCCCGACCGCGCTGACGATCCCGAATGTCACCGTCTGATTGAGCCCCATCGGATTCCCGATCGCCAACACGAACTCGCCCACGGAGAGGGCGGCCGAGTCACCCCACGGAATGCTGGGGAGCCCCTTCGTGTCGATCTTGACGACCGCCACGTCGGTTTTCGGGTCCGCCGCGACGACCCGTCCCTTGAATTGGCGTCGGTCGGCCAGGAGCACTTCGACTTCATCGGTCTCTCCCAACACGTGATTGTTCGTGATGATGTATCCATCCTGCGACACGATGACGCCGGATCCTTGCCCATGTTGCCGCCGCGGAAGAGGCTCGGGAAAGAGACCGAACGGCAGCCCCTCCTCGAAATACCCGGGCTCCCTGACGACCACCGTCGAAGCTATTGTCACCACGGCGGGTATGACCTTCGCAGCCGTGGACTTGATCTGAGTCTGGAGATCCAGCAGGCCGGGCCGCGCGTCGCGAAGAACCTCACCCTCGGCGGGCCCTAAACCGAACCCGAGCACAACTGAGACCGCCACGAGAAGGAGCACAATGCCTCGATGACGATGCCCATGCAGGTATCTGTTTACAAAGACCGTCCGCATAACTCGGTCGGGATTGATCCCGCTACCCGGCGGAATCCTTGCGTAGAATACTACGAATCACCTTCTTTAGGTTCTCAGGGGTCAGATTTTCTCCCTCGATCTTGATATTGCCGTCGAGGAGGAGCGTCGGGGTGGATTTGATCTGAACACGCTCCCCCCACTTCCGGCCTTCGGAAAACGCCGTGGCCGGGAGACCGCTCGCCAAGCCCGCCTCGAATGCGCCAGCGTCGAGCCCCACCTCTCTGGCCAACACGCCGCGCAGGGTTCGATCGAAAAGGATGATGTGGTCCCGGTGGATCGTCCGGAACAGCGCCGCCTTCATCTCGGGTCCCTTCCCCATCAGCTTCGCTTGCTCATACATAATGAACGGCGTGGGGAGCATGCCGGGAATGACCGGATATCCGACCATTTCCACGGCGACCTTGTCGCCAAATTCCTGCTCCAGCATGGGGATCGCGGTTCGCTCGAACATATGGCAGTGGGGACAAAAGAAGTCGGCGAATTCCGTCACCTTCACCTTTCCGGGAGTGTGGGTGGAGGGCGCATCGATGCGCTCGAATTGACCCTGGAGCGCCGCCGCGTGCCCAACCGTGTCCACCAGAGGGACAGTTCCCCACAGGCAGAGCCCTAACGCCCAGAGCCACCAGACGGACTGACGGGGACAAACCTGCATGGTGCTCGCTCCTTCCTGCATGGCGATCGTCGACCGAACGAGCCGAGTCATGGCATTATAACGAAGATTTGGATCAAACGCGCCTGCTATACTGGGCCATGCGTGCCGGCGGTGTCGCTCCGCTTCTCTTTGCCTGGCTGCTCCTGCATGGGGCCTGCGCGCACGAGTTCGTGCTGTCTCCCTCGTTGCAACACGACCTGGATACCTCCCTGACCTTTGCGCAGCTCAAGCAGACGCCTGATCGGTACCGTGGCCGGCTCATTCTTCTCGGCGGGGAAGTGCTGAGTGCCAGGCGCCTGAAAGAAGGGACGCGGGTCGAGATCCTGCACCTGCCTCTGGGAGACGATCAGCAGCCGCGGCGCGACCGCACAACGTCCGAAGGCCGGTATCTGGCTTTCAAGAAGGAGTTCCTGGATCCAGCGACACTCCCCGCGTCGACCCGGGTCACCATCGCGGGCGAGGTGACAGGGTCTCAGACTTTGCCCCTCGATGAGATCGAGTATACCTATCCGACCATCACGATCAAAGAGCTCAAGGTATGGCCGGCCGAAGAATCTCTCCGGTATCCTTATTATTACGGGCCATACTACTACCGGGCGCCCTACCGGCCGTTCGGCTGGCCCTATCCATATTGGTGGTGAATCTGTCCCGAAAGGAAGCCCGAAGAACCCGGCCTTCGACGTCGAGGCCCAGCCAGGTCGCTAGCGGTCAAGTTTGTACGAGATCGGGATGTGCATGGTGATTTCAGGCCGCCCGAGCGGGTGCGCCAGCGGAACCGGGCAGATCTCTCGCACGAGCCGCATCGCCTCCTGATCCAGGTCATGGTGCCCGGAGGTCGTCCTGACGCTCAGAGCGGCAAGCTCCCCATCTTCACGAATCACGGCCCTCAGCACGACCCTTCCCTCCCATTGATTCGCCCGCGCCGCCTGAGGATACCGCTTGAGCTCTGCGATCCGACGATGCACCGCTTGGGCCAGCCACCCATAGTCGGATATCGTGTCGGACGAGCCGCCCCGCGATCGATGAGGGGCGGGGCGGCTCGCAAGCGCGGGCGCCGTTCGGGTGACTCGATACTCGGCGCGCGGCCGCATGGTCTGCACCATCCGCGTGTTGGCCTCCTCCTCTATTACTTTCGACGCTCCTGATGCCGCTGAATCCGCTGCTCCGACCTGGGACGGCAACTGATCGAGCACCCGCACCTCTCCTGTCCCGGAATCGGTTCGGATGACCGATGGCGTGCTGTCTGGACCGGTCTTGACGTGGGGGCGCGATGCTGCCGTTTCCGGATTTCGCACCGTAACCGAGGCAGGAGACGCGACTGTCCTCACGGACTCGCCCTCGGGGAAACGCGTGACGAGTCGTCCGTCGAGCCCGGCGCTCTTCGTCCCGCCGGTCGTGTCGAGCGCTGTGGTGCTCTCCACGCCGCGGCGTATCGTCCGCCGTGCAGCGGAGCCGATGGTGTGTATGCCTCGATGGTCCGCCTGCGGGACCGCAGGCCTCCTGACGATCGCGACATCAGGCTCGACCGAGGCAACACGCCGCGTGTCAACCACGGATCGTTGGCGGTCGTTCGTCGGCAGCCCCGTCCGGCCTCGGACTCTCGAGATCGGGCGGACTTCGACGGCGCTCGTGCGCAGCGTGGTGATTTCCCGCGTCCGTGACACCACGGCCGGCGGAGTGAGAAGAGTCATGCGCGAGGATGGCCTGATGACCACACGCGGCCTGTGCGAATCGGTCGTCTCGCTCGACTGGATCGCAGGCGGAATGGTCCCCACGCTCTCAATGACGGTGACCTGAAGCTCGGAAAGGCCCCTTGGCACCGGCGCGAGCGAGGGAGCCGCCCAGTGCAATCCCAGGATGACGGCCGCATGGAGGGTGATCGAGCCGGCCCACGCCGCGACCATCCCTCCCAAGGAGCTCGGCTCTGGATATGCCGCATGCATCAGTTGGTCAGCCTCACGTCCTGCCGCCGTTTCGGATCGCCCGTGATCCCCCGCTCATAGCGGATGGCACCGTCAAAATCTCACTATAGTGAAAGGTCGGCGAATAATTCAACAGACGGCTGGGGGGGAGGAACGAGTGCGGATCACTGGGACAGCAGATTGAGGGTGGGGTTGGGCCGGCCAGGCCTTCCCGGCTCCTTCTTCGGTTGCTCGGCGTGGTTGAGCGAGCGCATAATACCGACGACCCCGTCACCCTATTTTCAGCCCAAAGGAGCCCCCATGACAAAGCCATTGGTGTATCTGGCCATCATACTCATTGCAGTCTTCCTGGCAGCTTCTGCCTGGGCCGGTGCCGCGCCGCTCGTGCTCTCGGACGGCTCGAACGCCGCGACGCACAACGCCGAGGGGATCAAGCACTACGAAAAAGGTCACTGGAAGGAAGCGTATAAACATTTCAACGAAGCCGTGCAAGCCAACCCCGGTGCAGCCGAAGCCCATTACAATCTGGCCCTGGCACTGGACAAGATGGGCCAGCACCATGACGCGGCCAAGCATTTCAAGCACGCGCAGGACAAGGGCAAGGACAACCCGGACATCCAGAATAGCGGCATCTTGAAGGCGCACGTGAAAATGTTAAAATAGCGGGGTTGTTCGGAACCGTGCGGCTCGCAGAACCCTATCGGCAACTACTTGCGGCCTTGGCCTGTTTGGGTCTCGGAGCTGGGTGCACGACCCAGCCCCTCAGCCCGGGGGCTGACTCTCGCTCCTTGCAGAACCCAGCCTCTCATGAGGCAACGACGCAAACGAAGATGATGCAATACCACTCGATCGGTCCCGTTGTCGTGGGTGTCATGCCCATGGAATCGCGTGCTTCCAAGGGAAGCTTTCAATGACCGTGACCAAGCGTGTACAGAGCCTGGGACGAGCAAATGCCGCTGCCGAACTGACGGCAGCGACGCTCATCTTTATCAGCCTCGTCCTGTACGTGGGCTTATTCAGCCATGTCGCCAAACACTCGCTGCAGCACGCCCGTCATCAAGCGACCACCCATGCTTCCCCTCTCTGCACCTGGCTCTGCACGGCAGGTGAGATCAGTGAGGCCATCGACGTCGACCTGAGCGCCTCGCTCGCCATGGCCAGGGGCCCGGAGCCATGGTCCCCGCGAGAGACCGTTCTGACGTTGTCGATCGAATCATCCTCGCGCGCCCCCCCTCCCCGTTCTCCTTCGCCCCGAGCATAATCGCGTCGCGACGGTTATCCATCCCCGTCGCCGGTCAGCCGGCACGCATGAAAGCAGAGGCTCCCCGGTGACCGCCGTGCCGCGAAAGACCTCCGCCCTGTCGAGAGAAGGAGCACGCAATGAGTACAAGAGTTTCGATCGGATACGTCCTCGCGGTTGCGATGAGCCTGTCCCTGCTGTGCGGGGTTTTCGCTCAATCCGCATGGGACTCGGTCTTCGCCATGGCCTCCCGGCCACCCGTGGCGGGCACCCCAGCTCCAGACTTTGAGCTGCCGAATCTGACCGGCGAGACGGTCAGCCTGAGCGAGCATCGGGGCAGGATCGTGCTGCTCAACTTTTGGGCGACGTGGTGCAAGCCCTGCGTCAAGGAAATGCCCGCCATGCAGAAGGTGTACGAGGAGCTGAGGGATCAGGGATTTGTGGTCCTGGCGATCAACGAGCTGGAAGATGAGGCGAAAGTACGCGCGCACATCTCAGAGCACGGCCACACCTTTCCCGTGCTTCTGGACCAGAACAACAGGGTTGCCAACATGTACGGGGTCCGGGGATTACCCGTGAGCGTCTTCGTCGATGAATCGGGGCGTGTAACAGAATACGTCAAGGGCGGCCTGCTCACAGAGCCGCTCATCCGGGACACCGTGGCGCGCCTGCTGGCAGACCAACCATCTACCATCGCCTCTCCGGTCTCCTGATGGTTCGACTGCGCCGCACGGCACTCGTCGTTTTTCTGAGCGCGTGCATTTTCGTCCTGAACGTCTGGCTTCCCGCTCAGGTCGCCGGGCACGCGAAGTTGCACAGCCACCACTCTTCGGCGACTCATGCCGACCCCCTGTGCACCCTGATCTGCTCGGCAGGACACGTCATTCACGGCGTCACGCTCGACCTTCCATCGGACGGCTCCCCTGCGGGGCTCGTCGAGCCGGTTGGAAGATCACAGATTTCCGCGAGCGTCCCACACCACCAGGTCTCCCGCGGCCCTCCTTCTTCCTGACTGTCCTTCAGCACCCGATATGTTACGGCGCAGCATGGCCCTGCCCATGCCTCTCATTGTTCATGCCGAGGGCCCGCGCGCACCCTGTGCTGTCGAACGCCCTCATCTAGAAAGGACTGTTCCGTCATGAGTCATATTCATCGATCCAGTCTCATTCTGCTGGTCTCGCTGGTGGTCATGTCTGGCCTGCCCCTTACCAATTACGTGCACGCCAGTTGCGGCTCGGCAAGCTGTTTCCTCACGATCGGCAATCAGCCCTCAGTCCAACCCAAGGACCTCATCCGAATTGACCTAAGCTATAGCTATGTCCCCCAGACCTCGCCAGAAAACCAAGTCGCGGCCGTCAGCATCGAGAACAGAAAGCAGGTCCTCAACGAGCACCTTGAGTTTCAGACCATCAATCAACGACTACAGCTGGACGTCAACTACGGCGTGACGGACAATATTACCCTGCAGCTGACCCTGCCCATCATATTCCGCGACCACGATCACCGGATCGAGGTGGGCAAAGACCCGGCCCCCGACAACCTGGGTGTCTTCGAGAACTTCGACAACACGGGGCTCGGGGACATCCGCCTCATGGGGAAATATGGCTTTCTGCCGACCCTGCGCAGTCTGTTGGTGTTCGGCCTGGGCGTCGACTTCCCCACCGGAAACTTCGAGGCCAGAAATATCGACGGAAACATCCAAGAGCCCACGCTCCAGGTCGGGCGCGGAAACTACGGCATCGTGGCTCATGCCTTCCAATCCTATGAGCTCATTCCCCACAAGCTGAACCAGTTCGTGTCTTATACATACCAGCACACCTTCGAAAACAAATTCGACTATCAGTTCGGTGACACGCACCTCATCAATGGCGGGTTGAACTGGCTGGTCACACCACGAATCACCTTGTCAGGCCAGCTTAATTATCGCTATTCGTTACAGGATGAATTCGAGGGGTCGTTGGAGGCGCATGGTTCAATCAGCGCGCCCGGTGAAGTGACACTCGATCCCGTGATCAGCAAGCGAGGGGTGGCGAACACCGGCTCGACGTCGCTCTTTTTCACGCCTGGACTCACGCTCAACCTGGGCGAGCAAACGAGCTGGTATTTCTACAGTCAGGTCCCGCTGGTGCGGGACTTCAACAGCGGCCTGGCGCAAGGGGTGAGCTTCCTCACCGGCTTTGTGCGGTTCTTCAGCCTGGGCGTGGACGG
>JBFISJ010000042.1:0-15947 GCA_041608595.1 Nitrospiraceae bacterium
ACGACAGCAGGCTCGCACGCTCCATGCTCATGCTCTCCGGCATGACGAGAATGAGCTTGTATCCGCGCACCGCCGCAACCAACGCCAACCCGATGCCGGTGTTGCCACTGGTGGGCTCCACGATGGTCGAACCGGGCTTGAGGCGGCCGTGGCGCTCCGCCTCGTTGATCATATTGAGACAAATGCGATCCTTGACGCTGCCCCCCGGGTTGGCGGACTCGAGCTTGGCGTAGATGGACGCGCCGCCTTCCGGCGACAAGCGGTTGAGCCGGACCAGCGGGGTCCCGCCGATGAGATCGGTGACTTGTGCGTAGGCCTTCTGGGTCAACGGCCACCGCCCATGTAAAACAGAAACTCCACCTGATCCCCCTCCTTGACGGGGGTCGTTTCCAGCACGTCGCGCTCGACCATCTGGGCGTTCAACTCGACCGCGACCATGTGGGGGTCGATGTTCTTGGCCTTCAGGAGATCAAGGACCGTGCCGGCCTGAATCTCCTCCTGTTTTCCGTTGATCTGGATCTGCATGAAATCTCCGAAGTTGGCCTATGACCTGAAGAATTTCAAACGCTAGCAGACAATATGCGATAAAGTCAAGGCGAAGCCCATCCGCCTTCGCTCACGCGACGGCGAACAAGCCTGCCTTGGAAATCCGATACGATCGGGGCGCTCTTGCGCGCACACATGGTCCGGTCTGTGGTGGTTTCCACGGCTTGACTTTGCCCGGGACGGGCCGTCAGACTGGCCGTTTCGAGGGGGTGGTCGCGATGTGGAAGCAGAATTTCATGTTCCGTCAGGAGGACGCGAAGCCGTTGGATCTGTCCGAAAACGAACTCTACAACGACACGGAGCCGGCGCTGGACAGCGCCGGGCTCAAACTGGAGAAGTTCATCTCCGTCTGGATCCAGGGTGACGGGTCCGAGGATGCCCCCTCCGCTTACACCAATGTCTATGTTCGGACGGCGAGCCTGGACCTGCCGCGCCGGACCGGATTCTGGCAGCCCTTGCAAGGCCGAACCCACGAGATCAAGCAGTTGCTGACCCCCGGCCAAAAGGAATACCTGCGCACCTGGCTGAAGAGCTCCTCGGGTGAAGCCTGGGAGGCCTCCGAGGACCATTTCCGGGATTTGTTCGATGAGGCCTAGGCTGCGCCGGTCCCGCAACCGGCCCCGGGCCTCCGTCATGGGCGCCCCGTGACCCGCTACGTCATCGTCGGCGGCGGGCCCGCCGGCGTCTCCGCCGCGACCGCGATCCGCTCGAAAGACTCCGACGGCTCCCTGGTGATCCTCGACCGGGATCAGGACATTCCTTACTATCGCACCGAGCTCGACACCTATATTGCCGGCACGACCCCCGAGGCGGAGCTGCCGCTCCATCCAGAGCCCTTCTATCGCGACCAGCGGATCGATCTTCGCCTGCGGACGGTGGTCGCGCGCCTGCGGCCCGCTGAGCGCGCCGTCGACCTCGACGATGGATCGAGCGTCGAGTATGACGCCCTGTTGCTGGCTCCCGGCTCCAGACCGCTGCGTGGACCCTGGCCGGGCGCCGCCGTGCCCGGCGTGATGACCGTCCGTACCTGGGACGACGCGCGCGAGGTGATCCGGCGGCTGGGCGAGACGAGCCAACCGGTCGTCGTGGTCGGGGGAGGGGTGCTGGGGCTTATCCTCGCGGAAGGCATCCATCAACGGGGCAAACGGGTCACGCTCCTGGAACGCGAACGGACCCTGTGGGCGCCTCTGCTGGATGACGACGCGTCGGGATTGGTGAGAAAAGGTCTCGAGGGAGCGGGGGTCGAGGTGGGTCTGGGAGAGGAGGTCACCGAGGTCTCCGTGGAAAGCGGACGGGTCAGCGGGATTCACACCTCACGAGGGCGCCGTCTCGAGACCGAGCTCGTAGTCGTCGCGATCGGCGTGCGGCCCGACCTGGATGTTCTCGAGGGGAGCGGCATACGCGTCGATCGCGGCATCCTCATCGACCACGAGTTTCGGACGAACGTGCCGGGGATATTTGCCGCCGGGGATGCTGCGCAGGCCTATGACCCCATCACCGGCTTGTTCCGGGTCGTGACGAACTGGAACAATGCCATGGAACAGGGGCGACTGGCGGGGCTGTCCATGGCCGGCTCGTCGACCCCGTACAGGGGCGTCCTCGTGTCGAACTCCGAAGGGTTCTTTGGGATTCGGGTCAGTGTGATGGGGCTGACGCAGACAGTTGCGAAGGCGCTGACTGTCCTGACCGGCCACCACGACGAGAAAGGGTTGTACCGCAAGCTCGTGTTCCGCGAGGGGAAGCTGATCGGGGCCCTCTTGGTGGGGAACGTGTCCGGCGAAGGGATGATAAAGAAGTTCATCCTCGAGGGTCGGCCGGTCACGACCGCGGAGGCCAAATCCAAGTTCCTCACCGGCATGGTCATCGAGGAAAGAACTCCATCGTAAGGCATGAGCGGTGAACCTCGAATGTGGAACCGGGAACATTGTCTAGCTTCAGAGCCTGAAACCTGGAACGCATTGTTGGTGCTGTGACATGGAGACGATCCACACAGACGTTGTCGTTGTCGGAGCCGGGGGAGGCGGGGCGGTGCTCGCGCTGGCCCTGGCGCAACGGGGCATTCGCTGCGTGCTGCTCGAGCAGGCCAAGGGGCCCCCGAGCGGCCTGCGCGGGGAGATCCTGCAACCGAACGGCCAGCAGGTGCTCGAGCAACTGGGCCTGCTCGAAAAGATTCCCCAGTCCGCGGTGCTGCCCGTTCGCAAGTTCCACTTTCTCCGGGCCGGCGGCGAACGGCTCTGCACCGTGGATTACGGCATGCTGCCGCCGCCCTACGATCGGGCGCTCGTCACCTTGCCGAACGCCGCGCATCACACGATTCTCGACGCCTTGAATCTAAAGGCGCCGGGAGCGCTCCGGTACGACACGCCCTTTCGGGAGGTGCTCCGTGACGACAGGCGCGTGGTCGGGGTCCGGGCGCAGCAGGGCGCGCATGCGCTGGAGGTGAGGAGCAAGGTCACCGTGGGGGCTGACGGGGCGCTGTCGAAGGTTCGTGAGGCCTTGGGCATTCGAGCCGATCTGCACCTGTATAATGACGCATACCTGATCGCGATCTTCAACGCGGCCGAACCGATCCATGAGGCGCGCTATTTCGTCGGCCGAAAGACGATCCTTGGCATCTTTCCGGCGGCCGGCCAGCAAGTCTACGCGTTTTACATGATTCCATCGGGTGCGTTGGAGCATGTTCGTGCGGCGGGTCTCGACTCGCTGCGTGCGCGATGGCGCGCGATCGATCCGAGTCTGGCCAAGACCTTTGAGAATCTGACGGACTGGAATCAGACCGCCTACATGCCGACGGGTCGGGTCCGGGCGGCTTCATGGGTCACCGACGGGGCCGCGCTGATCGGCGATGCCGCGCATGCCATGAACCCCCACGCCTCGCAGGGCCGCATGCAGGCGATGGTCGATGCGATGACGCTGGCCGAGGTGCTGGGCAGGTCGCTCGAGCGGAACGATTGCTCCGCCGCCGACCTGCGCGAGTATGAGCGGCGGCGACGCCCGCAGGTGGACATGCTACAGCGGCTGGCGGATGAGCAAGTGCTGTTTTGGAACGCGGGCCACCCCGTGCTCGCCGCGCTGCGCGACCGGGTGTTCCGCACCTTGGATCGGAACGCGCGGTTGCGCCGTGCCGTGCTGGAGACCACGGCCGGCCTGCGGTCGCGGCCGCCCTTCGGGTGGCTCGATCGCGTGATCGCGGCGGGGTTGTTGCCCGATTGGCGGATCGATCGTGTTCCGGCGGGGACGCCGTAAGAATGGGAGCACACCGGAGCTGTACGCAGAAAATGGAGTGCACATGACGCGTGGTGAGGCGCATTGGCAAACGCTGCCGGACGAAGTCCAGGAGACGCTGCGAAGCTACCTGAAGGACGTGTCCGCCCTGTTCGGGGCCAACCTGCAGGCGGTCATCCTCTTCGGGAGTGCCGCGCGGGGGGATTTTCTGCCGGGGCGGTCCAATCTTAACTTGCTGCTGCTCGTGGAGAAACAGGACCTCGAGTCGCTGGGTCGCTATGCCAAAGGGCATCGGCGCTGGGCCCGAGAGGGAATCGTGGTGCCGCTCGTTGTGACGGAGACGGATCTTCGCCCATGGCCGGAGATCTTTCCGCTCGAGTACCTGGACCTGCGCCGGCACCACGTCGTGCTCGCCGGACGAGACCCGTTCGTGCAGACCGAGCCGGATCCGAATCGTCTGGTCAGCGAGTGCGTGCAGGAGATGCGGGGGAATCTGCTGCGCCTGAGGCAGCGCGTGCTGGAGGGCGGCGCGAGTCCCGAAGTCGTCCAGTTGCTGCTCCCCATGTCGGTCACGGCGCTGTTGGCCTGTTTGCGCGGGCTGGCCTACGTGAAAGGCACAAGGGCCCCGCGCTCGACCGAGGACCTGCTCGCGGGCCTGCCCTCCGTCATCGGCATCGATTGCGAAGCCGTGACCGAAGCCTGGCGTGTGAAGACCGGAGTCAGCAGCCCGGGCACGTTCGAGCTCCCACGGCTGCTCGAGCGGTACATCGCGACCGTGGAGCAGCTCGCCGAGAGGGCTCCGAATCTGGTAGCGGGTGGGTCATGAGAGTGGCCGGCGCGGCGCGGACTGCACAGCCTCGCACGAGGCGGCTGGGGGCGATCGGTCTGGCCTTGCTGGTGAGCGCCGCAGGGCCGGTGACCATCCACGCGGCTCCGCCGCCGCCCCACGACCTTCCGAAGCCGTTGGGCTACGTCAGTGACCACGGGCGTGTGCTCTCGCCAGAGTGGAAGGAGCGTATCCGTTCCGTCTGCAAGGACCTCGAGACGAAGACCGGCGTGGAGATGGTCGTCGTGACGGTCGGGTCCATCGAGCCCTATGCCCAGGTTCGGGAGTATGCCGATGCCCTGTACAAGTACTGGAGGATAGGCAGCGCGCAGCGCGAGCACGGCGTGATGGTCCTGGCCTACACGGAGCGACCGCAGGTGTCCGTCACGGTCGGGCGCAACATGATACGCGTGATTTCACCAGCCCTGCTGGAAGAGGTGAAGCGGCGCTACGTCGAGCCGAGCTTTCAGGTCCCGAATTTCGGCGAAGGCTTGTATCGGACGGTTGTGGCGCTCGCCTCTGCGGCCCAGGATGTGCGGGTCGGAGAGCCGCGGAAGAAGCGGTCGGGCGCGGCGGGGATTTGGATCATGGTCAGCAGCGTCGTGCTCGTCCTCGGCTTCTTCTGGTGGATCACCCGACCCGACAAACGTCACCCGTTCAGGCGGGTGCAGCAGGGCGACTATTGGGGAACGGGCCAGGGCGGCTTTCGCGGCAACTTCGGTGGATTCGGGGGTGCCACGTCAGGCGAGGAGTGGTCTGGAGGACGCAAGGGGTAACCCCCTGCGCCTTCCCCCTCGCGCGTGCCCTGCGCGAGGCCCTGTCGGGGGTCGAGTCGAAGGGTCTCACCCCGTGCGTCTCGGCACGACTCTCTTTTCGTCAAGGTCCAGCAGATCTGCCCAACTCGTGATGTCCGTCCGGGTGGGATCGACGGCGTCACGGAGCTCCTTGAAGTACGCCCACTTCTCCTTCGTATCCGGACCCCGAGTCAACATCATCTTGTTCCAGGCCTCGATCTCCTCCGCCGTGTGAGGGGCCGCGTTGGTCAGAAACCACTCGGCGACCTCGGCGTCGGAGCCGGTCCGGACGGCCTCAGTGAACTGTTCCGCAGACACTTGCGCGAACTCCAGTAACCGATCGTCGAGGGGACAGGGATAGACGTATTCGCCTTCCGTCCCCACGAGGACCGCCCGGCACTTGTCGATCATCCGGCCCAGGTGCACGTGGCCGGCAAGAATCTCGCGCAGACTGCGCGGATGGGACGTTCGAAGGTCCATGCTCACAGCATTTCGTGGTTCGCGAACGAGAGGGATTTCACGGCCACGGTGCCGTTCTCGTAGCTGATGATACGCCGGGTGGCGGGCAAATCAGAGGCACCCACGCGGGTGTGCGTATCACGGAAGCTCTCAACGTTCGTCAGGCTTCCGTCCTTTGGGGAGAAGTAATACACCGTGTACCGGGTGGTCAGATACTTCTGGTCCGCTGTCAGCGCGCTGTCTTCCACATTGATCGTAAACCCGATGAACGGCATCCGTCGATTGATCTGCGTGATCCGGTCGTCTTTGATGCGATACGAGGACTGCATGCCGTCGCCGTGAATGTGCAGGCTCGGCCCCAAGGGATGAATCGCGTCATCCCCCAGGGTGAGGGCGTGCTTGCCGTCCGACTCGTCAAAGCTGCGGGGGCCGCGATGGACGGCGATCATGCCGATCTGGTTGGCGGCCCACTTCTGCAACTCAGGATCGGGCAGGGTGACCGTCACGTCCTTCGGACCCTTGACCGTTACGGACCCCTTGTATTCCTTGCCATCGACGTTGACGCTCAGGTCGGCAGAAAACCCCTTGAAATCCGGCTGCCACCGGGCGGTCTTGTCGAAGGCCTTGCGCAGGAGGGCCCGGGCATTGGGATCATCCTGCACGGTCGTCTTGTGCTCTTCCCGCTGGTAAAGCTCCATCGTCAGGTCTCCTTTGTCTCGTCAACGTTCAGCGTCGCTGCCTGTCATGAGCCGGATTATAGAACGGCCGCTCCAACGTGGACAACGATCATCCTCACGTGACCTTACGCCTGCCACCGGCATGGATTGCGCCAAGGATTTCGAATTGTTTTACAGGCACTTCAATGTTGAATCCCCATCTTATCAACAGCCCGGTCCCCATTCGAAAGCCTTGTTTTCTGCACGGATTGAGCAGTTTTCCTAGAAAATCTGCCGAGTTCCAGTTATAATCCGCCCACCACCCCTTTGAGACTGGGTGTCTAGCTCGCACAGGAGGAGGGTGAACAGGATTTGCGAATGGAACGTCGAGCCGCGAGCCATACCGAAGAAGAGGAGATGAACCAGCGCCGGCGGTTGCTGAATCTGGCCCGCAAAGGAGACGCGAAGGCCATCAGCCGCCTGTTCGAGCTCTACCAGGTCCGCGTCTACAGCGGGGACAACCTGAAGAAAGTCGGACGCGTTCCCTTTGCGCCTCCGAAACTGCAGGGGGTGGACCGGAACAACAAGCGGAATCATCACGCCCGGAGAAAAGCCGCCCTCACGCGTCGTCGCCTCGCCGCCAGGCAGGCCGCGCGCAAGGCGGGACAGCGAAAACGCGCCAAGGTCACGCACGCCAAGCCGGGACGCAAGACAACCCGGCGGGCGCATCGCTGAGACTCCCGCTCCCCAAGCTTCCAACCCAAACCATCAGCCTGTCACCGGCCTTCGCAGGACCGGAACCAGCTTCGTTTCCGCCGAGGCCTCCTGGAGCGAGACGTGTTGCGACCCGCAAGTGGTGGGGCTTCACGCGCGAGCCGGAGCTACTTGATTGCGACGCGCAGCCCGCCGTTGGCCAGATGCTTGGCGATGTCCTCGGCGGTCTTCCAAGGACCCGAGTAGACCGTGGCATTTCCTTGGTGGTCAATTTGCCAGGCGAGTTCGAACGCACGCTGGGGGGTCATCCCCGGAATGGCCTCACAAAAGAGGCTGATGACCTGTTGGTAGGTGTGGCAGTTGCAGTTGTAGACGATGACCGAGGCCTCGAGGTCGTCACCGGTTGAGGTCCGGCTGGTCTCGATCGTTTCGGGCGTGGCGACCGTACTGTCGGGTTCAGCCATAAACTCTAATTCTAGCAAAGTCCCCCCACCTCTGCCAGTCGTGAACCGCCGGCCTAATCGTTTGATCTTACATTAGAATTCTGTCAGTACCCCTCCCTGGCAACCAGATGATTTTCGAGCGTCACCTGCTCCCGCTCACAGGTTCGGGTCAGGAGGTCGAAGTGGGGCTGGGAGTCGGTGACGGCGAGCAGATCGTGCCGTTCGGCCAGTCGGATGGTGTGCTGCAAGGATGCCGACGTCTTCACGAGTGCAAGGGCGTACTCGTACCGATATCCGTCCTCAAGGTTCGTGGCCTGTGGAGCAAGCTCGCGAAGCGCCGTCACGGACCACGGCTCCGCCTCGCGCGCCTCGGCCAGGAGCTGGAGCATCGCGGCTGGACCCGGAACGAGCGTGCCGCCGATCTGCACCGCATGGGAGGTGTTGAACAAGCCTCTCTGAAATCGCCGGTCGTTCGACAGGGCCCGGTGGAAGCACCGGCGCCAGATGGCGTCCGTGAGATCGCGGTCGATGGCGGAGGAGAGGTCGGCCTCGAGCGGGCCGCTGACGTTGTACCCCTGCACGATCCGGCCCTCCATGACCAGATCCGGAAACCGTTCGCCCATGCGGTCCGCATAGGCCGTGGTGCCGTGGAAAGGGGTCAGCTGTAGGGCCATGTAGTCGCGAAAATGCACGCTGGCATAGTCATGGAGCAACCGGCGCAGCGTGTTCTCGTGGCAAAGGTGGAACGGATAGTAGAGAGCCCGGGGGCGGGTGCCGTCGGCGGTGCGGGTGGGGTGAGTCAAGCTTGCAGGCGGAAGCCCATCAACACCCTTCGCGGGTGACGAGCGCGCGAGGCCGTGCGAGGCCGACGCTTACCATTTGTCCATGTCGATGACTTCGGTCGCGTCCCACAGGTTCTTCCACTCGGCGTCGGCCTCGTCCTTCTCCCGATCTTCCTCGGTCTCCTGACCGAAGGGACGAGGCTCCTCCTCATCCGAGCCGGTCTTCCGGGCGGCCTCTTTGGCTCGACGGCGCTTGTTGGGGTCCATGTTGACAGGCATCACGGTCTCCTGCATATCGGCCCGAACGACATGTCTCCTACAATTCTCGGGCATGGCCTGTCAAGACCGGTTTTGTCCAAGCATCCAAACATTGTTGATTGACGCGGCGTTACGTCCATTGCTAGAGTTGGGCGCTGTTCAGTGCTGACGACTGAGGTCGCTCAAACGACTGGGCCCCAGTCCTCCCAGCTTGCTGGTGGAGACCATGCTGGATCCGAAAGTCTGGTGGCCTCTGTTCCCCCTCTTGCTGCTCGTGGTGGTGGTCTGTCTCACCTGGGCCACCGTCTACGTGGTGCGGAATTCGCATGCGTCCCGCACGGTCTGGCTTCAGAGCGGAGCCCTGGCCCTCTACCTTCTCGCGGCCGCGGCCGCGATCGGAAGTGAGCGAGGGCTCGTGCCCTCCGACACCCACCGGCCGTTTTCCCTTCTCACCCAGGTCGCCATTGTCGCCGTCCTTGTGCTGAACTGGAACAAAGGGGACAGGCCGCTGTTGGCGCTGAACGCCGCGGCCTGGGG
Organism: Nitrospiraceae bacterium; assembly: GCA_041608595.1. GTDB lineage: Bacteria > Nitrospirota > Nitrospiria > Nitrospirales > Nitrospiraceae > JBFGRM01. Next base: position 9,241 of record JBFISJ010000042.1, read on the forward strand.
GGCCATCCTCGCGGATACCGCGCTTCATTTCGTCATGGCACATTAGAAGAGGCCAGGCGCCAGGGTAGGGCAATGGCTAGAGGAGTTCCACCGCCACCGAATCCGCGTAGCGGCGGCCAAAGGCCGTCAGCCGGACGCGGCCCGCGTGCTCTTCGATCAGACCCTCGCTGATCAAATCACCGACCCGCTTGCGCCAGACCTGATCATCCGTCCGCTCGAAAAGATCGCGACTGATCCCGTCGACCATCCGCAAGCCGAACACGACGACCTCGCGCCGGCACTGCTCGACGTCGAGCTGCTCGCGCTCGTCGATGGGAAGCTGTGCTTCGTTGAGGCGGTGCACGTAGGCCGACAGATGCTCCACATTGCCGAAGCGGGACCCGCGCACGAACGACTGTGCGCTCGGGCCCAACCCCAGGTAGTCGCCGCCCTGCCAGTAGAGCAGGTTGTGGCGGCAGGCCGCGCCGGGGCGGCAATAATTTGATATCTCATAGCGATGGAAGCCCGCCTCCTGCAGCCGACGGCTGCCCGCGTCCTCCAAGGCGTTCTGAAGCTCGGTGTCGACGTCGCCGGTCAAGCCCCGCCGCACGTCCCGGTCAAGCTTCGTCCCGGTCTCAACGGTCAGCGCGTAACAGGACAGGTGGGTCGGCTCGAGGGTCAAGGCGGCGTCCACCGTCCCGAGCCACGTCTCCATCGTTTGCCCGGGCAGCCCGTACATGAGGTCAAGGTTCACGTTCTGGAATCCTGCATCGCGCGCGGCCGTGACGGCCTGCACCGGCAGGCGCGAGACGGCCGGCCGGCCGATCGTCACCAGCTCGCCCTCGTCGGCGGATTGCACGCCGAAGCTGATGCGGGTGAAGCCGGCGTCGACGAGCGCACGAAGACCCTCGCGGCTGACCGTGTCCGGATGGGCCTCGACGCAGATCTCCGCGTCCGGACACACTCGAAGCTCCGATCGGACCTTCTCAAGGATCCCCACGAGCGCATCGGCCGGCAGGGTTGTCGGGGTACCGCCCCCAAAGTACACGGTGTCCACCTGCGCGCCGGCAAGCGTGTGCTCCACCGCATGGAGGTCGATCTCCCGCCCTAGCGCATCGCGGTACTCGCGTGCGCGATCCTCGTGCAGGACCTGGAGGTAAAACGCGCAAAAGTCGCAGCGCGCCAGGCAGAATGGAACGTGAATGTACAAGCCGGTGGCCATGCAATCCTGCGTCAGGTGCTGGGCTGTGCGGTAAAGTCCCGGGTCATCGCGATCTCGATCTCGTCGGTCGGAGGCTTGCCGCGATTGCGGACATGCACGGCCCAAGTAGGGTCGCGCCGCACCGACTCGAAAATGGACTTGATGATCTCGGGCTTGACGCGCGCCTCCCAATCGCGAAGCCAGGCGTGGTCGTCCTCTTCGCCTTCGTAGTCCTCCGGAAAGGTGGCCTCCAGGCTAAAACGAACGGTGAAGGTCTTCTCTTCTTGAAACATCGTGCCTCCTTAACGCCGCGCCCCTGACGCTGTCCGGGCCGTTGCCAGTTCCTCGTGGCATGATTATAATAGCCTCGATTGGGTACGAAAGAGGTGACGAGTATGCCACTGTACGAATATCTCTGCCACGGCTGTGGCCACCGGTTCGAGCGGATCGTGCATGGAACGGCGGTGCCGGATTGCCCGTCCTGCCAGGCGCGCAATCCCGAGAAGCTCATCTCGGGTTTCGCCGTGGGTGCCACGGGTGATTTCTCGCCGGGAGGATGCGGCACGTGCGGAGACCCGCGCGGCCCCGGTTCCTGTTCGATGAACTGATGGACCGCATTGTACGCGGCCGATGATGAACGAATCCAGCGAGCGCTACCTGAGTCATGCGATCGCCACCGTTGCGCAGTCTGATCCGCTGATCAAGCTCCTGCGCGAGGTCCAGATGGGCCGGATGCAGCCCACCGATGCCGGGCTTCGCGCGATCACGGATGCCTGGCTCGGCACCTACCAGCAGGTGATCGAAAAAGGTGACGCGCTCGATCAAGCGGGCTTGCGCCGTCTCGATCCGAACCCCCGGCTCGCGGTGCTCATCGAGGCCGGGGTGCTGCCGCCCGACCACCCCGCAGTGGCCGGGCTTCGCGCGACCTACGAACAGGCGCTCTCCGCGCGTGCCGGGTAGCTTCCCCCACGCCCCTTACCCATGCCATTCCTTTTAGGTCCCTGTGCTCTGACGTTCATGGTCGCACTTTCGGTGGCGAGCATGTCTGCCGGCGTCCTGTGTGCGCAGCAGGCGGACCCGGTCCGTCCCCTGCTGCGGTACACCGAGACGAGTCCGGCCGCTGTTCTCCCTGACGAGATCCTCTATCTGGACCGGCCGGCCGTCATCGAATCCTACCTCGCGGCGCTGGACGGGCGCCCGCCGGACTGGCCTCGACTCTACGGTGCGGGAGAGGATGCGCACATGGACCGGCTGTTCGAGGAGAATCGCGCACGCGATCGCCTGCGCGCGGGTCGTCCGGCCTTGGCGCGACGCATTGCCTTCGTCTGGGAGGGCGTGATGACCGGGTACGATGCCGAGACCGGGGGGTTCCGTCTCGCGGTGGGACCCAAGGTCCTGCCGACCGCCTGGGGTCATGTCCGGTTCAAGCCGGATGGGTTGCCGGCGGGGTTGATCGCCGTGCCGCCACCCGAGCAACGGGAACAGTTCCGGGCGCGGCGGGCCGACGGTGAGACCATCGAGGTCGACCTGATCCTGACGGGGCGACTCCTCTCCGAGGAGTCGATCATCTACGATTTCGCGCACGAGGAGAAGGGACAGGGCATGGTCATGCCGGTCGTGCGGGTGGAGCGGATCGATTATTTCCTGGCCGAGTAACCGACGCGTCAGCGATCGTCTTTGGCGCAGCGAAAGCCCACGCCGGTCATCCGGCCGTCCGACTCCCCGTAATCCCGATAGGCGCTCCGCAGGCTGGAGGCCGGCTTCAGCCAGGAGCCCCCGCGGATGCTTTTCAGAATCGTGGGCGGCGGACCGGGCGGATCGGAGAGGGGTGCACGGACGTAGTAATAGGGATTGTAATAGTCTCCCACCCATTCCGACACGTTTCCGGCCATGTCGTGCAGGCCGTAGGGGCTGACCCCGGCCGGGAAGCTGCCGACGGGCAGCGTGAGCACTTCGCCCTTGATCCCCCTGCTCGCGACCATCCGGGCGCCGGCGCCCTCCTTCCAGAAGTCGACCCAGTCCTCACGTCCCTTGAACTCCACGGTGTGCCCGGCCCAGTAGCTGGCGCTGTTGGCTCTGCGGTGATCCCAGCCGTCGCCCCAGGGGTAGCGGCGACCGTCCGGCCCGCGCGCGCCCTTCTCCCACTCCGCTTCCGTCGGTAGGCGTTTGCCGGCCCACCGGCAGAACGCGGCCGCGTCCTGCCAGCTGACGTTCACCACCGGGTGGTCATGAATCTCCTCCGCCGGCCGGTTCCCGCGCCAGAGCGTCAGGTTTGGCGTGCGGTGCGAGGGCGCAGGGTGCCCGGTCTCTTCGACGAACCCAAGGTATTCCGCGTTGGTCACCTCGTGCCGATCGATCCAAAAGGAGCTGATGAAGACACGCCGTTGCGGGTGCTCGTCGGACAGGGCTTCGCTGCCTTCGGGAGTGCCCATGAAAAACTCGCCGGCTGGCACCAACACCATGGAGTCGGACCGGTCGGCGGCCAACACGCGCGACTGGCCAGCGCCGAAGGCAACCAATAGGAGGGCGATGAGGAGGGGCATGAGGCGATCGATCGTCCCACGTGAAGATGCTGTCGCATGACGTGAGACCGGACACGTGGAACCTGGAACGTGTTTCTCTACGCTTTCTTCACCCCGCAAGCATAGGCCACCCCGTCCCGGTACTGCAACCACAGGTTCAGGCCGACTTCCAGTTCAGCAATGACGGCGTCTTGCTCGTCCGTGCCCACCGCATGATCCAGCACCATGCGATAGGCGGCCTGCCGGTGTCCGCGCTCCACCATTTGATGCGCGCGGATCAGGTCGAGGGCCTGTTGGGGAAGGCCGTGAAAGCGGACGAGGGGATGCGCCGCGACCGCCTGATCGATCTCCTGCGGTGAACGCTCGACGGCCGGATCCATGAGCTCCTGTCGGTCCTTGATGCTTCCTTCCACGAAGATGGTCAACGCGGCGGCACCGAGGACCCACCGAGGCTGCGTCGAAATGTGGTCCAGCCACTTGCGGTAGGTCCCACTGGCGGGGAGCAGGTCCACCTGGCTGAATGACGCCGGCGCAAATCCCAACCCCTGCATCATTTTCAGAAACAAGGTGGGGTGCGATTGTCCGAGGGACAACCGCCCGGTCTCTTCCTCATAGATGTTCTCGGCGAGGAGGGCGCGGACCTCCGCCGGCGGACCGTGCCCGTAGATGCGGGCCAGGAGGACGGGGAAGTCCCGGACGTAGACCGCCCATTCCTGCCGATAGTGGATGGACAGGTGCTCCCTGGTGACCCGCTCGCCGGAGAAGTAGGGCCAGGCCCAGTGGTTCTTGCGGTCCATGATGCCGAGCAGGCGCGCCTGAAACTCTTCTTTCGTCACATGCGGTCCCATCTCGAGTCGGTCGCTTGCCTTCTCTTCTTGTAAACGACTAGAATGCCCGCAGCCTGGTGCGGAGGGACATAGAAGTGGACCCAATCACGATCAGCAATCCCGACGAGATTCTCGGCCTGCTGGCCGATGTGTCCCTGAAGGGAAAGGGGTTTACGACGGATTGCCTGATGGACCACGTGCTGGATGAGGGGTTTACCGAGCCGATCTACCTGAATGCGTCCGGCGAGGATCCCGATGCGTACTACAAGGGGGAGTCGAACGCCTGGGCCATCTATCAGGTGCGGGAATGGAAACGAGTCCTCACCGTCTCGGGCGGTCCGGGCAAAGAGCGCCGCGTCCAAATCACGGAAACTCCTTGATGCGCCGGGGCCGACAGATCCACGCGAGTCAACGCAATCTGCGAAAGTGTACGGATGCTTCGGACAAATTGCAATCGCGGATGGAAATCCGGAAGAGGGAGCGACTGTACGATGGTATGGGTCGGCTGAGCTGAAGGGCGGCGATGGAGTTCGTCAAACTATTTGAGCCGCAGAATCCCGGCGAGCTTGCGCTGGTCAAAAGCCTGCTCGATGCAAACAAGATCGAGTACTACGTTCAGAACGAGCACTTCGGCGGACTATACAACCTCCCGGTCCTGCCCTACAGGGTGATGGTGCGCAAAGTCCAACTCGCACGCGCCACGACGTTGTTGAGCTTGCTGCGAAAGAAGAAAGACGGGGGTGAGTCAGGAAAACGAGGGCAGGTTGTTCACCTCCCCCTGCACCGGTAAGAGCAGTTAGTCATAATACCAACCGCCGACGAGGATCCCCTCCTCAAAGTACAAGTAGCGGTGCTGAATCTCCGCGGAGCTCTTCCAGTCCTCGTAGACCCATTCCTCCCGCCGGACTCCCTCGTTCGTGTGGGTGACGTTGGTCTGATAGGGAGATCCCCAGGCTTGCATCACCTGCTCCCGGGTCATCCCCACCATGACGTCGCCGCGTTTGATGTGGTCCTTGAAGTCGGGATCGAGAATTCTCGGGACGAGACCCCAGGCGATCATTCCGGCCAGGAACAGAACCAGGAGAAAATAGATGGTGCCGCGCACGACGGGCCGCAGGATCCACGGTCGCTCATCCTGGGGCTGACGCGCGGGCGGTGCCTCGGACGACGGAGCAGCGGCCGAGGCGCGGGACCCGTCGTCCAAAGTCGTGTGATTTGTCGGCGCTTGCGTGGACATGGAAAGTGCAGCAGCATAACGAATCGACGGAAGTGTCGTCAATGATGGGGAGATGGGGCAAGGCGGGCGACTGAAGCCGAAAGCCTGCACGCCGTTGTATCGAGCCAGTTCATAGAGCATGTTCATCGAGGTCGAGAGCAACCCCAACTGCGAGCAATCGCTCTTCATGCGCTTCAAGGACGTGGGGCCGGCGCGCAAGGTACTCAAAATCAAGAGCTACGACCGCCGCCCCGAGGGCGAGTGGTGCTGGGCGACCGGCTGGACCGACGACGAAGACCATCCGCGTTGTGCGGCCTACGCGCGACCTATCGAGGATTCCGGCGCCGGCCTGGCCACGCTCGTGTACGGCGGCATTCACGGCATCCGACTGAAACCGGTGGACCTCGACGAGGAGTGGAGCCTGGAGAGCCGCAATCAATGGGGCGAGCCGTATCTGTCGCTGGCCGACGCACGGGACATCGTCTACGAAGAAGAGTGAAACGTGACACGTGAACAGTGAAAAGGGCGGAGGGAACTTGTGGGCGAGTGCCCCTCCCCAGTGTTCACCGTTCACGTCTCACTTCCCCTATGACCTGGAAATTGGCTGCCGATTTTGTGGTGCTGCTCCACCTGCTGTGGATCGTCTTCATCATTGGAGGGGCCGTCATCGGTCGGTGGGTTCGTTGGGTCAAGTGGACCCATATCGGCGCGCTGACCTTCAGCGTGCTGTTGCAAGGGTTCGGGTGGATCTGCCCGCTGACCCACCTCGAAAACTGGCTCCGCCGCCGTCACGATCCGTCGCTGGCGTACTCGGGCGATTTCATCGCACAGTATGCGGAGCGACTCGTGTACCTGCAGGGGCCTCGTCCCGCCGTCTTCTTCGTCACCCTCGTCATCGTGGCACTGTCGGCCTGGGCCTACTGGCCCCGAGCACGCACCCCCTCACCCTAGCCCACTCCCCC
>JBFISJ010000043.1:0-15704 GCA_041608595.1 Nitrospiraceae bacterium
ATTCACTCGGCTCCTCTCCCGTACAAGGTTCGTTCACAGCCAGTACAGTGGGCATGAGCGTCGAGCCTGGCGTCGCGAATCGCGGAGGTTAGGGCCCCGCACTTGGCGAGCAGGCGCGGTCCGCGGAGCGGACTGCGAGGACTGTGTGAGCGCCAGCCCGGCGCAGCCTCGGGTTGGCGCGAGTTCCGCAGCAGAGGGGATGCGAGCCTTAGTGCGGTCGAACCGGAGCGCTGAGCAGGACAGGCTCGACGCTCATGCCGAGCACTGTGCGTGTCAGTATAGTGCCGGCTTCATGCTTGCGATGAGCTGAGAACTTCCAGAGAAAGTTGCACCGGCCCCCTCGTTTCGCTATGGTATGCGCGATGCCCCACACCCTCGCGCTCCACATCGTGCTCGCCAGCGCGACCGGTGTCCTCCACCCTCTCTTGTTTCCCTACTTCGATTTCGGCTTCCTCGCCTGGATCTTTCTGATTCCCCTGCACGCCGCCCTCACACAATGCGAAATGCGCCGCGCGTTCTGGGTGGGATGGCTCTCGGGACTGATCGCCTTCGTCGGCGCCATGCATTGGGTGGTCACGGCCATGAGCTTGTACGGGAAGATGCCGCTCGTGCTCAGCTATGCCGCGATGCTGTTGCTCTCCCTCTATCTGGGCCTGTTTTTCGCGATCTACGCGCTCCTGTTCGTCTGGCTGCGCAACCGCCTGACGTCGCTCATCGTGCTCGCGGCCCCCTGCATCTGGGTGACCCTGGAGCTGTTGCGGACCTATCTCTTCTCCGGCCTGCCGTGGACCCTGCTGGGCTACTCGCAATATCGCTGGCTACCCGCGATTCAGATCGCGGATCTGGCCGGCGTCTACGGCGTCTCCTTCGTCCTTGTTCTCGTGAATGTCGCGCTGACCGAGGCGGGGCTTTGGGCCGTCGCTCGGTGGCGAGGCCGCGAGGCGGGTTCGTCTCCCTGGGTCCCGGTCGGCGCGGCCCTGCTCGTCGTCCTCTTCACAATGGGCTACGGATATGGCCGGCTCGCTTCCCTCCGCGGCGACGCGGCCGGCTCGATCGCAGGAATGGACCGGTCCCTCCGCATCGGTCTCGTCCAGGCCAACATCGACCAGGCGCAGAAATGGAACCCGGCGTTCGCGCGTGACACGATTGCGCGTTATCAGCAGCTGACGGATTGGGCCGCCGAGGAGACGGACCTGGTCATTTGGCCAGAGGCCGCGACACCCTTCCTCTTCGAGCGCGAGCTCGATTACCGGGCCATCGTAACCGACCTCGTCCAGGCACAGTCCACTCCGCTTCTGTTCGGCAGCCCCGCGGTGGGCTATGAAGTTGACGGCCGCCCCTATCTCTTGAACAGCGCCTACCTTCTTTCGACACAGGGGCACATCATCGGCCGCTACGACAAGCAACACCTCGTGCCCTTCGGCGAGTATGTCCCGCTGCGCACCATTCTGTTCTTCCTGGACAAGCTGGTCGAGGGGATCGGCGATTTCAAGGCCGGGACGCAGCCGACGATCCTGCACCTGCCCCAACAGCCGCCGGACGAGCCGATCACCTTCGGCGTGGTGATCTGCTACGAGGTGATTTTTCCCGACCTGGTCAGGCAGTTTGCCGCCAGGGGTGTCGATTTCATGGTCACGATCACGAACGACGCGTGGTTCGGCAGATCCGTCGCGCCTTTTCAGCACTTCGGCATGGTGGTGCTACGCGCGGTTGAGAATCGCGTCGCCTTCGCGCGGGCGGCCAACACGGGGATCTCAGGATTCATTGACCCGACGGGACGGATCGTGACGGCCTCCCCAATCTTCGAGCAGGTCGCGCTCAAGGGTGTGCTCCCCATCGGCCGGATCTCGACCTTTTACACGCGATTCGGTGATGTCTTCGCGTACGGCTGTGTTATAATCGCGGGACTTTTGTGCGCCTTGGCGTTCCGCCAAGGCAGGCAGTACGCAAGGGGCACGGGGCCAGAGGTGGCTTAGCTAGTTCCACCCTCCCACTGCTTTTTGCCTATCGCCCAGAGCCCTAACTGGAGTATCCCATGCTGGAAGAACTGCGCAGCACGCTTCGCGACCTTGGCGCCCAGATCGACGAGCTGCGGGGGCATCTTTGACCTCCCCAAGCTGAGCACCGAGCTCCACGCCCTCGAGCAGGAGACGGCCCAGCCGGACTTCTGGAAAGACCCCCAACACGCCGCCCGCGTCAGTCGAAAAAAGGCCGCGCTGGAACGCGAAGCCCAGCGATGGACGGACATCGAGCGGCGCGTGGCTGATTTGCAGGCCATGGCCGAACTCGCCCAGGAGAGTGGGGACGCCGACCTGACCCGGGAGCTCGCCGGCGAGCTGAAGAGCTTCGAAACGTCCCTCAGTCAGCTCCGAATCGAGATGCTGCTCTCCGGCGAGCGGGATGGGAGTAACGCCATCCTCGCGATTCACCCAGGTGCGGGCGGGACCGAATCGCAGGATTGGGCACAGATGCTCCTGCGCATGTACGTGCGCTGGGCCGAGCGCAAGGGCTACAAGGTGGAGACGCTCGACCTCCAGGCCGGGGACGAGGCCGGGATCAAGAGCGCCACGGTGGCCATCAATGGCCCCTACAGCTACGGCTACCTGAAGGCCGAGGCCGGCGTTCACCGGCTGGTGCGGATTTCACCGTTCGACGCCAACAAGAGGCGACACACCTCGTTCGCCTCCGTCTTCGTCTATCCGGAGCTCGAGGACGACGTCGAGGTGGCGATCGAGGACAAGGATCTCAGGATCGACACCTTCCGGGCGGGCGGCGCCGGCGGCCAGAACGTCAACAAGGTGGAGACCGCGATCCGCATCACGCACCTGCCGACGAACATCGTGGTGCAATGCCAGAACGAGCGGTCGCAGCTCCAGAACAGACAGGGCGCCATGAAGATCCTCAAAGCCCGCCTGTATGAGGTGGAGCGCCAGAAGAAGGAAGAGGAGTTTCAATCGATCGTGGGCGAGAAGAAAGACATCGCCTGGGGCAGCCAGATCCGCTCCTACGTGTTCCAGCCCTATCAGATGGTCAAGGACCACCGGACCAACTACGAGGTGGGAAACGTCGACTCCGTCATGGACGGGGATCTGGACGGATTCATCGACGCGTACTTGAAAAAGGCCGGACAAGCGGCAACGGGCACCCGGTAACGGATATGGGTTTCAAGTTCCACGTTCCAGGTTCCACGTCGTGGGCGCGGAGTCCGGACCTTGGCATCCAGTACGTAGGGCGTGGGACCTGAGACCGGGGACTTCTTTTCTACTATGGACGATTCGAACGAACAACGCGACCAGCGCATTCAAAAACTGGAAACCCTCAAGGCCCTGGGTGTCCAGCCGTACGGGAGCCGATTTCAGGTCTCGGCGCGCGCAGGTGACCTGATCCGGGCGCACGGCGCCAAGTCCAAGGACGTCCTCCAGCGGGAAGAGATTGCCTGCACGATCGCGGGGCGGATCGTGGCGCTCCGTCGCTTCGGCAAGGCAGCCTTCGCGCTGCTCCAGGATGGGGCCGACCGTCTGCAGGTGTATCTGAAGAAGGACATCCTCGGCGAGGCGCCACACAAAATCTGCCAGGAGCTCGACATCGGCGATTGGATCGGCGTGACCGGCGTGCTCTTCAGAACGAAGACCGACGAGTTCACTGTGGAAGCGAGGTCGCTGACCTTCCTCGGCAAGGCCCTCCGACCCCTCCCCGAGAAGTGGCACGGCCTGACGGATATCGAGACCCGATACCGCCAGCGGTATGTCGACCTCATCGCCAACCCGGAGGTGCAGCAGATCTTCGCGGCGCGAAGCCGGATCATCGCCGCCATCCGCGAATTTCTAAATGACCGCGGGTTCCTGGAAGTCGAGACCCCGATGATGCAACCCATCCCGGGCGGCGCGACGGCCCGGCCCTTCGTGACGCACCACAATGCGCTCAAGACCGACCTGTACCTTCGGGTTGCGCCCGAGCTCTACCTGAAGCGTCTTGTCGTAGGAGGCTTCCCGCGGGTCTTCGAAATCAACCGCAATTTCAGGAACGAGGGCATCTCCACGATCCACAATCCCGAGTTCACGATGCTCGAGTTCTACATGGCCTACGCGGATTACACCGATCTGATCGCCCTGACCGAAGAGCTGTTCAGCCACCTGGCGAAGGCGGTGCTCGGCACCACGACGCTGGAATACCAGGGCTCGCAGATCCAGCTCACCACGCCCTGGCGGCGGTGGTCCTGGGGGCAGGCAGTCCTGGAGGTGAACAAGCTCGACGCCAACGTGCTCCGCGATCGTGACGCGGCCCTCGCGGCGGCTAAGCAACTCAACGTCCCCGTGGATCCCAAGGCCGGCCTCGTGCCGATCTTGAACACCCTCTTTGAAGAAACCGTCGAGCCCCAGCTCATCCAGCCGACCTTCATCACGGACTACCCGACCGAGGTCTCGCCCCTGGCGAAGCGAAAGGATTCCGATCCGTCCCTGACCGACCGATTCGAGCTGTATATCTCGGGGCTGGAGGTCGCCAACGCCTTCAGCGAGCTCAACGACCCCTTCGATCAGCGCGGACGGTTCGAGCAACAGGTGGCCCAGCGCGAGGCCGGTGATGAGGAAGCCCATTATCTCGACGAAGACTACATCCGCGCGCTCGAGTACGGCTTGCCGCCGACGGCCGGCGAAGGCATCGGGATCGACCGCCTGGTCATGCTGTTCACCAACCAGGCCTCGATCCGCGACGTGATCCTGTTCCCCCAGCTCAGGCCGGAGAAGTAGCGTGGGCCTGCCCTACGAGATGTTCATCGGACTGCGGTACCTGCGGGCCAAGCGGCGCCAGCGCACGATCTCGTTGAACACCGTCGTCTCCATCGCTGGCATCACGATGGGTGTGGCGGCGCTGATCGGCACACTGGGGATCATGACGGGATTCAAGGAGGACTTGCAGGAGAAAATCCTGGGCACGACCTCCCACGTGATCGTCCAGGATCGGCACCGGGAGGAAATGGAGGATTACGACCGACTCGTCCAGGAGGTCAAGACGCTGCCGCATGTGGTCGCGGCGACCCCCTTCGTCTACCGCCAGGTCTTGTTGTCATCGCAGGCGGCGGTGCAGGGCGTCGTGCTGCGGGGCATCGACCCGGCCAAAGAGGTGGAGGTGACGGAGCTGGGCAACAACATTACAGCCGGGAGCCTCGAGGACCTGGACGCGCTCCAGCCAAGCCCCGCGCCGCCCATCGCGCAGCAAGGGAGCCAACCCGGCGAGCTCACGCCGACCCCGGTCTCGCGCGGGATCGTCTTGGGGAAGCAGCTCTCGCGGCGCCTCGGCGCCTCCATTGGGGACACGGTCAATGTCGTGTCGCCGGTGGGGCAGATCAGCGCCGTGAGCATCGTGCCCAAGATCCGGACATTCAAGGTCGTCGCGATTTTCGAGTCGGGCATGTACGAGTACGACTCCTCGTTCGCCTACATCGCCCTGACGGAGGCGCAGAAGTTCTTCAACATGGGCGACAGGGTCACCGGCATCGAGGTCAAAGTCGATGACATCTTTCGCGCGGATCGCATTGCCGACACGATCGAAGCCTCCCTCGGGTTCGGCTACATGGCGCGCGACTGGATGCAGCTCAACAGGAATCTGTTCTCGGCGCTCAAGCTCGAAAAGACCATGATGTTCCTCTTACTGGTGCTCATTACCATCGTCGCCGCCTTCAACATCGTGAGCACCCTGACGATGATCGTGACCGAGAAGCAGCGGGAGATCGCGATTCTCAAGACCATGGGTGCGACGCGCAAGTCCATCATGCGGATCTTCATGCTCAACGGCCTGGTCATCGGGCTTACCGGCACGGCCATTGGCATCCCCTTGGGCTATACCTTCCTCTGGCTGATTCAGACCTATTGGACGTTTGATCCGACCGTGTATTACATCTCACGCGTCCCTGTGAAGATACAGGCTCTCGACGTGGCCCTGGTGTCGATCTCGGCCGTGTTCATCAGTTTTGCCGCGACTGTGTTGCCTTCACGCCAGGCGGCCAAGCTGGACCCGGCCGCAGCCCTTCGGTACGAATAGCTCGGATGAACCGACCCGCCGAATGATCACGATCCACGACCTCCACAAATCCTTCCCGATGGGCGATCGCCGGATCCACGTCCTCAACGGGGTTCGGCTGGAGATCCGCCGGGGGGAGCTCGTGTCCATCATGGGCGCCTCCGGCGCGGGCAAGAGTACCCTCCTGCACATCATCGGCACCCTGGAGCAGCCCACCATGGGGACCGTGCTGTTCGACGGCACCAACGTCTTCCAACTCTCCGAGCAGGCGCGCGCGGAATTCCGAAACCGGCGTATCGGCTTCGTGTTCCAGTTCCATCATCTGCTTCCGGAGTTCACCGCGCTCGAGAATGTCTGCCTGCCCGCCTTGGTGCAGCGGCGGTCGATGCCGGAGGTCGAACGGGAAGCCTCGGAGTTGCTCGGACGGGTGAATCTGGGGCACCGGCTTCACCACAAGCCCGGTGAGCTGTCCGGCGGCGAGCAACAGCGCGTGGCCGTCGCGCGGGCCCTGATTCAGCACCCAGATCTCGTGCTGGCCGACGAGCCCACCGGAAACCTGGACACCCACACAGGCGACGACCTGTTCGCGCTCTTGCGGGACCTAAATCGGGCGAACGGGACGACTTTCGTCATCGTGACCCATAATGAGAAGCTCTCCGCACAAGCCGACCGTATCATTCATATGGAGGACGGCCGCATCACCAACGCCTAGCGCAGGCCCCCACGAGCAAAAAACCTCATGTTTTTATATAGATTTAGTTTACAATGCGCTGAACTCGTTACTTATTTGACGGAATCGATTTGCCCTTCTACGCTTGCTATACCGGTGTCTTCCATCTTAACCAAGGGAAAGCTTATGAAAAAGCGGACCAGAGGCAAGGCCATCCGGACGGTCCTCAGCTTCATGCTCGTCCTCGTTCTGACCACCGACATCGCCCAGGCCGTCGAGTTCGTCATCACCGGTCCCCGCGCGATGGGGATGGGGGGAGCCGGGGTCGCCTCGACGACCGATTCCCTCGCCACCTACTGGAATCCAGCAGCCCTCGCCGTTACCGACGGGGTCGACATCCGCATCCAGGGATCGGTTCAAGCCATCGACCGCGCGGGCATGCTCGACATCCTTGAAGACATCGACGACATCAACACCTCGGACATTTCGGCCGGCAACCAGGCGGTCTTGCAAGGGCTCCTGGATCGGCTCAATGGGACGTCCGTCTCGGCGCTGGCTGCGGGTGGACTCTACTTCAAGAACTCTTTTGGTGATCAAGCCGTGGGCATCAACGTCTCGGACGTGGCGACGGGCGGTATGTTCACTCCAACGCCGCTGACAGCCGCCATCAGCGGGACGGAGCTCGTCGTGAACGGTGAGTTACAAGCCAATGCGCTGGAGGCCAGGCAGATCGGGTTGAGCTACGCGGTCGCGTTTGCGGACAAGACCTTCGCGTTCGGCGTAACGCCGAAGATCATCCAGGGCGCCGCCTATACGAATGCCGTCAACGTCTTCGCTGCTGAGGATGGGCAATTCGAGCTCCAGGACGATCTCGGGGAGGCGAACATCACACACGAGTTCAGTCTCGACGTCGGGGCGGTCTATCAGCCCACCTCATGGCTTCGCCTTGGGGTGGTCGGCAAGGACCTCACCGAGCCGACCTTCAATGCGCCGGGAGGCAGCGAGTTCAAGCTCGTCCCTCAAGTGCGCGCCGGCCTCGCTGTGAACCCCTACGACTCCCTGACCATCGCCTTCGACGGCGATATCACCTCTAACAAAACGCTGATCCCGGGCCAGAAAAGCCAGGTGCTCAGTCTGGGTGCGGAGCAGACACTCCTCTTCGACATAATTTCGCTGCGCGTGGGCGCCTTCAAGAACGTGCAGGACGCCAAGTCCAAGGTGACTCCAACAGCGGGTCTCGGTCTGAAACTCCTCGCGCTGCAATTCGACATCGGCGGCGGGTACGACTTCGACGAGAAAGGCGCCCTCGTCGGCTTCTCCCTCGGCCTGACCTTCTGAGCCGGCCGACAGACAAAGGGGACACTCCTTCTTTTCGAACGGCCCACCACGAGCAGATCGATGGGATGGGGTGAAAAGGAGGAATGTCCTTTTTTTTGGCCTGCTACCAGCGTGAACGGATAGGTATGAATCGAGGAGAGAAGTCAGGACGAGGAAGGAGCTATCGCGCTCATCCCCTCCCTGAGCGACCGCACGAAGGCCCCGACGCGTGAGGGCATGTCCTGGGCCTGATGGTGCTCGGCGATGCGGCGGACGATCGCGCTGCCGACGATGACGCCGTCGGCGAACTCGGCGACCTGGGCGGCCTCTTGGGGCGTCGAGATCCCAAAGCCAACCGCGACCGGAGTCTTCGTCTCACGTCGGATTTTCTCGACATTGTGCCGCACGTCATCCATGTCGCTCAGCCTCGCGCCGGTGATACCCGTCAGCGAAACGTAATAGACGAAGCCGCTCGACCGGCGCGCCACCGCCGCGCGGCGTTTCGGCGTACTGGTGGGCGCCAGAAGAAAGATCAACGCAAGCCCACTTTCTCCTGCCCCTTTATCGAGAGCGGTGGCTTCCTCGGGAGGCATGTCCGGCACGATCAGGCCATCCACCCCCGCCGCGACGGCCTGTCGGCAAAAGTCTTTCTCCCCGATCGCGCGGATCGTGTTGTAGTACGCCATGAGCACCAGGGGAATCTGCGTCTTTCTGCGCAGACTGACCACCAGATCCAGGATACGCCGCAGCGAGGTGCCGCTGCGCAGCGAGCGCTCGGCCGCCTGCTGGATCACCGGGCCGTCGGCAATGGGATCGGAGAACGGGACGCCCAGCTCGATGACGTTGGCACCGGCCTTCTCGAGCTCAAGCACCAGCGCTTCCGTATCTTGTAGAGTCGGATCACCGGCCATCACATAGGCAATCAGAGCCTTCTCGCCCTTTGCCTTCAATCGGTCGAATGTCGTCTCCAACCTATTCATCTTCCCGCACCGCTAGAGACTGACTCCTCTGATCCGAGCGACATGCTGGACGTCCTTGTCGCCGCGCCCGGAGAGGTTCACCACAATGATGCTCCGCTTGCCCATTTTAGGGGCCAGTTTAACCACCTCAGCGATCGCGTGGGCGCTTTCGAGGGCCGGGACGATGCCCTCCTCTTGCGACAGGAGATCGAAGGCTGCGAGGGCTTCGTCGTCCGTTGCCGAGGTGTAGGACACCCGGCCCGTATCGTGATACAGGCTGTGCTCCGGCCCCACCGCGGCGTAGTCCAAGCCCGCCGAGACGGAATGGGTCAAGTTCACCTGCCCCTCGCTGTCCTGTAGAAGGTACGTCATCGTCCCGTGGAGGACGCCCGGAGACCCTCCGGAAAATCGCGCCGCGTGCTTTCCGCTCCCCACGCCCAGGCCCCCGGCCTCCACGCCGATCATCCTGACCTTTTTGTCCTTCAAGAAGGGATAGAACAAGCCGATCGAGTTGCTGCCCCCTCCGACGCAGGCCACGAGGCAGTCCGGCAGGCGTTTCTCGGCGGCGCGGATCTGCCGGCGGGTTTCCTCGCCGATCACCGACTGGAAGTCACGAATCATCATCGGATAGGGATGGCCGCCGAGGACCGAGCCGAGGATGTAGTGCGTCGTCCGGACGTTGGTCGTCCAATCACGCATCGCCTCGCTGATCGCATCCTTCAGGGTGCGGCTGCCCGCATCGACACCGGTCACCGTGGCCCCGAGGAGACGCATCCGATACACGTTGAGCGCCTGGCGCTGCATGTCTTCGGTTCCCATGTAGATCTCGCACTTGAGCCCGAACATGGCCGCGACGGTCGCCACGGCCACGCCGTGCTGACCGGCTCCCGTCTCCGCGATCACACGCGGCTTCTTCATCTGCCGCGCCAGGAGGGCCTGGCCGATGGCATTGTTAATCTTGTGGGCGCCGGTATGACAGAGGTCTTCGCGCTTGAGATAGATCTTCGGCCCGTTCAGCCGCTTGGTGAGACGCTGGGCGAAGTAGAGGGGTGTGGGCCGCCCGACATAGCGGGAGAGATAGTCGTGAAACTCCTCCTGGAACTTCCTGTCGCGCCGCGCCTTGAGGTAGGCCTCCTCCAGCTCAAGCATGGCCGGCATGAGAGTCTCGGGCACGTAGCGGCCGCCGTAGGCGCCGAAACGACCCTTGTGGTTTGGCCAGGCCTTCGCAGCTGACTGTTTCGATAGCCCTTTCATGCCGATCCTGATGAAACCTTGTGTTCTCGTCGTTGCCCCCTCACCCTTCTCTCTCCCCCAGGGGGAGAGGGGATGAAAGAGGCAGTGCCGTAGGAAACCGCCTTGCTCTGAGCGGCGCGGCAGTATACCGCTCCGTCCGACTACGAGACAAGCCGGGCGGACTGGACGAAAGCTCGGACCTTGGCGTGATCCTTCTTCCCCGGTGACGCCTCGACGCCGCTACTCACGTCGACGCCGTAGGGCCGGACCCGCTGGACCGCCTCCCGGACGTTGTCAGGGGTCAGCCCGCCGGCGAGCAGGATATCGGCAGACTTGGCCGCTTCCGAGGCCAGCCCCCAGTCCGCGACCTGACCGGTGCCCCCGTACTCCTCTGAGTAAGCATCCACCAAGAAACCACGGACCTGCGCGCGTCCTTTGTACTCGGCCAGCGCGAGCAGATCGCCGGGCCCACGGAGCCGAAGAGCGCGCAGGACCGGGCGTCCCAGGGCCTCACAGTAGGAGGCGGTCTCTTCGCCATGAAGCTGGGCCAGGGCCAGGCCGCATTGGTCCATGATCTCGCGCACCGTCGCTGCCTCTTCGTTCACGAAGACGCCCACGGGAAGGACGAGGGGCGGTAGTGCCGCGACGATGGCCTTCACGACGTCCGGTTGCGCGAAGCGCGGGCTCTTGCGGTAAAACACGAAGCCCAGCGCATCGGCGCCGGCCTCGACCGCCGCGCGCGCATCCTGGGGGTTCGTGATCCCACAAATCTTGACTTTGATCATGCCCGTGGCCCGACTGTTCGTTCAGGTGACGATTCCATCCTTCTTCCTTATTTCCTGCACCACTTCGCCCGGCTCTCTGCGAGGCAATCCAGCTACTCTTTCACGAAATCGATGTAGCGCTCCTCCTCGGGGTCCCCGACGTAGTCCCACAGCACCAAGCGCCCGTCCTTGTCCCCGACATTGAACCGGGCGGAGATCATGATGGGCGCCCTGCGGAAAGACATCTGAAGTTCCACCACGGGGACCTGCCGCTCCCGGCTGAGCACATAGATCTTGTCCGACACCAATCGCCAGGTGCAGCCGGTTTCCACGGAGATGTAGCCGGGGACCGGGATCTGCCCGGCGACCTCCACGACCTTCTTCGGGCCGGCATAGTGCGGGAAAGACCGGAAGCTGCAGCGCCCATTGTCTTTCAGCTCGAACCGGTGATCCCCCACCGTCACGTGATCCCGATACCCGAGATCCTCCAGCCGTTTGATGGAGTCGGCCGTAACCGCCCATGGACCCACGAGGTGGCTTCGGGGGACGGAATGTGCGAGATGGCGGTCCGATGGCCCGAATAGTTGCTCGCATCCCGGCAAGACAACGAAGAGCGCGAACTGAACCAGAAGGCTCGCAAGGTTGCGAGGAGCGGTGCGTAAAGTCGGGCTCACCTTGTAGATCGCCGGTCCCGGTGAAGAGGCTACTCCGATGAGGTTCCCGGAGCCTCGACGAGCTCCTTGATCTTCATGCCAATGTCATCGGCACGAATGAGTGCTTCGCCGATCAGCATGGCCCGTGCGCCTGCCCTGGCCACACGCGCCACGTCCGCGCGGCTGTGGATGCCGCTCTCACTGACGATCACTTTGTCGACGGGGATACGACCAGCCAGACGCTCGGTCACGCCAAGGTCGGTCGTGAATGTTTTCAAGTCCCGATTGTTGATTCCGATGAGCCGGGCCTCCGGCAGCCATTCGAGCACGGTGTCGAGCTCCTTCTCGTCATGAGTTTCCATGAGCACGTCGAGCTTGAGCTCCCCGGCGAGAGCGAAAAAGTCCTGGAGCTGGCGACGCTCCAGCGCGGCGACGATCAGCAAGACCGCATCCGCTCCATAGGCTCGGGCTTCATAGAACTGCACGTCGGCTACCATGAACTCCTTGTTGAGCGCCGGCAAGCCGACCTTGTTTTTGACCGCGAGCAGAAAGTCCAGGCTTCCCTGGAAGAATTCGGCGTCGGTGAGGATCGAGAGCGCGGAGGCGCCGTGATCTTTGTACTGCTGCGCGATCGAGACCGGATCGAAGTGGTCCTTGAACTCGTTTCGGAGGACACCGAGGCTCGGTGACGCCTTTTTCACCTCCGCGATGAGCGCCGGCACATCGGGCCTCGCGATCGCGTCCAAGGTGGTCGCGAACTCCAGCGGGCGGCCGCGGTCGCGAATCCTGGCCTTCAGATCCGCCAGATAGCCGCGACTCTGCTTGCGTCGGATCTCGGCTCGCTTATGTTCAAGTATACGATCGAGAATCATAAGGGGACGGTTAGGGTTCAGGGGTGAGAGGTCGGCGAAAAACCAGCAAGAGTGGGCCTTGCCGCTAACCGCTGGCCTCTTACCGCGGACGCATTTTGCGATTCGTGAATTCGATCAGGCGATCCAGTTTCTGAATCGCCGCGCCACTGTCGATACTCTTCATCGCCAACTGGTAGCCTTCCTGCAGGGTCTTGGCCTGCTCGGCCGCCACGAAGGCCGGCGCCGCGTTCAGGCACACGACCTCCCGCTTCGGCCCCTTGCGGCCGTCCAGGATCTGCCGCGCGATTCTGGCGTTGTCTTCAGCCGTGCCGCCCACCAATTCCTTCAAGGGCACTCGGGGCAGCCCGAACTCGGCGGGCTCGATCGTGTAGGTCGATACGCGGCCGGCTTTGCCCTCCGAGACCTGGGTCTTGTCGGTGAGCGTGATCTCGTCAAGCCCGTCCATGCCGTGCACGACGAAACAGTGCTGCGTTCCGAGGTGCACGAGGACCCTCGCCAGTAATTCGGTGAGATCCTGATGGTAGACGCCGAGAACCTGGATCGTCGCCCCGGCCGGGTTGGTCAGGGGGCCGAGAATATTCAACAGCGTGCGCAGCCCCATCTCTTGTCTTGGCGCGGCACAGTGCTTCATCGCGCCGTGGAACAGAGGCGCGAACAGGAACCCAATGCCGACCTCGTCGAGGCACTCCGTGACCCGCTCGGCCGGGATGTCTATCTTGACGCCCAGGGCGGTCAAGACATCGGCGGAGCCGGACCGGGACGACACGGAACGATTGCCGTGTTTGGCCACGGTCAGGTCGCTGCCCGCGACGACGAAGGCCGCCGTGGTCGAGATGTTGAACGTGTTCATGCGGTCGCCGCCGGTCCCGCACGTATCGACCACCCGCGCGTCGCCCGGCTGAATCCTCACCGCCCGCTCACGCATGGCGCGCGCAGACCCTGCGATCTCCTCGACGGTCTCCCCCTTCATACGGAGACCCATCAGAAATGCTGCGATCTGGGCCGGCGTGGCGGCGCCGTCCATGATCTCCAGCATGACCTCCTCCGCTTCCTTCTCGGAGAGGCTCACCCTGTCAGCGAGCTTGGCAATCGCATCCTTAATCATGTGTCCTACTGTCTTTCTCCTGTACCCCTGACGCCCTACGCCTGACCCCTTGCGCAGGTCTGCAGTTTCAGAAAGTTCCCAAGTAGATCCTTTCCCGCTGCCGTGAGAATCGATTCCGGATGGAACTGCACGCCTTCGGCGCCGAGCGTCTTGTGCCGGAGCCCCATGATCTCCCCCTCAGCCGTCTCTGCCGTGATGTCGAAACAATTCGGCAGGTTCTTCCGATTCACCAGCAAGGAATGGTACCGCGTGGCCTCGAAGGGATTCGGCAGCCCGGTGAAGATCGTCTTGCCGTCGTGATGAATCATGGAGGTCTTGCCGTGCATGAGTCGCTCGGCGCGGATGACCTCACCACCAAAGGCCGCAGCGAGCGACTGATGCCCAAGGCAGACGCCCAGCACGGGCAGGCGTCCCGCGAACCGCCGGATGGTCTCCACCGAGATCCCGGCTTCGTTGGGGGTGCAGGGTCCCGGTGAGATCACGATGCGCTCGGGCATCAGCGCCTCGATCTCCTCATTCGTGATCTTGTCGTTTCGATAAACGCGGACGTCCACGCCCAGCTCGCCCAAATATTGGACGAGGTTGTAGGTGAAAGAATCGTAGTTGTCGATCATCAACAGCATAAGACCAATCGTGATGCGTGACGCGTCAGCTGTCACGCGTCACGGCTTTTATTCCAGCCCCCCTTCCGCCAGCTCGATGGCTCGCATCATGGCCCGCGCCTTGTTGCACGTCTCTTCGTATTCCCGCTGTGGATCGGAATCCGCGACGATCCCAGCTCCCGCTTGAATGTACGCCTGACGGCCCCGGATCACGATCGTGCGGATGTTGATGCAGGTATCCATGTTGCCGGAAAAGCTGAAATAGCCGACGGCTCCGGCGTAGGGACCTCGGCGCGTCGGCTCCAGCTCCTCGATGATCTCCATGGCGCGGATCTTTGGCGCGCCCGAGACGGTGCCGGCCGGAAAGCAGGCCCGCATAACATCGTACGCCGACTTCGAGGCATCGAGGTTGCCGTGGACCTGGGAGACAATGTGCATGACATGCGAGTACCGCTCCACCTTCATGAAGGAGTCCACGTGCACGGATCCCACGGCGGCGACGCGGCCGACATCGTTCCGCCCCAGGTCCACGAGCATGACGTGCTCGGCCCGCTCCTTCTCGTCAGCCAGCAGCTCCTGCTCGAGAAGCAGGTCCTCCTCCTCGGTCGCACCCCGCTTTCGGGTGCCCGCGATCGGGCGGACCGAAATGCGATCGTCCTCGCATCGCACCAGGGTTTCCGGCGAGGACCCGACCAATTGCACGTCACCGATCCTGAGGTAATACATGTACGGAGAAGGGTTGACGAGCCTCAGCGCCCGGTAGATCTCGAGCGGCGACGTGCGGATCTGCGACTCCCATCGCTGTGACAGCACCGCCTGTACGATGTCGCCGGCGTAAATATACTCTTTCGTCCGCGTGACGATCTTGTGAAAATCCGCTTGGCTCATGTTTGGCGTGAATTCGATCGGCCGGCTGCGGGTCTGAGCCGTTTTTCGGCGCAGGGGCTTCTTCAGTCGGTTGATCATCGCTTCGATTCTGGCCGACGCCTCCTTGTACGCCTTGCGGAGCCCCTTGTCGGTTTGGTCCTCAACGTGCGCGTTGGCCACAACCTTGATGGTGTGGGCGACTCGATCGAAGATGAGGAGGGTATCCGTGATGACGAAGGCGAGGTCAGGCAGGCCGACCGAGTCCTTCCGCCGCTGCGGAAGGTCCTCGAAATACCGCACGATGTCGTACCCCAGGTAGCCCACGGCCCCGCCGACGAAACGGGGCAATCCGGGGACGGTGACGGGCCGATAGGCCTGCATCACGCCTTCCAGCCAGTCGAGCGGGGACCGACCGGAGGCGACCGCTCGGGGCGTGTGCGGCTTGGCTCCGCGCGGTCGCCCCCCGCGGTCGATCAGGAGCTTGCCGCGCTCTTCACGAACAAGGATCGGAGAGCCGCTGCCCAGAAAGGAATACCGGGCCCAGTTCTCCCCACCCTCGACACTTTCCAGCAGGTACGCCGACGGGCCGTGGTCGATCTTCGCGAAGGCTGAGACAGGGGTTTCAAAATCAGCCAGGATTTCCC
>JBFISJ010000044.1:0-15657 GCA_041608595.1 Nitrospiraceae bacterium
CCGTGCCCCAGCACGATCGTCGACTGCGTGAGGTCCTGATCGATGAGTTGCACCGTGGGGGTCTGCACCGGCTTGGGAGCCGGGTAGGCCCGCGTCCCATGGGCGCGGCGCTCCCAGGCACCGAAGTGCGACGCGACCTTCGCGGTGACCTGATCCAACGTGATATCCCCCACGATGGCCAGGATCGTCTGGTTGGGGAGGTACTCCGTCTCGTAAAAAGCCTGCAGATCTTGTCGCGTGATCCGTGCGACGGATTCCATGGTGCCGTTGACCGGCCAGCGGTACGGATGCCCGTCGAACACCAGCCGGTGGAACGCCTTCATCGCCACCAGCTCGGGATCCTCCCGCTCGCCCCGGATTTCGCCGAGCACCTGACTCCGCAGCCGCGACAGCTCCTCATCCCGAAACGTCGGGTTCCGCAAGACGTCGGCCAGCAGGGCGAACCCGAGGTCCGTGTCCTTGGCGAGCACTTTCACGGAGACGGTGCTGTAGTCTTCCGTGACCTGCGTGCTCAGTGACCCTCCCACGAAGTCGATCTCCTCGGCAATCTGTTGCGCGGAACGGGACCTGGTCCCTTCGTCGAGCATCAGCGCGACGAGATTGGCGAGGCCGGCTTTCTCGTGAGGATCTTGCGCGGAGCCCGTTTTGATCAGGGCGTGCACCTGCACGATCGGGAGGGCGTGTTGCTCCAGAACGAGCAACGTGATGCCGTTCGGCGCAACGAGGCGGACCGGGTTGAGGGCGCCGGATGGCGACTGCGCGAGCGCCGTGGAGGTCACGACCAAGGCCAGGATCAGGCAGGAGTGCGCCGCGACTCGGCCAGTCCCTCGCCGTTCGTGTTTCCGTGGCATGCTCGCTCTAGGTGGCATCGGCAGTCCCGTCCGGCTGCGAGGCCGTGGATCGACTCGGAGGGTCCGGGATCAGGACCCCGACGGTGCGGCCGTCGCGCACGAGATACCGCGCCGCCACGCGTCGGACATCTTCCGCCGTAACCTTTCGGACGCGATCAACGAACTCGTACACGTGCCGCCACCCGGCCCCGACCGTCTCGGCTTGCCCCACCAGCATCGCCTGGCGGAAGACGGAATCCTGGCCGAAGATATAGGACGCCTCGACCTGGTTCTTCGCGCGTGCAAGCTCGCGCTCGGTCGGCGGGGCGTCCTGGAGGGCTCGGATTTCCTCGAGCACGGCCTCTTCAACCCGCGCCACCGAGGCGCCGGGCGTCAGCACGACGTAGAAGTAGAAGAGGTCGGGGTCGGCCTGCAGGACGGTGTACCCCGATCCTGCAGCCAGCGCCAGCTTCTGCTCGTACACGAGACTCTTGTGAAGCCGGGAGCTCTTCCCGTCCGAGAGAATGGATTCCAGGACCGCCAGCGCATAGGCGTCCTCATGTTCGTAGTTCGGCGCCCGAAAGCCCATCATGACGAAAGGAAGCTGCGCGTCGCGCTTGATGATAAAGCGACGCTCACCTCGCTGCTCAGGCTCCGTGGCCTCGGTCCTCACCGGCTCGGGCCCCCCAGGGATGGGCTCGAAATACCGCTTGATGATCGGCAGCAGCGCCTCTCCGTCGACGTCTCCGGCGATGACCAGCGTCGCGTTGTTCGGCGAATAATAGGTATCGTAGTGGCTGCGCAGGTCGTCGAGGGTCATGGCGTTGAGATCGTGAAACCAGCCGATGATCGGCCAGTGGTAGGGATGCTGGAGAAACGCGTGCGCGTAGAGCGATTCCACCAAGAACGCTTGCGGGTTGTCCTCGATCCGGAGGCGGCGTTCCTCCTTGACGACCTCGCGCTCCAGTTGGAATTCCGCATCGTCAAGCAAGAGGCCCTGCATCCGATCGGCCTCGAGCTCCAGCGCAAGCTGGACACGATCCGCGGCGAGGTTTTCGAAGTACGCCGTGTAATCCTGACCGGTGAAGGCGTTGTCGTTCCCGCCGTTCTTGCGGACCGTCCGTGAAAAGGTGCCCTTGGGGTGCTTCGCCGTGCCCTTGAACATCATGTGCTCGAGCATATGGGACAGTCCGGCGCGGCCCATCAGCTCGTTCCTGGATCCGACCCGGTACCAGACCTGCACGGTCACCACGGGGGCTTTGTGCACTTCGAGGATGAGCACCTTGAGGCCGTTGGCCAAAGTCAATTCTTGGACCTGGGTCGCGCGGGCCGGAAGGGCTGCGGCGAGCAGCAGGGAGGCGAGGACACAGGCGACCATGAGGCGGCCGGCCTGCCCCCACCTTGCGCGCCCGATATCACGCCTGACACAACAAGACATATTACGCGGTCGCCTCGACGGGGGCCGGGAGGAGGGAGCTGGGCTGGTTCGGGAGGTTGCCGAGCTGGCCGCAAGCCCCCAGCACATCGCGGCCCCGGCTCTTCCGCACGAATGCGCTCACGCCGGCCTTCCGGACTCGCGCCTGGAATGCGAGCACCCGCTCGTCGGAGGGGCGTTGATAGGAGCTCCCCGGGTACGGGTTGAACGGGATGAGATTGACCTTGCAGCGGAGCCCGCGCAGGAGCGCGACCAGACGAGTCGCATCGTGATCCCCGTCGTTGACCCCGGCCAGGAGCACATATTCGAAGGTGATACGTTGGCGATGTTTCAGCGGGAGGTCCCTGCATGCGGCCATCAAGGCGTCGAGCGGGCAGAGTCGCTCGGCCGCGGGCATGAGATGCCGCCGCAGCTCCTCATTGCTGGCGTTCAGGGACACGGCGAGCGTCACGCCGAGCGCCGCGGCGTCCCCGAGGCGCGAGCCGAGCCCGGCGGTAGAGATCGTGATGCGTCTGGCGGGCATCCCGACACCCCACGTGCTGTTCGTGAGACGGCGCGTGGCATCGGAGACCGCATCGAAGTTCGCCAGCGGCTCCCCCATCCCCATCATCACCACGTTGGTCAGCCTTTGTCCCGCCGTCAACTGATCTTGCACGCTCAACACCTGATCGATGATTTCGTGCGCGCGCAGGTTTCGTCGCAGCCCCATCGTGGCGGTCAGGCAGAATCCGCAATCCAGCGTGCACCCGACTTGAGTCGAGAGACAGAGGGTCAAGCGGCGGCCATCGGGGATCAGGACACTTTCGACCGTGAGCCCGTCATCGAGCGTGAAGAGAAACTTGGTCGTCCCATCAGCGGAGTGGAGACGTTGGACGTCCTCGAACCGCTGGATCGACGCGATCGCCTTCAACTGGAGACGCTGCTCGTGTGCGAGGTCGGTCATGGAGTCGATGCTGCGCGCCCGCCGACGGTACAGCCAACGGAGCACCTGGCGGCTGCGATAGCGCGGCCACGTCAGGTGTCGGGTGAGTTCATCGGCGGCGTCCGCGGAAAGCGTGAGCAAGTTGAGCCGAGATCCTCGCGAATCCGGGGCCCCGTGGGGAGGAGCAAACATGCACAGAGCGTAGCACAGCGGAAAATTCCGTGACAAGGCTTCGCGAGGAATACGAGGAATACGATGTTCATGGCCGAGGCATCAAACCTTTGCTATACTGCCCTTGATCCACCTCCATGACCCTGCCCGACCCACCCATGATGCGCCGGATTCATACGCTCAAGGCGACCGTGCTCGTCCTCCTCTGCCTCTGTCCGCTCGTGGCCACGGTCGGCTTCTTCGTCAGTGCGCCCGCCGCTTCCGCCCAGCAGATGATCCAGGGCGCCATCCCGTCGTGTGACAGTGCCGAGTCGTGCTTCCGAGGCGCGCTCGACATGGAGCCCCGCTCCGTCACGAGCCGCACCCCGGCGACGGACATCCAGCGGAAAGTTGACCGGCTCCGTGTGGTCATGGAGCGGTATCCCGAGTCCATTTGGGCGCAGCGGGCCACGCTCGTCGCCGGCCGGTGGATGAGCGAGAGTGATCCAGCCCAGGCCGTCGAGCTGCTCGAGGACGCCGAGCACTATCTCCCGCTCCTCACGGACTATATTCGGTTTTGGCGCGCCGAGGCGCTGGTGCGATTCGGCGAGCTGGAGAAGGCGGCGGCGCTCTTTGAGTCGATCGCTCAGGAGGTGCCGGGGACCTTGCTGAAAGCACCGGCTGCCTACCGGGGCGGCGAGGTCTGGTATCAGGCGAGCGATTGCTCGGAGGCAATCCTTCAACTCGGACGCGCCGTGACCCTTGACGCACAATACGAGGGGGCTCCCCATGCGCTCCTCGACCTCGCGGACTGCCAGCTGCGCGAGATCCAGAGCGCCGAAGGGCAGGCGACGTTGATCAAGCTCTGGACCGACTATCCCGGGACGCCCGAAGCCAAAGTTGCCGTGGGTCGCCTGGACGCGCGCGCGGACAGAGGGGCCTGGGAGCCGGCCCCGGCGGATCTGTATCAACGCGCGCAAGTCCTCCTGGATCAGGCCCTTTATGAGGAGGCGGCCGACACCCTGCAGGAGTTCCTGCGTCGTGCCCCCGATCACCCTGATCGGGACGAAGCGCAGTACAAGCTCGGGCTGGCCTACGTCAGGCTGAAACGGTACGAGGATGTGAGGCCCATCTTCGAGGCACTCGTCCAAGACAAGGGCCGGGTGGCGGGGAAGTCGGCGGCTTGGTTGGCGAAAGTCTACGTGCGCAGCGGCCGGGGGGAGGAGCTGATCCGCTTCGTCGAGGACCTGTCGGGCATTCCCTTGTCGCCCAGCCAGGAGGGGTCCATTTATCTCTCCGCGGGCGTCTGGCTCGAGGACAAGGATCGGCTGGACGAGGCGTTGATCATGTTCCGCCGCGCCGCCAAGGCGGGGGCGGGCACGTCCGTGGGGCCGAAGGCGCAGTGGCGGGTAGGGTGGTTGGAGTATCGAACCGGCCGGTTTCGCGACGCCGCGAAGACATTCCGAACGGGTACCTCGGCGGGGAACGAGCACGGCTGGGCGCCCCAGTTTCTCTATTGGATGGGCCGCGCGCTCGAGCGTGAGAACGACCCGGGCGCGGCGCAAGCCCATGCGCAGCTCTGCCGCACCTATCCATTGACCTATTACGGCAAGCTCGTCGCGTCCTGCGCGAAAGACTTCGAGGAGGCGTCGGGCCTCAACGGCCGCAATGGCGACACCTCCGCTGCCGAGCCGACGGAAATCCCGTCGTCACTCACGAACCACGTGCATTACCGGAGAGCGCTCGAGCTGCTCGAGGTGGCCTGGAAAGAGGAGGCCGCGCGTGAGCTGACCTGGCTGGCGCGGCGCGGGTTGCGGAGCCGTGCGGTCCTCCTCGAGCTCTCGGCCCGACTGAGTGAGGCGGAGGCCCACCACGAGGCGCTTCGCCTGGCCAAGATCTACTTCCGGGGCTATCTCGAAGGGGGAGATCGCCCGGCCAAGGCCGGCCTCTGGCGCGTAGCCTATCCCATGGGCTATGTGCCGGTCATTCAGTCCCACGCCGCCGGCTCCGTGGATCCCTATCTCGTGGCAGCGTTGATTCGGGAGGAAAGCCTGTACGACGCTAAGGCGCTCTCGCCCGCGGGCGCCATCGGGCTCATGCAGCTCATGCCGGCGACCGCGCGCCAACTCGGAGGAGAAGGAGAAGATCTGGGCGAGCTCAGAGATGTCTTGTTCGATTCCGAGACGAACATCCGTCTCGGCAGCCGGTACTTAGGCACCCTCGTCCAGCGATTCTCGGGAAACATCCTCCACGCCGTCGCCGCGTACAACGCCGGACCGGCCGCGGTCTCGTCCTGGGTGCGACGGAACGGCGCCAGGGATCCCGAGGAGTTCGTCGAATTGATTCCCTACCGAGAGACTCGAGGATACGTGAAGCGCGTGCTGCGAAGCTATCGCGAGTACCATCGCCTGCAGAACGGCGCGTGCGCCGCCGCTTCCCTTGACAAGGTATGTTGAAGCTTTTATAGTTCGGCACACTTTTGAGCCCCGTCCGGGGTGGGGGACCATGGCGCTCGAGAAAATGGAGACGCTCGAGGGGCGCATCCGCAACCTCGTCGCGCTCGTTCAAGAACTGAAGACCCGCAACGCCCACCTCGAAGAACAACTTCAGCTCTTAAAAAAAAGTCTGATTCAGCAAGCCGAGCTCAACCGCGAGTGGGATCAGGAGCGGAGCGACATTCGTCTGCGAATCGAGAAGGTGTTGGGAGAGCTGGAGGTGTTCGAAAGTCTCGACGAACAGAGAGCGCCCAAGGAGGTAGCCCTTGACTAAACCCATCGACGTCGAAATCTACGGGCAGCGCTACACCATCAAGGGTGAGGCTGATGATGTGTACGTGCGGAAGCTCGCGGCGTTTGTCGACGAGCACATGCGGCAGGTTGGAAAGGGCATGAAAACCGCTACGTTATCGAAGCTCGCCGTGCTGGCCGCGATTAACATCGCCCACGAGCTGTTCCAGGCCGAGCGGCTTCGCGAGCACGAGGAGGCGGATGTGGAGCGCCGGGTCTTGAGCTTGCTGGATACGATCGAGGAGCAGGTCCCGGCGTCGGGTTATCGCTGAAAGCGGCTTGCAAACCGGATCGCCATTTGATAGGTTTAGCCCGGCCCTACATACTGGGGGTCAGTAGGTTCCGAAGAGCATATGTAGCGACGACAGACGAGGACTGCGTTTCAGGAGCGTTCACTGGACGCTCACTGTGAAGCTTGAGACAGTTTCTACTCGACGAATGACCACGAAGACACCAAGGTACGCTGCTGTTTGGGAAGGGGAGCTGAGAGTGGCAGGCCGTGTCGGTCCTGAAAACACGCGGTTGCCGGAGCTCCCCATGTCCGTTCGTTGGCCGCTTTTGACAGGGAGGAGCCGGTGGGTGCGCGTATGGCCCGACCCGCGTCCTCCCAGTCAACGGTTGCTCAGAAGTCGACCTCCCCGTTCCCGCTCAACGAACCGCAAACCGCGACGATGGTGCACTTCTCGTTAGGGTAGAGCGGCACCGCAAGGGTGCCTGGTCCATTCTCGCGCGAGTCCTCTGAGCCTCCCCCCAAGGCGCTCCTCGTTCGCTGCCTAGCGTCTCACACAGATGCAACTACCAACCGCCCGGGCGATTCCATCGCCGAGCACAACAAGGGGGTGGGTACCATTCTCACGACGATCCTGACATACATCTTGGCCGCCCTTGCGGGAGGCCTGGTGGCGATCAGCCTGCACGTGCTCATCCGCAACAGGGCCTTGCAGACCCAACGCCAGCAAGCCGAAGCTGAGGCCCGCCAGCTCACGCAGGGCGCCGGACGAGAAGTCGAAGCTCTGATCAAGGAAGCCAAGCTGGAAGCGAAAGAGCTGTTGCTGCAGGCCCGGGCGGAGCTCGAGCGAGAGCAGAAGGAGAAACGATCGGAGCTCGGGGCGCTCGAGCGACGCCTCGTTCAACGCGAGGAGGGGCTGGACCGCAAGGCAACAACCCTCGATCGTCGCGAAAGCGAGGCCCAGAAGCGAGAGGAGAGCTCGGGGGAGCGCGAGCGAGCTCTGGCCGCCGCGCAGGCCGCCTGCGAGAAGCTGACCCGCGAGCACCGTGAGGCACTGGAGCAGGTCGCCGGCGTAACCGCTGACGAAGCGAAGAAGCAGTTGATGGCGGAGATCGAGAGCGAGGCCAGACTGGAGTCGGCCGGCGTTGCCAAGCGCATCATCGACCAGGCCCGAGAGAGTGCCGAGCGCGAGGCGCGGGAGATCATTGCGCGGTCCATCCAACGGGTGACCCGCGACTATGTGTCCGAGGCGACACTGTCGGTCGTGCCCATTCCCAACGATGCGATGAAAGGCCGGATCATCGGGCGGGAGGGCCGCAACATCCGTGCCCTTGAGGCAGCGACCGGGATCGATCTGATCATCGACGAGACACCGGAAGCCGTGATCATTTCCGGCTTCGATCCCCTGCGCCGCGAGATCGCGAAGGTCTCGCTGGAACGCCTCATGCACGACGGTCGGATCCATCCGACCCGTATCGAAGAAGTCGTCGAGAAGGTCAAAACCGACATCGACCGCTTGATGATCGAAGAAGCGGAAAAAGTCATCTTCGAGCTGGGGTTATCGGATTTTCACCCCGAGATCGTCAAGATCCTCGGGCGCCTGAAGTACAGAACCAGTTACGGGCAGAACAACCTCTACCATGCGCGCGAGGCCTCCTACATCTGCGGCATCATGGCGGCGGAGCTGGGCCTCGACATCAGGCTGGCGAGACGGGGCGCGCTCCTGCACGACATCGGGAAGGCGGTCAGCCACGAGGAAGAAGGACCGCACGCCATGCTGGGGGCGGAAATCGCCAAGCGATACGGTGAATCTCCGGAGATCGTCAATGCGATCGCGGCGCACCACGAGCAGGTGGAGCCGATCTGCCCTGAGTCCGTCCTCGTCGCGTCGGCGGAGGCCCTCTCGGCCGCCAGGCCCGGTGCGCGACGCGAAGCGCTGGAGTCTTACGTCAAGCGTTTGGAGAAGCTGGAGTCGCTGGCGCACGCCTTGAAGGGGGTGCAGAAAGCCTACGCGATCCAGGCCGGGAGAGAGATCCGCGTCATCGTCAGGCAGGATGAGCTGACCGATGCTGAGTCGCACCAGATGTCGCGCGACTTGGCGAAGCGGATCGAGGAGGAGCTGACCTATCCGGGACAGATCAAGGTCACGGTGATTCGCGAAACGCGCCACGTGGAATACGCAAAATAAGGAACAAATAAGAAAAGGGAGAAGGGAAGAAGAGACGTATGAAGGTGTTGTTTATCGGCGACATCATGGGGGAGCCCGGTCGCCGTATCATTAGTAGGCTGATGCCCAAGATGGTGGCCGATCACTCGATCGATCTGGTGATCGGCAACGGCGAAAACGTGGCGGGGGGATTCGGCATCACGGCCGACCTCGCCTCCGAGCTTTTCGAGATGGGCATCGCGGTTTTGACGCTCGGAAATCACGCGTGGGACAAGAAGGAGATCGTCGACCACATCCAACACGAGCCGCGGTTGCTCCGCCCGGCGAATTACCCCGACGGGGTCCCCGGACGCGGCAGCGTCGTCGCCGAGACGGCGGGCGGCAAGCGCGTGGCCGTGCTCCAACTCATGGGGCGCGTGTTCATGCCCACCCTGGACTGCCCGTTCCAAACAGCGCAGCGGGAGATCGCCGAGCTGAAGAAGCAGACGTCGGCGGTCATCGTCGACATGCACGCGGAGGCCACGTCCGAAAAGATGGCCATGGGGCATTTTCTGGACGGGCAGGTGACCGCCGTCGTCGGAACGCATACGCATGTTCAGACGGCCGACGAGCAGATCCTTCCCAATGGGACGGCCTATATCACCGACATCGGCATGACCGGTCCTCTGCATTCGGTGATCGGGATCAAGAAGGAGCTGGCCATTGAAAAGTTTCTGACGCACATGCCGCGGCGTTTTGAGGTCGCCTCCGGGCCCGCAGTGTTCTGTGCAGTCCTGATCGAGTTGGACGCCGCCCTCGGCAAGGCGGTGTCGATCCAGCGTTTTCGAGTCATAGACTGAACACGGGCGAGAGCCCGATTCCGTGTTTCCCCCCACGATGCCTCTCGGCGGCCCTCCTCAACGCGTGCTCACGGTCTCGGAGCTGACGCTCATGGTGCGGGACCGTCTCGAGCACCAGTTCTCCGATGTGTGGCTGGAGGGCGAGGTGTCGAATCTGCGGACGCCCGCCTCCGGCCACGTGTACCTGACGCTGAAGGACTCGATGAGCCAGATTCGCGCGGTGCTCTTCCGGGCCGCCGCGCAACGCGTCAAGTTCGAGCTGCGCGAGGGCCTGCAGATGCTGGTTCGCGGCCGCCTCACGGTCTACGAACCGCGCGGCGAGTATCAAATCGTACTCGATTACCTGGAGCCGAAGGGCGTGGGCGCCCTTCAGCTCAGGTTCGAGCAGCTCAGGGAGAAGCTCGAGCGCGAGGGCTTGTTCGATGCCGCGCGCAAACGACCCCTCCCCCTCCTGCCGCGCCGCGTCGGCCTCGTCACTTCGCTCACCGGCGCCGCCGTGAGGGATATGATCGCCATCATCCGACGTCGCTGTCCGATCGTGGAAATCCTTGTGCGCCCCGTCAGCGTCCAGGGTGACGCGGCGGCCTCCGAGATCGCCGAGGGGATTGCCGAGTTGGCTGCACAGGGAGGTCTGGACGTGATGATCGTCGGGCGGGGCGGCGGCTCGTGGGAGGATCTCTGGTGCTTCAACGAGGAAGTCGTCGTGCGCGCCATTGCCGCTTCGAAGGTTCCCGTCGTGTCCGCGGTCGGACACGAAATCGATTACACCTTGGCCGACTTCGCCGCCGATCTCAGGGCGCCGACCCCCTCCGCGGCGGCCGAAATCGTCGTGCCCGTCATGGACGACTTGCGCAGGATGCTTCTCGAATCCATGCTCCGTCAGCGTCGTGCGTTGGGTGGACGCATGGACCTGCTGCGGCACCGCGTCGAGTCCTTGCGCAGGCACCTGCCGCTGGTGCGGGTGCGTGTGCTCCGCTACGCGCAGCGGGTGGATGACCTGCGCGGTGACCTGACGTCCGCGCTTCGTGGGCGGCTCGGTGCGCTGCGCCATCGGCTGACCGGCCACCGTCATGTGTTGGGCACGCTCAATCCGCTGGCGACGATCCGGGGTGCGGTGGTGCTGGCGCAGCAGATGGCCAAGCGTTTGGAGCAGGCCATCCTCAACGCAGTGGCGCGCAAGCGGGAGGTGAGCCGGGCCTGCGCGGGATTGCTCGACAGCCTTAGTCCCCTGGCAATCCTGGCGCGGGGATACAGCATCGTGCACCACGTGCCGTCCGGCGCGATCATCCGCGATGCGGCGGAGGTGGCGGTGCACGACGAGATCAGGGCTCGATTGGCCAAAGGAGAACTGCGTGGTCGTGTCACGGACGTCAAACGTGAGACATGATCCCTTGACCCCAGCAGGTCGAACGGTATAATAGGCGCAGTGACGCTGTGCGAGAAAGATCGGGCATGAAAGGTTATCAGCCAGATAGATCGGCCCGTGCAACCGGCCGGAACTCGGCGGGGCATCACGGGAGGCAGCCATGGCGGCGTTGAAATTCGAGGATGCCATGGCCCGCCTGGAGTCGATCGTCTCGGAGCTGGAGAAGGGCGACCTCCCGCTTGACGAGTCGCTGAAGATCTTCGAGGAAGGCATCCGTCTCTCGAAATCCTGCCTGAAAATGCTCGACGATACCGAGCGGAAAGTCGAAATTCTCGTACAGGAGAAGGAGGGGAAGAAGCATATCCGGGCCCTCACGCTCGAGGGAGAGCCGACGAACGAATCAGGCGCTTCGGACTAGTCCATTCTTTCCACTGCCCTCCATCCCCCATGCCACGCAACACGTCGCGCGCCCGCGAACGCCTTGATCGAGCTCTCGTGGCACGAGGCTTTGCGGAGACCCGCGAGCAGGCCAGCCGCCTGATCATGGCGGGGGCCGTGAGAGTAGATGGCGCGTGTGCGGACAAGCAGGCCAAGATGGTCGGTCCCGACGCGACGATCGAAGTGCGCGGCCGGCCGTTTCCGTTCGTCAGTCGGGGAGGGGCCAAGCTGGAGGCGGCGCTGGACACCTTCGGCTTCGATCCTTCCGGGCTGGTCGCCATGGACGTGGGTGCCTCGACGGGCGGATTCACCGATTGCTTGTTGCAGCGCGGAGCGCGGGTTGTGTACGCCGTCGACGTGGGCTACGGCCAGCTCGACTGGCGGCTCCGGCAAGATCCGCGCGTCGTCGTGCGCGAGCGCGAGAACATCCGGTATCTGCCGGCCGACGCGGTGCCCGATCGCATCGACCTCGCAGTCATCGATGTGTCTTTTATCTCCCTAACGCTGGCCTTGCCCGCGCTGCTCCGCTTTCTGGCTCCACACGCGACTGTCGTGGCCCTGGTGAAGCCGCAGTTCGAGGTCGGTCGGGGACAGGTCGGTCGCGGAGGAATCGTGCGGCATGAGGGCCTACGACGCGCGGCGGCCGAGAAAGTCATCACGTGTGCGGTGGAGCTCGGTTTTACACCGGTCGGAACGCTCGACTCGCCCGTGGCCGGCCAGAAGGGGAATCGCGAAATCCTCATCGGTCTCAGGCGATCAGCCGGGCTCGATCACGTGCGTCATGACTGAGTCGTTCAGATGTGGGCTCCGACGTCTCGGCAAGGTCGTGCGCGTTCACGAGCCCACTCCAGGAGGGCGTAACAGTTCATGAAAGTTCTTGTGACAGGCGGTGCCGGCTTTATCGGGTCGCATTTGGTTGATCGGCTGATCCTGGAGGGCCACGAGGTGGCCGTCGTGGACAACCTGTCGACGGGCAAGCGGAAAAATGTGAACCGGCGCGCACAGCTCTACAAGGTGGACATCCAGAGCTCGCGGCTCCAGCGGGTGTTCCGGAACGAGCGTCCCTCGGTTGTGATGCACCTGGCTGCGCAAATGGACGTGCGTCGCTCCGTCAAGGATCCCGTCTTCGACGCACAGGTCAACATCCTTGGCACCCTCAACGTCCTGGAGCAGGCCTTCAACCACGGAACCAGGAAGGTGGTCTTTGCTTCGTCGGGCGGCGCGATTTATGGAGAGCAGGAGGCCTTTCCGGCCCCCGAAACCCACCCCGTGCAGCCGGTCTCCCCCTATGGCATCAGCAAGCTGTGCGGCGAGCACTATCTGTCCTACTACCGGCGCATGAGCGGCATGCAGGTCGTCAGCATGCGGTACGCCAATGTCTACGGCCCGCGCCAGGACCCCCACGGCGAAGCCGGCGTCGTCGCCATCTTCATTCAAAAAATGCTGGGTGGTGAGCAGCCCGTCATCTATGGAAACGGCCGACAGACCAGGGACTTTGTCTACGTCGACGACGTGGTGGATGCGAACTTGGCGGTGATGGGGCAGGGCGTGCAGGGCACGTACAATGTGGGAACGGGCACGGAGACCACCGTCAACGAGCTCTTCAGCATGTTGCAGGAGCTAACAGGCTCAACGTCCCGTGAGGTTCACGGACCCGCCCGCAAGGGCGAGCAAATTCGCAGCGTCGTGGATCCGATGCGGGTCCGTAAGGACCTCGGGTGGGAATCGAAGGTATCCCTGAAGGAAGGCTTGAAGCGGACGGTCGATTTTTTTCGCGCCTGACCCCGATGGTCTCACGCTTGTCGATGGGGTTAGCGATACCGTGGCACAGCGGGATCGACCTGCACTGACCAGGCGTCGATGCCCCCGACAAGGTTTTTCACGACCGGGAAGCCCTGCTGGAGGAGAAACTGCGTGGCGTCGGCGCTCCGCATGCCGTGGTGGCAGTAGGCGATGATCTCGGCCTCCTTGTCCAGCTTCTCCATGGACTGTGGCAGCGTCCCCAACGGAATGAGCGTGGAGCCCTCGATCTTGGCGAGCGAATGCTCCCAGGGCTCGCGCACATCCAGCAGTAGTACCTGATCGCCTTTATCGAGACGTTCTTTCAATTCCTTCGGTGTGATCGTAAAGCTCATGGTGCGCCTCCCTCGGACTCGCGCATGATATGACAGGCGTTGAAACCCTGTCAATGTGCAGGCTGACGAGGGCAGCGCCGGTCGTGCCGGGCCGTTGGTGCGGAGGAAGTCATGGCAGAGATCCTGGTCTTCGTCACCACGGCGTCCGAGCAAGAGGCGTCCAAGATCGCCCACGAGTTGGTGGAAAAACGTTTGGCGGCCTGCGCGAATATCCTCGGTCGGGTTCGCTCCGTCTTCAGCTGGGAAGGCAAGGTGACCGACGAGCAGGAGGCCTTGATGGTCCTGAAATCCCATGACGATCGCTTTGATGAATTGTCTCATAGAATCAAAGAGTTACACAGTTATTCGGTTCCCGAGATCATCGCGATACCCATCACGCAAGGCCTTCCTGAATATTTACAATGGGTTCGAAACACGACCAAGTCGGACCCCTCCGCACGACGATAACCACAGGATTTCAAGCCATTGCATTGAGAGGGAAAATCAATTGACGTCTTGAGAGAGGTTGGGTAAGCTCCGAAATACGGAAGACTACATGGTGTGGCTTGCTCATGGGAGTAGTTGGGCAGTGAGTGAATCCTGATGACGCCGAATCAGGCAAACGACGCGTTCACAATCGTCATTTTCCGGGGGGCCACGTCCAAGCCCCTGCGGATCAGCATTCCCAAGGGGATCCTCAAAAAGATCCTCATCGCCGCCGCCATTCTGCTCGTCGCCGACATCGCGGTGATCTCCCACTACATCGTTCGCACCAATGAGGTCCTCGAGCTCCGATCTCTTCGCACGGAAGTGTTGAGCGCGCGCCAGCAAATTGCCGCGTTCTCCGATGCGGTCGAGGCGCTCAAACGGCGGACGCTCTCGATGAAGGAAATGAACCAGCGGATGCGCGTCATGCTGGGCATCGAGGTCGATCAGCCGGAGGGCGACCTGCTCAATGGCCAGGGCGGTGAAGAAACTCCGATCGAGTACGGCATTTTTACTGACCAGACGCCTACGCTGACACGCCCACAACCCCCACGCGTCGAGGAAGAACCTCCGAGCGAGCCTTTGATGCAACTGGCTCCGGGGGAACCCATTACGTCCTCCGCCGCGCGGGTGCTGGAGCGCCACGTGAAAAAGGAAATTGTCTGGCTGGAAGGCCAGATTGGTGTGCAGGAAGACGCCACCCGGCTGCTCCTGGCCGAGGCTGAGAAGAAGTCCGCGCAGTGGAAGGCGACCCCGTCGATCTGGCCGGTGAAAGGCTGGGTGACGTCGGGCTTCGGGCCACGGGTCTCACCGTTTACCGGCCGACCGGCGCTCCACGATGGGCTGGACATCGGGGCAGCTCCCGAGACACCGGTCCGCGCCCCGGCGAACGGCCGAGTGACCGCGATCGGCTACGACTCGAAGCTGGGCAACATCGTCCGCCTGGACCACGGTTATGGTTTGCAAACCCTGTACGGGCATATGGCCAAGTATCTGGTCAAGAGCGGGCAGCGGGTGAAACGCGGTGACGTGATCGGCCTGGTTGGCACCTCGGGGCTCAGTACCGGCCCCCATCTCCATTATATGGTGAAGGTGAAAGGCCGGCCGGTCAATCCCCGCAAGTACATCCTCGAATAACTCCGCGTTCGACGGTCTCCGCCCTCCCGGCTCCCTCGATTCTTCACCCTGATCCGACTCAATCGCCCTCACGACAGGTCACGCGTGCAGCCGTCAGAGGTTGTGTCGCCGCGTGCCGAAGGGGTATAGAGTAGAGGAAGAGGCGTAGAGTCGCCTCCGCACAGCCCCTTCGTGGAATCGTGAGCACACAGACACCCCGTCCCATCCTCGAGGTTGGCGAAGCCCTCGGATTGCGCCCCGACGAGCTCGTCCCCTACGGTCGCACCAAGGCCAAGGTCTCGCTCGAAGTCCTGACCCGGCTCGCCGGACACCCCACCGGACGATACATTCTTGTTACGGCCATCAACCCGACGTCGCTAGGCGAAGGAAAGACTACGACGGCGATCGGCCTGGCGATGGCCTTGACCCGTCTCAAGCAGCGGACCGTCGTGACGCTTCGTCAGCCCTCGCTGGGTCCGGTTTTCGGGATCAAGGGCGGTGGCGCGGGCGGAGGTTGCGCCCACCTCGTACCGATGGACGAGGTGAACCTCCATTTCACCGGTGACGCGCATGCCGTGACCTCCGGCCACAACCTCCTCGCCGCCTTTGTCGACAATCACCTGTTTCACGGCAACGCGCTTGGGATCGACCCGGCCCGCCTTCTCTGGCCGCGCGCCGTCAACGTGAACGATCGCGCCTTGCGCAACGTGCGGCTGGGAGCATCGGACACGTCCCGGGGTCGTCGAGGCCGCTTCGTGCTGACGGAGGCCTCGGAGGTC
>JBFISJ010000045.1:0-15104 GCA_041608595.1 Nitrospiraceae bacterium
ACCGGGCATAGCCAGGCTCCCCGCGCATGTACCCGATGGTGTAGATGTGCACCAGCGAGCTTACGATGGTGACCAGGAGGATCATCGCGCAAGTGAGCCGATCGAAGTAGAGTCCCAGCTCGATCCGAAGATCGCCGGAGGTGAGCCAGGTATACAGTGGGATGGTCACGTTCCTCCCGCCGATGACCTCGGAGAAGACCAGGAGAGAGAAGAGGAACGACGTCAGGACGGCGGGCACCGCGACCAGATGAGCGCGCTCCTTGATCCAATGCCCCCCGATCCCGAGGACGAGAAAGGCGACAAAGGGAAGCAGCGGGATGAGGATGTAGACCAGATGCGTCATGTCCCTACCACCTCAGGAGTCGGAACTCGTCCACGTTGATGCTGGCCTTGCTTCGATAGAGGGCGATGATGATGGCCAAGCCTACCGCGACCTCGGCGGCGGCCACCGTGAGGGCAAAAAACACGAAGACCTGGCCCGTGACGTTTTGGAAGTAGTGGGAGAACGCGACGAAGTTGATGTTGGTCGCGTTCAGCATCAGCTCGATGGACAGCAGGATGATGATGATGTTTCGTCGGATCAAGACGCCGACCAGGCCCGTCAGAAACACCACGGCGCTCAGCATGACGTAGTATTGAATGGGCACATCCATAGCGGCTCGAGGGAAAAGCAAAAAGTAAAAATTTAAAAATAAAAGAAAGGGAATGGGTTAAGCTTGCAAGATGCTCAGGTTTGTAATTGTTAGTTTCCCCCTTTTACTTTGTGAAGATGTCTTTCTTCGCGAGTATGACCGCGCCGACCATCGCGACGAGCAGGATCAAGGAAGCGACCTCAAACGGGAAGAGATAGGTTGTGTACAACACGTGCCCAATAGCCTCCGTGTTCCCCATATCCGCCGGTAACGTGTTTCGCACCTCCGCGGCGGCGGCGGTCTGCGGTGCGCTTCGGTACATGATCAGCAAGACGATCTCAGTGAGCAGCGCAAAAGTCATCAGGACCCCGAGCGGAACTTGCGGATGGTAGCGCAGCTCCTGCTTCACGTTCAGCAGCATCACGACGAACAGGTACAGGACCAAAATCGCTCCGGCGTAGACCATGATCTGCACGACAAACAGAAACTCTGCGTGAAGGGTCACGTAGAGAGCCGCCACGTGAAAGAACATGATCAGGAGGGCGAGCACGCTATAAATGGGATTGCGCAGCGTGACTACCATCGCGGAGGTCACGACGATCACGCCGGCGAGGTATGCAAAGAACGCTTGTGCCACAGCTCCGTCTTCCCTCCTGTTGAGCCGCTTGCCCTGGAAAGGCTCGAGTTCAGCGGTCACATCCTGCAATCAGCCAGTGCCGCTGGGGCGCCTCACCACATGCGGTGGCCGCCCCGCGTCCGAGCCTCGTTCCAGCGGCCATGCACCCCGGGTCTCGCCTCCTTCACCCGCCTTCGCAGGAGGCCACGACTGTTGAGTCGCGGAGAGATGTAAGGTGGTGCCCGCCTTCGCCAAGGCTTGGGCGGGCACCCACCCCTACGTGCTCTGTTCCTCCCCGCCCTGACCCGGACGAAACGCTTCGGCGAGTTCCGTCGAAGCCCTGTGAGGTGCCAGGGCCGTGAATCCAGGGGGCTCCACCTCGGAGTCGCTCAAGGAAAGCGGAGAGCGCAAGGAAACGCGTTACGACGACTTCTGGGGCAAGTTTTTGAACGCCACGTTGAAAAACGCGACGTTTGGATGCTGGAATTCTACGCGCTTCTCGCGGATCGGGAACGAGCGATCGCCGATCGCAAGGAGCTGCTCTTTGTTCAACTGTAAGTTGCGTTTGTCGTACACCGCCCACTCGTACTCGCGGGTCATGCCCAGAGCGTCGACTGGACAGGCTTCCACGCACATACCGCAGAACAGGCACCGCGTCATGTCCATGTAGTATTCCTTGGCGTAGCGCTTGGTCGGCTCGCCGGGCACCTCCGCGCTGAGCACACGGATGACGCGCGACGGGCACGCCGCCTCGCACAAGTCGCAGCCCACACATTTTTCAACCCCGTCATCGTACCGCAGGAGGGCCAGCATGCCTCGATAGTTTTCCGGAAGGGTCCGGCGCTCATGCGGATATTGGAGGGTGATGGGCCTGTATTTGAGCAGATGCTTCATCGTGGCGAGCATGCCCACGGCGATTTCGTAGAACGTGATCGTCTTGATCCACCCTTTGAGTTTGGTGACTGACAGTTTCACGAGCGTCTCCTTTATCCTGGGAACAGATAGGCCATGACCGAGGTCACGACAATATTACCCAAGGCGATCGGGAGCAGCACCTTCCATCCGAACCGCATCAGCTGATCATAGCGCAGTCGCGGTAGGGTCGCCCGCAGCCAGAAGAACAGGAAGATAAAGAAATACACCTTCACCGCGAACCAGACCACGCCCTCCACCCAGGCCACGTGTTCCGGGAGCAGGGTGCCCGGGTACGGGGCGTGCCACCCGCCGAGAAACAGAACCGCGGCGATGCAGGACACCAAGATCATGTTGGCGTACTCGGCCATGAAAAAGAAGGCGAAGCGCATGCCGCTGTATTCGGTGAAAAACCCGGCCACCAGCTCGCTTTCGGCTTCCGGCAGGTCGAAGGGCAGCCGGTTGGTCTCCGCAACCGCTGCGATCACGTAGACGACGAATGCGAAGATCTGCGGGAAGGGCAGCGCGAAAACGTACCACTTCCAAAAGCCGCCACTTTGCGCTTCCGTGATCGTCACCAAGCTCAGGGAGCCAGCCAGCAACAACACGCCCACGATCGCCAGCCCGACATTCAGCTCGTAGCTGATGACCTGCGCAGCGGAGCGCAACCCTCCGAGGAGCGAATACTTGCTGTTGGATGCCCACCCGCCGAGGATGATGCCGTAAGCCCCGATCGACGTGAAGGCGAGAATGTACAGGATGCCGATGTTCAGGTCGCTGATCACGAACGGCTTGAATTCGTAGCCGAAGAGCTCGATCGTCCGGTTCGGTCCGAACGGGATCACCGCGAACCCAATAAGGGCGGCAATGAGCGAGAGGATCGGCGCCAGGCTGAACAAGAACTTGTTCGCGCCGGCCGGAATAATGTCCTCCTTGAAAAACAGCTTGAGGCCGTCGGCCAGCGGCTGCAGGATGCCGTACGGGCCGACTTCCATGGGCCCCATGCGGTCCTGCATCCACCCAAGCACCTTGCGCTCGAGGAGGGTGAGGATCGCGACCGTCGTGAGGATGATCGTCATAACAGTCACGATCTGAGCGAGTGAGAACGCGAGCTTTAGTCCAAGTTCAACCACTGCGGTCTCCTGTCTTCAGTCGAGCTTTGCGACCTGTACCTCGGTCGATAGGAAATAGGGGCTTCTGGTCACAGGGTCAACGACGGCGCTCAGCAAGGGTCGAACCTCTGCGGCAAAGTGCTCGGGGAAGCAGACGAGCCCGCGAGGCACGCGCTCCAGGATCGTTGCCTGCGTGCGAAATTCGCCCTGCCCGTTCCTGACGATGACCATCTGCCCGGCCGCAATCTCCCGCTGGTCGGCATCCGCCGGATTCATGGCCAAGCATCCTTTGTCCTGGACCGCCAGCAGGCCCTTCGCATAGGTCGAAAGCTTGCCGGAGTGGAACATGGTCTGCACGAGCCTCAGCGTCAAGTGGTCCGATCCCACGGACGGCGAGGACGAGAGGCGGTAGCGGGTCGCGAGGTCTTTGGCGTATCCCTCTTGGAGATACCGATCGACCACTTGCCCGTCCGGTCGAGGGGGCTGCGGCGCCGGTCCCATGAGACGGTAGCCGGGAATGGTGCTCCGGATTTCCTTGAAAATTTCGCGCGCGTCGCCATACTCGAGCGGATAGCCCATCAAGCTGCTCAGGGCGGAGAGAATCTCCCAGTCGGGGCGGCTGTCCCCGACGGGGTCGATGGCTCGCCGGACCTGCTGCACGTGTCCCTCACTGTTGGTGAAGGTCCCGTCCTTCTCCGCGTAGGACGATGCGGGCAACACGACGTGGGCCAGCTTTGCCGTCTCGGTGAGGAACAGCTCCTGGCAGACGAGCAGGTCTAGGCGTTGCAGCGCCTCTGTGACCCCGGTTGAGGCGGGAAGCGATGCGACGGGGTTCTCGCCCATGACGAACATGCCTTTGAGCTTCCCGAGGCGGGCCTCGTCCACCATGTCCATCAAGGTCAAGCCCGACGACGGAGGAACCTCATCCTTCCACACGCCTGCCAGCCTCTCCCGTGCGGCGGCATCCGTGATGTCGTAGGGACCAGGCAGGAATTCCGCGGCGACTCCCATTTCAATCGCGCCTTGGTCGTTGTTTTCCTCGGCGAGGGGCGCAATCCCGCAGCCCGATCGGCCGTGATGTCCGGTCAGAATGAGCAGGTCCAACAGGTTCGTCGTCACACCCTCGGCACCTGGCGTCCGCAAGACGCCCTGACCGAGGATGATGACCGCGGTCGGGGCTTGCGCAAAGGCCTGTGCCGCCTCCTTGAGCGCGGACTCGGATGCGCCGGTCGAGGACTCGATCGCCGACCAGGTGAGCGCTCCCACGCGGTCACGCAGGGCTTGCACATAGGCCGGGGCCCGTGCGGCGAGGTCAGCCTTCAGGAGGCCGCCCTCGATGACCGCCTTGATCAGGCCGAGCACGACGTTTGGGTACGTGCCGGGGAAGGCGGAGAAATGATGGGTGGAAAGATTCGCAATATTGCTGAGTTTTCCGACGGCTGGCTCCAGTGACTCGACGGTGACAAGCGTCGCGCCGTGCTTCTTGATGGCCTCCTTCACCTTCAGCCCGGTAATCGGGTTGGTCTCCGTGATGTTCGTGCCGACCAGAAGCAAGGCACCTGCGCGGACGATGTCCTCGAACGTCGCGGCCCAGCGATGTGTGCCCTGGACCCGGCGCAGAGCACGAACCGCATTGATGTGTCCATAGCGGGCGCTGCTGTCGATCTTGTTCGACCCGATCGCGAGCCGCATGAACTTCTGAAACAAGTACAGGTCTTCGTTCGTGCAGCGCGAGGAGGCGAGCCCGGCGAAGGCTTGCGCCCCATGCGCGAGCTTGAGCTTCACGCACGCTTCGGCCAAATATTCCAACGCCTCTTCCCAGGGGACCGCGACCAGCTCGCCGTGGCGGCGGATCATCGGAGAAGTGAGTCGGTGCGGATGCGTGGACATCTGGTAGCCGAAGAAACCGCGGGCGCACAAGTCGCCGGTGTTGCGTCCCGCGCCGTGCGCTGAGTTGACCTCGATCAGCTCGTTGTCCTTCGCCTGAATCGTGATCTGGCAACCGTCCCCGCAATACGTGCAGATCGTGTCGGCCCGCTTCAGCATCCAAGGCCGGAACTCGTACATCGAGAGCCGGCTCGTGATGGCCCCCACCGGGCAGATCTGCACGCACCCACCGCAGAACTCGCAGTCGAGCTCGTGATCTCCGAAGTGCTTGATTTCGGTCATCGTGCCGCGTCCCGACGGCGCGAGCGCGTTCACGTCCATGACTTGGTCGCAGTACCGGACGCAGCGCAGACATTGCACGCAACGATTCATCTGCGTTTCGATCAGAGGACTGAAGTACTCCTTCTTGAAAATGCGCTTGATCTCGATGAAGCGACTGGTCGTGGGCGTGTATTCATGGGAATAGTCCTGCAGGTCGCACCGGCCTCCCTGATCGCAAACGGGGCAATCGAGGGGGTGGTTGGCCAAGATGAACTCGAGCACCGACTTGTGCGACTCGTTCACGACCGAGGTCGCCGTACGCACGACCATCCCCTCCGAGACGGGCGTGCTGCACGACGTCTGGAGGCGGGGCATTTTCTCGATTTCGACGAGGCACATCCGACAGTTTGCGTCGGGTGTGAGCTTGGGGTGATAGCAGAAATGCGGAATCATGACCCCGACTCGCCGCGCCGCCTCGATGACCAGCGTGCCCTTCGGGACGGTCACGGCGATACCGTCAATCGTCAAATTGATCGTCTCTGTGGTGACTTCGTGCATATTTTCACGTTCAGCCAAGGGCCCGGAGGCTAGGCGAAGGATTCTTTCCGTCTAGCCCAAGGCCCATCGCGGCGAGCCTTTCGTTTATTGTTTGGCGCCCGCCATCTCGATTTGCACGAGGTTGGCGGCCTCCGCTTGTTCAATCAGCTCCTCGTATTCATGGCGCCAGTACTGCAAGGTGCTC
Organism: Nitrospiraceae bacterium; assembly: GCA_041608595.1. Taxonomy (GTDB): domain Bacteria; phylum Nitrospirota; class Nitrospiria; order Nitrospirales; family Nitrospiraceae; genus JBFGRM01. Next base: position 6,163 of record JBFISJ010000045.1, read on the forward strand.
ATGATCGGCGCCACCTCGGCGTCTCCAAACGCACAGACTGTTCGGCCGGCGATGTTCTTACAGAGGTCGGTCAGCGTGTCAAGGTCGTCGGCGCGCCCGCGCTTGGCCAGGATGCGCCGCATGGTTTGCACGAGCCAGGCACTCCCTTCCCGGCACGGGCTGCACTTCCCGCAGGACTCGTGATAGAAAAACTCCATGAGCCGCGTCGCGGCCCAGACCATGCTGGTGCCCTCCTCCATCACCGTGACGCCGCCGGATCCCAGCATCGAGCCGGCCTGGGCCACGGCCTCGAAGTCCAGCTTGACGTCAAGGTGGTCTGGCGTGAGGAAGGGTGCCGACGCGCCGCCCGGAATGATCGCCTTAAGTGGCTTCTGCGACCGCATCCCGCCCCCATGCTCGAAGATCAGCTCACGCAGCGTGATTCCCATGGGGACTTCGTAATTGCCGGGCTGCTTCACGTGGCCGCTCAGGCAGAAAATCCGCGTCCCCGTGCTCTTGGGTGGCGAGCCGATCGAGGCGAACCATTCCGGCCCCTTACTAATGATGTGGGGCAAGTTGGCCAACGTCTCGACATTGTTGACCACCGTCGGTTTCTGGTACAGCCCCATCACAGCGGGAAACGGCGGTTTGAACCGGGGGAGCCCGCGCTTGCCTTCGAGGGATTCAAGAAGGGCCGTCTCCTCGCCGCAGATGTAGGCTCCCGCTCCGCGGTGCATCCAGACCTCGATGTTGACGCCCGAGCCGAGCACGTTTTGCCCGACGTATCCGGCCCGACGGGCTTCGGTCAATGCCTTCTCCAGGATCGTGGTCGCGAGCGTGTACTCACCGCGAATGTAGACGTAGCAGGTTTCGGCCCGAATCGCGTAGCAGGCGATCAGGCAGCCCTCGATCATTTGGTGCGGATCGCGCTCCAACAACTGGCGGTCCTTGAAGGTCCCGGGCTCGCTCTCGTCCGCATTGCAGCACAGATAGATCGGGCCACGATAATCCTTCGGGAGAAACCCCCACTTGACGCCCGTCGGGAAGCCGGCCCCACCCCGCCCTCTCAGGCCGGACTTCTTGACCGTCTCCGTGACTTCGTTCGGCTGGACCTTTCCCAGGATCTTTTTCAGCGCCTGGTAGCCTCCTGCGCGCTCGTAGTCTGCCAGCGACCCGGTATAGCCCGGCTGCTCCATGTTCGCGAGTAATATCTTCTCGTACTTGGCCATAAACTTGCGTTCGGTCAGTGTGGTCGGCTGGGTCTGTTGCTCTGAAACAGACTAAACCGACAGACCTGACTCAACCCTTTTGCTCCGCCTGTGGGCACATGAACGCCTTCGCCTTTAACGGGCAGGTCCCATCGCGCTTGAGATCGGTCAGGATCCGATCCACTTTGTCCTCGGTCAAGCGGTCGTAGTAATCGTCGTTGACCTGCATCATCGGACCGGTTGCGCAGGACCCGAGACATTCGACCTGGCTCAGGGTGAACTGGCGGTCGGACGACGTCTCACCGGGCTTGATGCTGAGCCGTGTCTTGAGCCATTCAACGAGGTCGTCCGAGCCGACGAGCGCACACATCAACGATTTGCAGACCTGGAAGTGAAATGTCCCTCGGGGCTTCAGGCTCAACATCGTGTAAAAGGTCACGACCTCGTAGACCTGCGGAGGCGTGAGCTTCAAAATCGCCGCGATCTCCTTCATGGCCTGCTCGCTGATATACCCCTCCTCCTTTTGCGCCAGGTTGAGGAGGGGCAGCATCGCGGATCGGCGAACGGGATAGTGCTTCAGGATCTCGTCGATCTCGTTCTGATACTTCTCACGCAACATCATATGTCACGCCCTTGTCTCGAGCCCCGTGCCGACTTCTGCTACCGGTCACATTCTCCCATAACGATGTCGTACGTGCCAAAAATCGTAATCGCGTCAGAAATCAAGTACCCCTTGGCCATATGGTCAAAGGCTCCCATGTGGATAAAGGAAGGGGATCGAATCTTCAGGCGATAGGGACGCGGGCCACCATCACTGACGATGAAAAACCCGAGCTCCCCCTTCGGCGCCTCGCTCGCGCAGTACGTTTCCCCCTTGGGGGCCTTGAACCCCTGGGTAAAGATGATGAAGTGATGGATCATGCTCTCCATGTCGCGCAGCACCTTCTCCTTCGGCGGCGGGACGATCTGCGGGACATCCGCCATAATCGGTCCCGCTGGCAACTGGTCCAGGCACTGGAGAATGATGCGGGCGCTCTGGCGCATTTCCTCCATCCGAACCCAGTAACGGTCGTACGTATCCCCGTTCTTGCCGACCGGGACGTCCCAATCCACCTTGTCATAGGCCCCATAGGGCTCGAGCTTGCGGACGTCGTATGCCACGCCGGATCCGCGGAGCACCGGCCCAGTCAACCCGAAGTTCACCGCATCCTCGCCGCTAATGACGGCCACGTTCCTGGTGCGGGCCACCCAGATCCGGTTGTTGGCCAGGAGATCGTTGTACTCATTGACTCGCGAAGGAAAATCCTTGAGGAAGGCCCTCACCCGGTCCACGAGCTCGGGCGTGAAATCACTATCCACGCCGCCGATGCGGTAGTAGTTCAGCGTGAGCCGGGCGCCACAAAGCTTCTCGAACATGTCCAACAGGACCTCGCGTTCGCGAAACGTCCAAAAGAACACGGTCATGGCGCCAATATCCAGCGCTTGCGTCCCGAGCCAGAAAAGGTGTCCCACGATCCGCTGCATCTCGGCGACGATCGTGCGCACGTGCTCCGCCCGTTCCGGGATCTCGATGCCGCAGAGCTTCTCGACGGCCCTCACATAGGCATAATTGTTGGTCATCGAGCACACATAATCAAGCCGATCCGTATGCGGAAGGACCTGCATGTAGGCGAGCCCTTCGCAGAGCTTCTCCACACCGCGATGGAGGTAACCGAGATCCGGCGTCGATTTCACGATCCGCTCGCCGTCCAACTCGAACACCACCCGGAGCACGCCGTGCGTGGCCGGGTGCTGTGGGCCCATGTTGAGCAACAACTCCTCCGTCCGTCTTCCCGCCGAGGCGCGATCACCATTGTCCGCCAGGAACACCTTGCGCTCCTCCTCAGAGATCTCTGCCCCCGAGGCCACGGCAGGCTCGTCCAGTCGAGGGATGAACTCAAAAGTGCTGCGCCATCCCTTCCCCTCGGTCGGGAAATCTTTCCTGAGCGGATACCCTTCATCATAGGTCTCGGGCATAAGAATGCGCCGCAGGTCGGGATGCCCGGCGAACCTGATGCCCATCAAATCGTAGACCTCGCGCTCCATGAAGTCGGCCCCGCGCCAGATGTGGGTCACGGTCGGCACAACGGGTTCGTCCTCGGTGACGCGAGTTGTCACGCGAATGCGTCGGCGGTGCGCCAAGGAGAGGAAGTGGTAGACCACCTCGAATCTCTCGAGGTCATCGGGGTAATCCACCGAGCAGATGTCCGTGATGTGATCAAAGGCGGCGCCGGGGTCGTCATGGAGATGCCGCGCGATGTCCGGCCATGCGGTGGCGAGGACCTGCACGGCGAGCTCATCCCGCTTGCTGTCCTCATGCACGGAAAGGACACCCTGGGGAAATTTACTCTGTAAAGCGTCGAGCAATAAATGCATAAATCAAGTAGCGGCTCGGGTCAGGAGGCACGAGGCAATCAGGGTGTCTGCCTGCCTCGTGCCCCCGCGACGAGCCACGGGGCTTATTTCACGAAGACCTTCTCACGCTGAATTTTTTCCTGGAGCTTCAACAAGCCGTCCAACAAAGCCTCGGGCCTCGGAGGGCAGCCGGCAATGTAGACGTCCACCGGGACGATTTGGTCGACACCTTGGACGACGCTGTAGCTGTTGTAGTGGTTGCCCGATGTGGCGCAAGACCCCATCGAGATGACGTACCGCGGCTCTGGCATCTGGTCGTAAATGCGACGGATCACCTCCGACATTTTGCGCGTCACCGTGCCGGCCACGATCATCAGATCGGATTGACGAGGCGAAGCCCGGAAGACTCCCGCCCCGAATCGATCGATATCGTAGCGCGAGGAGACCGTCGCGATCATCTCGATCGCGCAGCATGCCAGGCCAAAGGTCATCGGCCAGAGCGCGGATTTCCTGGCCCAATTCACCACCCAATCCAACCGGGTCGTGATCACGTTGGCTTCAAGCTTTCTATCCAGCAAACCCATAATCAAACTCCATTGGGTCAGCGGCACGCGGTCAGCGGGCTGGTTTCCGACTCCTACCGCTCACCTCTGACCTCGGACCCGTCTTGCCATTCAATCCCATTCGAGCGCGCCTTTCATCCAGGCGTACCAAAACCCCACGACGAGGATGGCGATGAAGAGGCCCATCTCGATCAACCCGACGATGCCCAAATCACGAAAGGACACCGCCCAGGGATACAGGAATACGGCCTCAATATCGAAGATGACGAACAGCATCGCGATGATGTAGTAGCGCATGGGGAATTGAACCCGCGCGTCCGAGAAGAGCGGGCTTCCGCTCTCGTACGGCTTCAGCTTGGCACGGTACGGCCGGTCCGGACGGAGCACGCTGCCCAACAGGAGGGACACCACGCCGAATCCAAGCACAATGACCGCGAAGATCAGAATCGGCACGTAGTTGAGTGGAACGGACTCGTTACCCATAATTACCAGCAGGGCAGACGGCACGGGGCTCGGAGCGAGAAGAGGGGCGTCCCGCGCCTTGCCAGCCCAGTTGTGCCTTCATCATATCGGCGTGAGGGCCGACTCGAAAAACGCCTTGTGGCGGAGCCCCGCCAGTTCGGGCCGGCGCAGTCCCTTGTGTTGGATGAGTACTTTGAACGTACGACCCATGCCAAAGGGATGGAGCAAGGCGATCACGTGCCGGCATTCCGGAGACTCCGGATCGAGTGTGTGAAGCTCATCTTCAATCCCGAGTCCCGTCAGAAAACTCAGTTGGTTCGTGAACCCCGTCATCTCCAGCCCGGCCTGCTCACCGGCCAGCGCCAAGCTGGTGAAGTCCACGTGTGCGGTCATGTCTTGGAGGCCAATGTTCTCGTAGGGCTCCTCGCTCGCGCGGTGTCCCGCGTAGCACATGAGCGTGCCGTTCTTTCGGGCAGGGCTATAGAGGTCCCGCGCCGCGTGTCCATAGTCGACGGTCAAGACGAACCCGCGCTTCAACACACGAGCCACGTCTCGCATCCAGCGTTGGGCTTCCAGGTTGATCTCCGCCATCTGCCCCTCCGCGAGGGTGACCCCGATTGCTGCGAGATAGTCGGGGAGAAGCTCGCTAGACGGTGGCCCCAGCTGCTCACAGAGTCTTTGATCCCCCTCAACGACGTACACCTCCTTGATCTCACCGCGCTCGACCACGAGGCGGTGGACGGGGAACGCATCGACGAGCTCGTTCGAGAAGAACGCCCCGGTTATTGAGGTCGACCCAAGGGCGTCAAGGGAATCATCCCAGCGGATAAGGCAGGGGATGTCTACAAGCGCCGCGAGGCTCTCGGCCTGCGCGGCCTTCATCCCGGGGCTCCGCTCGATCAGAACCGTCTCCAGCCGTCCGGCAAGCGAGGGGTGGCGCGCGTGCAAGGCGGATAGCAGGTCTCGCACGAAGGCGCCTGTCCCGGGGCCCATTTCGACAAGCGTAAACGGGTCGGGATGTCCCAGCAGGGAGTCCATCTCGATGATCTGGCGAGCCACGGCCCGCGCGAAGGCGGCATGGACCTCCGGGGACGTGCAGAAATCACCGTCCCTCCCGATCCTGGATTTCGACGGTGTGGGAGCCGCATAGTACCCATGATCGCGGTCGTAGAGGGCCGTTTCCATGAACCGGGCGAAGGTCATGGGGCCTTGCGAGCGAATTTCTGCGCGGATTTTATCTATGAGCTGGGGTCGTCCTGATGGCACAGCACACCCCTCCTGCTACAGCCTAACCGCTGCCTTTGCCGGCTGACAAGAAGGGCTAAGTTAGCCGCCGTGTAGCAGGCAAGTCAAGCCTAAAGGACCGAGAATCTGCGATATCTTGGGGGGTTATGAATGTGCAGAGTTGATTGGTGCTGGACTTGTGGGAGGAAGGGAAGCGGGCGTCACGCCCCGTGGCACTTCTTGAATTTCTTGCCGCTGCCGCAGGGGCAGGGATCGTTGCGGCCCACCTTGTCGGTCGGCCGGTGGACGGGCTTGACCGCCTCCGAGTCTTCGCCCCGGTTGAAGCTCATCTTCTGCCGTTGCGGGCCGCGGAGCACCGGCTCGGGGCGCTCCGAACGAACCGCCTGGACGTGGTACAGACGATCCAACGTGTCGAGCTTGATGCGGTCCATCATCCCGGCGAACATGTCGTAACCCTCGCGCTTGTACTCGATCAGTGGATCTTTCTGACCGTAGCCTCTCAACCCAATGCCGTCTTTGAGCTGGTCCATGCCCAGAAGGTGGTCTTTCCAGTGATGATCGATGACTTGCAGGAGCACGACCTTCTCGAGGTACCGCAAGAGATCCGGCGTCAGCTCCCCTTCCTTCTTCCGGTAGCCGTCGAGGATGTATTGTCGCAAGTCCTCCTTCAGGGCTTCCCGGCCGAGCTCCCGCCACTCCTCCGGCCCCTTACCCTCCAGCATCGGTGACAGTCCAAACTGGGCGTGGACGGTCTCGGCGAGGCCTTTGACGTCCCACTCTTCCGGATACTGGTCTTCCTGGCAGAACATGTCTACCTGCGAATCGACGACGTTGCGGATCATGTCGACGACTTCTTCGTGCAAGCTCTCGCTGCTGAGCACCGCGCGCCGATGCTGGTAGATCACCTCGCGCTGCTTGTTCATAACGTCGTCGTATTCGAGGAGCTGTTTGCGGATCTCGAAGTTGTGAGCCTCCACCTTTTTCTGCGCGTTCTCGATGGCCCGGGTGACCATGCGATGCTCGATCGGGACGCCTTCCTCCATGCCGAGCTTGAGCATGAGGTTGGACACCCGCTCGGACGCGAAAATCCGCATGAGGTCGTCTTCCAGCGACAGAAAGAAGCGGGACGATCCGGGATCGCCTTGACGACCCGCGCGGCCGCGGAGCTGGTTGTCGATACGGCGGCTCTCGTGGCGCTCCGTCCCGAGAATGTGGAGTCCTCCCGCAGCCAGGACCTCCTTCTTGTCGGCCTCGCAATCGGCGGTAATCTCCTTGTACAGGGACTGTCGCCGCTCCTCCGGCATGCTCTCGTCCTGGTACAAGACCTTCTTGAACATGAAATCGGGGTTGCCGCCGAGCAGAATGTCGGTTCCGCGGCCGGCCATGTTCGTCGCAATGGTCACGGTGCCCCTGCGGCCCGCCTGGGCGATGATCTCGGCTTCCTTTTCATGGTACTTGGCGTTCAGTACGTGGTGGGCGATGCCCTGCCGCTTCAACATGGCGGACAAGCGCTCGGACTTTTCGATCGAGATCGTGCCCACGAGGACGGGCTGGCCCCGCTCGTGACAATCCTTGATTTCCTCGACGATCGCGTTGAATTTCTCCGGCTCCGTCCGGTAGACGACGTCGGCATAGTCGGCGCGAATCATCTTTCGATTCGTTGGGATCACGTTGACGTCCAAATTGTAAATCTTGGCGAATTCCGCAGCTTCCGTGTCCGCGGTTCCCGTCATGCCCGCGAGCTTGCCGTACATCCGGAAATAGTTCTGGAAGGTGACGGAGGCAAGGGTCTGATTCTCGGTGGCGATCTTCACGCCTTCTTTGGCCTCAATGGCCTGATGGAGCCCGTCGCTCCACCGCCGGCCGGGCATGAGCCGGCCGGTGAATTCGTCGACGATGATGACTTCACCGTCCTTGACGACGTAGTCGACATCCCGCTTGTAGAGGGCGTAGGCCTGGAGCGCCTTCACCACGTGGTGGACCAGATCCATGTGCGCGAGGTCGTAGAGGTTGTCGACGCCGAGCAGCTTCTCCACGCGGACGTTGCCGTCTTCCGTCAAGGCCGCCGTCTTGGTCTTCTCCTCGATGGTGTAGTCACGCTCAATCTTCAGTTGCGGGATGATCGAGTTGATTCGGTAGTACAGGTCGGTGGATTCGTCCGTGGGGCCGGAGATGATGAGCGGCGTGCGGGCCTCGTCGATCAAGATGCTGTCCACCTCGTCTACGATCGCGTAGTTCAGCTCCCGCTGGACGCACTGATTGATATCGGTAACCACGAGGTTATCCCGCAGGTAGTCAAACGCGAACTCGTTGTTGGTGCCATAGGTGATGTCGGCGCGGTACGCCTCCGGGCGGGTGCAGGGGCGAAGATGCAGCAGTCGTTTGTCGGCTGCGTCGTACGAAGGGTCGAAGAAAAACGAGGCGTCGTGCTGAATCACGCCGACGGAGAGCCCGAGCGAGTGGTACGCGGGCCCCATCCATTGGGCGTCGCGTTTGGCGAGGTAGTCATTGACGGTAATGAGATGGGCGCCCTTGCCAGCCAAGGCATTCAAGTACAGCGGCAGCGTGGCGACCAACGTCTTGCCTTCGCCCGTCTTCATTTCGGAGATCTTGCCCCGATGCAGCACGATGCCACCCAAGAGCTGGACGTCGAAGTGCCGCATGCCGAGCTTGCGCCGGGCCGCCTCCCGGCAGACTGCAAAGGCTTCGGCAAGGACGTCATCCAGGGTCTCCCCGGAATCAAGACGCTTGCGGAATTCCTGGGTCTTGTCGGCCAGGGCCTCGTCCGAGAGCCCGCTCACAGAGGGCTCAAGGGTGGTCGTCCGCTCGACGAGCGGCCACAGGCGCCGGAGCTCGCGCTCGTTCTTGCTGCCGAACAGTACATTCAGAAGGCGGGTGACCATGCTCGTGTCTAACTCGTGTAGATTCCAGGGGAATTTGGCATGTAGTCGATCAGTATACCGGAAACCGGGGTGGAATCAATAGGAGGCGCATTTGTCCCCAGTCGCAGCCGGGCAGGATGTGGTCTCCGCCGAGGTTCGGTGCGATGCCGGAGGTCGGCTCGCACATGCGAGCCGTCCTCCGGTTCGAC
>JBFISJ010000046.1:0-15069 GCA_041608595.1 Nitrospiraceae bacterium
ACGCGACGACGACATTCCGGAACTCCTCGAAATTGCGAATGCCGCGGTGGTTCGTCACCGGCAGAAGTTCGCGAACTGGTCAGTGGTGAGGCACGCGGTTTTGGAGCTGGAGCAGTCCTCTTGCATCAGCGGCGCCGGATCGCACAGGAACCGGGGGGCAGGGGTCAGGGGCACGAGGTCAGGCGGGAAAGAGTCCTGTTCGTGGAAATCTTTCTTCACCGATCACCCCTGACCGCTGACCGCTTACCCTTTCTTGAATTTCCGTTTGCACCATTGAACCTGGGCCAGGACCTCTTCGAGCTTGCGAAAATCCACGTCGCGCTGAAACGTGGCCGCGACGTATTGGTCGTTCATCTCGGTGGCTTCCTGGAACCCGGCCTTCACGAGCGCCTCGCGATACTTGGACACCGCGGGCTGGATGTAATATTTGGCCTGCTTTGCCAACTCGTCGGTGCCAAGCTCCTCCGGCGTTCCGTCGGAGAGCAGGCTCTGAATGTCCTCCATATCCATTCCCGTTTGACAGATGAGCCGGCCGTCCGGCGTCAGTTCTAGGATCCAGTCTTCATCGTCGAGCGTCAGCCCCAGCGCGCCTCCCGGCTCAAGCTCATACAGCGTCGGCTCCTTGCGACAAAGCTCCGCACGGATATCTTCCCACGCAGTGGTACGCTCCGTCATGACGTGCTCCGTCGCCGCCGCCGTGCCGTCCGCGTGGGGGCCGCGCTCTCGTGGTTGCCCTTCAGGGACGACCTCAATGAAGCGAGCCGTGCCGTATTCTCTTCCAGCTTGGGCAAGCGGAATTTCCGATCGACCCGCACGACCTTTGTGAGGAGCGTGACGGCCTCGCGCACGTGTCCCTGCTTTTCGGCGCAGTCGGCCATGACGTACCAGGCTCCGGCCATGCGCAACTCGTCTTGAAGCCGCTCAGCGATCGCCAGGCTTGTCCGGCAGCAGGCCAAGGCCTCCGCGCACCGACTCTCCATTACGTAGGTCCGGGCAAGCATGCGCCATCCGTCGGCCATCCCGCCGTCGTTTCCGGTCCGACGCATGAGGGTCACGGACTGTTCGTAGTGACGCCTCGCGGCCTCGTACTCCCCGGTCTCTCGCGCCACGAAGCCCAGGTCGGAATACAGGATGGCCAACGACGGTTGATCATTGTTTCGTTGCATGAGATCGAGCGCCTCCAGGTAATAGGCCTTGGCACGCGCCCACTCTCCGGCGTCCGCTCGAAGATTCCCGAGGTTGGCCAGCGTCGTCCCGATGCCGCGCTCGTCCCCGAGCTCCTTCTGAAGCTCCAACACTTCTCCGTAATACGCCTCCGCCTGGCGCCGCCGGCCACTGACCGCACAGATGTTGCCAAGATTGCCGAGTGTCGTGACGAGGGCCCGCCGGTCGCCGCTGACGCGATCATGCTCGAGCGCCTTCGTGTAACACCGATGGGCATCCGTGTAGGCGCCCCGCGCGAAATGCTCGTTTCCCTTCCGGTTCAGTCGTGCGGAGGTCGACGGCAGCATGAGGGCTCAGGTCTGGAGAGTGCGCTCGAGAGCCCCTTTGGCTCCGGTCATGATGGAGACGCCGTCACCGACGAGAATGGTGTCGAAATCGTACTTGAGGAGTCGTCGCAGACCCTCCCGAGCCTTGACGGCGTCTCGGTACTTCTCCGGGGGAAGCATGGAGAGCGACCCTGGAGGCTTGCCGAGAAGCGCGTCCCCGAGGATCAGCACGCCCTTCCCCTGCTGGAGAAAGAGCGCGGACTCCCCGGGCGATTTCTGATCCTTGAGATGAATGGCCCAGATGCCGCCGGGCAGGAGCTCACCGTCTTTGTAAGTCTTGTCCGCCGGCACGTCCATTTCCGCCGCGTCGGCTTCGGGAACGAAAATCAGACAGCCCAACTCATTTTTGAGATTCGCCACGTCGCGGGTGTGATCCCGATTAGTGACTACGATGTAGTCGATCGCCCCGCCCCGCCGGCATTCCGCCAGCTCCTCCCGGGCCATCGGCGGCGGATCGACGACGATCCGGTGCTCGCCGACGGCGAGCAGGTGACCATTGAAGTCAATGTTCTTCTCCTCAGAGAACCGCGTCCATTGCCAGATGCGTGGAACGATTTGCTTCATGAGATGTCCTTTTCCACGATCCGGCTAGAGGCCCGCAATGGCATCTTGCACCAACTTTGTGACCGAAGCCTCGACGTCGGACTCGTTGGGCAAATCCATGATGTCATCCTCATTGACGGTCAAGAACTTGCGATGGGCGCCCTTGGTCAGCGAAATGAGGAACATGCTGTTCGATGGGGTGGTGGGGATGACCACATCCACGTTCGCGTCGATGCCCTTGACCAATTCCGCAAATTTCTGCTTTCCAGCCTCCATCTCGTCCATCTTCCTCGCCTTTCCCGGCGACCCTCTCGAGCGTCCAGAAAATTAAATCCATTCCGAGGGGCTGCCTCCTATACTTTTCAACTGTTCCCTTTCCCTCATTGCTTTACTTTACGTGCGATCTCCCCCCAGCAGCTTCTCAACCTCCCCGAGGATCACCTGTGGTCCTGCGAGATCCATGTTGCCCACACGCTGCCACCGAATCACGCCCCGCTGGTCGATGATGTACACATTCGGAATAAAACGGCCACCTCCGTACAGCTTGTCGGTCTTCTTGTCGGGATCGAGGAGATAGGGATAGGTGACCCGGACGGGAAACGTCCCGAGGAATTCCGTCACGTCCTTGCGGGAGTCACCGGAAGAATTCACACCGACGACAGCGACGTTCTTGCCTCTCGTCGCTTCGTACACTTTCTGCAGGTTGCTGCCCTGCATGAGACAGGGTTCGCAAATGTGGAACAGCCCAAGGACGACCACCTTGCCCTTCAGGTCCTGCATCGAGACCGTCTCGCCCTTGATCGAAGTCAGCGTGAAATTCGGCGCCGGCTCCCCGATCTTAAAAAAGCTTCTCGCCGACACCACTCCAACGAGGGCCAAACAGAGAGCGGACAGCGTGAGCGAGAGAATGATGCGTTTCATGGCAGCCTCCCTTCGGATGGAACAGCAGTGGGATCACACACCAAACGGCAAGGGTATCCTAGCACGGCGAATTTTTGATGAGCAACCGGTTCAGGGCGAGGGTTCAAAGAGACCGAGTTGGAGCTCCTCGGCCTTGGTGAATGGGATCGGATAGCGCTCGGTGAAGCAGGCATTGCAGTACTGACGCGGGGACCCCGGCGCGGCGTTGAGCATCCCTTCCAGCGTGAGAAACGCCAGGCTGTCTGCCGTGATGTACTTCTTGATCTCCTGGATGCTGTGACTCGACCCGATGAGCTCGCGCTTGGTTGGGGTATCGATCCCGTAGAAACACGGGGAGACGATGGGCGGCGAGCTGATCCGCATGTGCACTTCCTTCGCCCCAGCCTGCCGAATCATCTTGACGATCTTCCGGCTCGTCGTGCCGCGCACGATCGAATCGTCGACGACCACGACGCGCTTTCCAGTCAGCACTTCCGGCAAGGCATTCAGCTTGATTTTGACCCCGAAGTGCCGGATCGATTGCTCGGGCTCGATAAACGTTCTGCCAACGTAGTGGTTGCGGATCAGCCCGTGCTCGTACGGCAGCCCGGACCCCTCCGCGAAGCCCAGCGCGGCCGCGACGCCAGAGTCCGGCACTGGAATCACCATGTCCGCCTGAACCGGTGCCTCCTTGGCCAGTTGCTTGCCGAGTGCCTTGCGAGTCGCATAGACGGCGTTGGCGCCGAAGATCCGACTGTCTGGACGGGCGAAGTAGACGTACTCGAAGACGCACATCGCCGGGGGCACCTTGGGGAAGGGATGGTAGGACGTGACCCCCTGCTCGTTCAGCACCACCAGCTCACCCGGCTCGATCTCCCGGACATAATCGGCGCCGATCAGGTCGAACGCGCAGGTCTCCGACGCGACCAGCCAGCTGTCGCGCAGGCGACCTAAGCAGAGGGGTCGCAATCCGTAAGGATCTTTCGCAGCCATGACGCCATGATCGGTGAGCAACACGACCGAGAAGGCCCCGCGAACCTGCGTGAGCGCGTCGATCACCCGCCCCAAAAGCGTATCCGACCGCGAATGGGCAATCAGGTGGATGATGACCTCGCTGTCGGAGGAGGACTGGAAAATGGCGCCGTAGGCCTCGAGCTCATTCCGCAGCATCGCGGCATTGATAAGATTACCGTTGTGCGCGAGCGCGAGATTCCCCAGCGCGAAATTGACCGTCAACGGCTGGACGTTCTTGACCGTGCTGCCTCCGGCGGTGGAATACCGGTTGTGCCCGATAGCCATGTGACCGGGCAGCCGCTTCAGCACGGTCTTGGTGTAAATGTCCGCAACCAGTCCCATGCCCTTTTCGGCATACATGTGCTCACCGTCGTCGGTCACGATGCCCGAACCTTCCTGACCGCGGTGCTGCAGCGCATACAGGCCCAAGTAGGTCAGGTTCCCGGCCTCCCGATGACCGAAGATACCGAACACCGCACATTCATCGTGAAACTTATCGTCCATAAAGTTCAAGGCCTAAGGCCCATCACCCAGGCAGCGGGACACGCCGTGATGCCAGCGATCACCCAATGTCTTGAGATCGATATCAATCCGACAACCGGGTCCCCAGCGGTCCGTGGCCACCTCTACGACAAGCCGGTCTCCACCGACCCTGCCGATCACGGCAATGGGAACACCGGCGGCTTCGGCAAGCTGAAGGATTCGGGGCCGGTCGTGGGGACGAGCCGAGATCACGACCCTCGACTGACTTTCCCCGAACAGCACGGCGTCGCGACGCAATCCTTCAGGCGTCAATTGTACCACAGCACCCAACGCGTCTCCGATCCGTGCCAGACAACATTCCGTCAGGGCCACTGCCAGCCCTCCGTCCGCACAGTCGTGCGCGGAGGACACCAATCCATTGCGGATCACCGTCAGGACGAACGCCTGCACCGCCTTCTCGCGTTCCAAATCGAGCAGCGGGGGAGAGCCCTGCTCGCGGGAGTGGACCACGCGCAGGTATTCCGTCCCGCCGAGATCCTCGCCGGTCGTGCCGACGAGGAAGATGTCGTCGCCCTCATCCTTGAACCACGCAGTCGTGACCTGATCGAGCGACTCGATCAGCCCCACCATGCCGATGATGGGCGTGGGATAGATGGAGAGGCCGTTCGTCTCGTTGTACAGGCTGACGTTCCCGCTGACGACCGGAACCCCAAGCGCCTCGCAGGCGTCCTTCATACCTTCGATGCACAGGCTGAGTTGCCACATGATCTCGGGACGCTCCGGGTTGCCGAAGTTCAGGCAATTCGTCATTCCGACCGGCTCCGCGCCGGAACAGACGAGATTCCGCGCCGCCTCCGCAACGGCGATGGTCCCGCCCACGTAGGGGTTCAGCAGGCAATACAGCCCGTTGCCGTCCGTCGTAACGGCCAACGCCTTGTTCGACCCTTTGATTCTCACCACTGCCGCGTCCGAGCCAGGGCGTATCAGGCTGTTGGTTTGCACCATGTGGTCGTACTGCTGATACACCCAGGATTTGTCCGCGATGGTCGGTGACTCAAGCAGCGCGAGCAGGTCCTGCGCCGGATTCTTCACGTCGCGCAGCATATCGAGATTGAGCGCCTGCAGATGCTCCTGAAAGGCGGGCGGCGCGGCGGGGCGTTCGTAGCGAGGCGCATCCTCCGCAAGGGCGCGTGCCGGCACTTCCGCCACCACGGCGCCCTGGTCTCGCACCCGCAGGAGACCATCGCCCGTGACCTGCCCCACGATGGCGGCATCGAGATCCCATTTTCGGCAGATCGCCAGCACGTCCTCCTCATGCCCACGTCTGGCAACCATGAGCATGCGCTCCTGCGACTCCGACAGGAGCAACTCGTATGGCGTCATGCCCTCCTCGCGCCGAGGCACCGGGGTAAGATCCAACTCAATCCCTGTCCCGGATCGTGACGCCATTTCGCAGGAGGAGCTCGTCAGACCGGCCGCGCCCATATCCTGGATGCCGATGAGGAGATCCTGGCCCATGAGCTCCAGGCAGGCCTCGAGCAGCAACTTCTCGGTGAAGGGATCCCCCACCTGGACGGTCGGGCGCTTGGAGGCCGACTCGTCGTCAAAGACGTCGGACGCCATAGTTGCGCCGTGGATCCCGTCACGTCCGGTCTTCGATCCGACATAGATCACGGGGTTCCCGACCCCCGTCGCGACGCCGCGAAACAGCTTCTCCTTTTGGGCAAGCCCGAGGCAGAAGACATTGACGAGGGGATTCTTGTCGTAGATGTCGTTGAACACAACCTCGCCGCCCACGGTCGGGACACCGATACAATTCCCGTACCCCGCAATTCCCGCCACGACCCCCTTGAAAAGGTGACGGTTCAGCGGCCGTTCGAGGGATCCAAACCGCAGGGAATCCAGCAGCGCGATCGGACGCGCCCCCATCGTGAAGATGTCCCGTAGGATTCCGCCTACACCCGTCGCCGCACCTTGATAGGGCTCGATCAAGGACGGATGATTGTGCGACTCGATCTTGAAGACAGCGACGAGACCGTCACCGATATCCACCGCTCCAGCGTTCTCCCCCGGTCCCTGCACCACGCGAGCCCCCGTGGTGGGCAATTTCTTGAGATGCACGCGA
Organism: Nitrospiraceae bacterium; assembly: GCA_041608595.1. Classification (GTDB taxonomy): domain Bacteria; phylum Nitrospirota; class Nitrospiria; order Nitrospirales; family Nitrospiraceae; genus JBFGRM01. Next base: position 6,616 of record JBFISJ010000046.1, read on the forward strand.
GAGCTCTTGTAAGAGCAGTGTTCGCTCCACATCACGGAGAACATCCCGAGCTCAACCAGATTCGGCTCGCGCCCGAGGATCTCAACAATTTTCTTAAACTCGTCCTCGCTCAACCCGTGTTGGGCAATCGACTCTTTCGTGACACTCTGACCCATACCACTCATCCCGTGTGACCTATCATCGTGTGCACGCAAAGGAGAGATGACCGCGGAGGCGTGGAGCGAAGGGCCGGGCCCTCAGCCGGCGACACCCACATCACTCGAAAGCTTCCCTGTTTTCAGCGCATCCAGCATTGAAAGAAAGATTCGGCGGCCGTCGTCGTTGCCGAGAATCTCCTCCGCGCAACGCTCCGGGTGCGGCATCATGCCCAGGACGTTCCCCTGGGCATTCAGAACTCCGGCGATGTGGTCGAGCGAGCCATTCGGGTTCGCGTCCTCCGTGAGCCGGCCGACCTGGTCACAATAGCGAAACACCACCTGGGCCGACGCCTTCAACTGCGACAACATGACCTCGTCCGTGTAGTAGTTCCCGTCGGCATGGGCCACGGGGATCTTCAAGACCTGCCCCACCTCACAGCGGCCCGTGAAGGGTGTCGCCGCGTTCTCCACCCGCACATACACGTCCTTGCAGACAAAAGTCAGTGAGCGGTTCCGCAGCATGGCCCCAGGCAGCAGGCCCGCTTCCAGGAGAATTTGAAAGCCGTTGCAGATCCCCAGCACGATGCCGCCCTTCTGGGCAAAGGCCTTGACCGCCTCCATGACCGGAGAGAACCGCGCGATCGCACCGGTTCGGAGATAGTCCCCGTACGAGAATCCGCCCGGCAGCACGACGGCATCCAGCCCCTTCAGGCTGGTCTCCTTGTGCCAGACAGGCGTCACCTGTTGGTCAAGTACGTCGGACAGCACATGGATGCAATCTTGATCGCAATTCGACCCGGGAAACACGACGACTCCGAACTTCATCGACACTAGCTTTCCACCTCAAACCTGTAGTCTTCGATGACCGTGTTCGCCAGGAGCTTCTCACACATCGCCTTCACTGCTGCTTCGGCTTTGTCCCTGGCCGGCTCGTTGATGTCAAGCTCGACATACTTCCCCATGCGAACATTCGTCGCCGACTTAAACCCCAGCGTCGCCAACGCGTGCGCCACCGCCTTCCCCTGCGGATCCAAGATCCCCTTCTTCAAGGTAATGTAGATCTTTGCCTTCACCTTTGTTCCTTCTTCCTCTGGCTATGCACCGCAGACTCTCTCCAGCACCTCCTGATATGCCTCCTCGATCCGCCCCATATCCTTTCTAAACCGATCCTTGTCCATCGATTCCCCGCTCTGCTGATCCCAGAACCGGCACGTATCCGGCGAGATCTCATCCGCCACCAGCAGCCGCCCGTCGGCAAACCCGAATTCCAGTTTGAAGTCCACCAGCACCATCCCCCGCTCGCGGAAGAACGGCTGGAGCACCTCGTTCACGCGCAGGGCCGTCTTTCGGATCTGCGCGACCGTGTCCGCATCGGCGGCGTCGAGGAGGCGAATGTGGTCCTCGGTGATCAAAGGATCCCCGAGCACATCGTCCTTGTAATAGAACTCCTGCACCGGCGGCACAATTTCGTCGCCCTCATTGAGACCGAGTCGCTTTGCCAGGCTTCCGGCAACGCGGTTTCTGACCACGACCTCGAGCGGAACGATCGCGACCTCCCGCACCACCATGTCGCGCTCGTTCAGCCGCTCGAGAAAATGCGTCTCGATGCCGGACTTCTCCAACAACGCGAAGAGTCGCTCAGAGACTTTGTTGTTCACCACACCCTTATTGATGATCGTGCCGCGCTTTTGCGCGTTGAACGCCGTGGCGTCGTCCTTGAACTCCTGAATGACGACACCGGGCCGGTCGGTCGCGAAGACCTTCTTCGCCTTGCCCTCGTAGAGCAGCTTCGTCTTCCCGACCGTCATCGAAACTCCTGTTTGTTCCTGGCAAGGATGCGCAGCGCCCATAGGCTCAGAAACGCTGGCACCAAGAGAATTTCCGGCTGATTCTGTAGGCCAGGATGGGCAAACGCCGGCTTCAGCTCCGGGAAGTAGTAGGGATGCAGCGCGCCCAAGGCCCCGATCAGGACGAGCGTCCAGAGAAGCGTCACTGAAACCGTCCGCGCAATCCGGCTCAGCCGCCAGATGCTGATCGTAAGGAAGAACCAGAAGCCCGCAAGCAAAGCCCAGCCGATGATGAATTCCTCGCGTTCGCGCATCGCCATGGTGCTAGCAGCCCCCGCCAGCAGGTACAGAAGCGCCAAGATCGTGACGACGAACCTGAGGCTGGGCTTATACACCTTTGCGCTTACGGCGCGACCGAGGTCCTTTCTTTCCGGCTGATCGCCCGCCGCGGCGGCTGCCGGCCCGGCCCGCGCTCGCATCTCCCCTGGGGTGTCCGAACACGCGCGCGTAGAGTTCATCGAGGTGTGCGAGGTAGTGCTTCGGATCGAAACAGGCCCTGATCCGATCCGCGCTGAGGAGCTTCGCGATCATCAGATCCTTGAGCACGAGATCCTGAAAGCCGGCGTCCCCCCGCCACGCCTGCATGGCGTTGCGCTGGACCGCCTCGTAGGCTTCGTTGCGCTGGGCGCCGGCATCGATCAGCGCTAGCAAGAGACGCTGCGAATAAATGAGGCCACCGGACAGCTCGAGGTTTTGTCTCATGCGGTTCGGGTAGATGAGCAGGTTATCGAGCATGTCTGTCAATCGCACCAGCATGTAGTCGATCAGACTGGTGCTGTCCGGCATGATGACCCGCTCGACGGAGGAATGGCTGATGTCTCGTTCGTGCCAGAGGGCCACGTTTTCCAAGGCGGCCAGGCTGTTCGCGCGAACGAGGCGCGCGAGCCCGCAGAGGTTCTCCGACGCGATGGGATTTCGTTTGTGCGGCATTGCGGAGGAGCCTTTTTGACCCGCCGAGAAGTACTCTTCGGCCTCGAGCACTTCGGTCCGCTGGAGGTGCCGGATCTCTGTTGCCACCTTTTCCACGCTGGCCCCGACGAGCGCCAGGGCCGACGCATAGGCCGCATGCCGGTCGCGTTGGATGATCTGGCTCGAGATCGGCGCTGGCCGGAGCCCCAGCCTGGAGCAGACGTAGGCTTCCACGTCGGGACCTTGATGTGCGAAGGTTCCCATCGCCCCGGACAGCTTGCCGACGGCCACCTCCTCGCGCAACGCCAGGAGGCGCTTCCGGTGGCGTCGAAACTCGTCGTACCAAAGGGCCAGTTTGAACCCAAACGAGATCGGCTCTCCGTGCACGCCATGGGAGCGCCCGACCATCACGGTGTCCCGATGCTCTCGCGCCCGACGCTGGAGCACGTCGAGCAGGGCCGTAACATCCTGGAGCAGAATATCCAGTGCCTCCGTCATCTGCACGGCCAGCGACGTGTCCACGACATCCGAGGATGTCAGCCCGGCATGAAGGTACCGCGCCTCAGGTCCCACGCTTTCCGCTACCGCCTCCAGAAACGCGATGACGTCGTGTTTGACGACCTTCTCAATGGCTGCGATCCGGTCCGGATCGATGCGCGCGAGGCTCCGAATGGTCTCGGCCGTCTTCCGAGGGACTTCCCCGCGGCGTTCCAGCGCCTCGCAGGCCAACAGCTCCACCTCGAGCCAGATCGCATACTTGTGCGCAAGATCCCACACGGCGCGCATCCTCGGGAGTGTGTAGCGCTCAATCATACCCAGACCTAATCATGGCTCGAGTCTCCAGGCAAGCGGGTGATCATCGGGGCTTCATGACCTCTTGCCACGTGCCTCCGTCCGCTCGCCCGTTGGCAAGGCCGCCATATCCGTTCGTTTCTTCTCCAGCCGTAAATCCTCTTTCAGCACCCGGTCGAGGATGCCGTTCACGAACCCTCGGGCTTCGTCATCGGCGAATACCCTGGCCAGCTCGATCGCCTCGTCAATGGTGACCTTGGCCGGCACGTCCGGCACCCACAGCAGCTCGTACAGGCTCAATCGAAGGATGTTCCGATCTACGACCGGCATGCGATGGACGGCCCAGTTGGTCGCGGAGGTCCCGATGAGGCGGTCAATTTCCACATGATGCTTGAGCACCCCCTCCACGAGCTGATCCGTGAACGCGCGCAGCTCCGGGGACACCTCGCGTTGGGTCCAGAATTCCTTGAGCCAATCGCCCGTGCCGGCATGAATATCCCACTGAAACAGAATTTGTAGCGCGTAGACTCGCGCCTGACGCCTGACTCCCATCGCCTCGCCGCCTCCCAGCTCCTTCAGCCGCGTCCCCACCAGGATCGCCAGGCCGCGCAGGGTTTGTTACCGGGTATTTGAGCGTCGCCCGCCGATCCGTTTGGCCCGGGGCCGGTGAGGCCCTTCGGCCACCTTTTTACTCTTTCGCGACGAGGGTGTCACGGCCAATTTCCCCAGCACCGTCGCCATCTCGACAGCGGTCCGCGCTGCCTCCGCCCCCCGATTCCGCTCCGGCGCCCCCGACCGCTCCAACGCCTGCTCCACATTCTCCGTGGTGAGCACCCCGAAGATCACCGGCACGTCGCTGTCCCAGGCCGCCTGCGCGATTCCGCGACTTGCTTCGGCACTGATGTATTCGAAGTGCGGTGTTTCGCCGCGAATCACGGCGCCGAGGCAGAGGACGGCGTCGCACCGGCCGGATTGCGCCAAGCGGCGCGCCACGAGCGGAATCTCGAACGCGCCAGGGACATGGACCACCTCGATGGCCTCATCCCGCGCCCCGGCCTTGGCGAGCGCGTCACGGGCACCCGCCAGCAACCGGCCCGTGACGAACTCATTGAATCGGCTGACGACGATGCCGAACCGCAAGCCTGACGCGTCGTGACTTCCCTCGTAGGTCTTCATCGCGGTGGCCCTCCGGGGGTCTCGTTCAGCGACGCGAAGCCGCGCCTTGCGCACCAGGCCGCTGGGCGGATCGCCTTCTTGGACGAGACCCCGTGCGCGTCGCATTGAGTGCCCGTACTGAGGTCGGAACAGGACAGCAAAGGCGAGGACCAACAACCTTGTTCACGTGGGCTCGGGGCCCTTGCGCGCCGGCGAAACCGACCCCTCATACGTTTTTGAGGATGTGGCCGAGCTTCGTCTTCTTCGTTCGGAGGTATCGTTCGTTGGATTTCTGGGGGACGATTTCGATGGGCACGCGCTCGACGACCTGCAACCCGTACCCTTCGATGCCGACGATCTTTCTGGGGTTGTTGGTCATGAGCCGGATGCTGCGCACACCCAGATTGACCAGGATCTGAGCTCCGATCCCGTAATCCCGTAAGTCCGGTTTGAACCCCAACTGGAGATTCGCCTCGACCGTGTCGCTCCCCTTGTCCTGGAGGTGATACGCACGGATCTTGTTCAGCAACCCGATGCCGCGTCCCTCCTGGTTCAGATACAGCAGCACACCCCGGCCTTCCTTGTGGATCATCTCCATGGCGCGGTGCAGTTGGTCACGGCAGTCGCAACGCAACGAGCCGAACACGTCCGATGTCAGACAGCCGGAATGCACGCGCACGAGGGTCGGCTTGGACGCGTCGATCGGACCCTTCACCAGGGCGATATGGGTGCCCCCGTCGACTTCGTTCTCGAAGACCACGGCTTCGAAATCGCCGAACAAAGTCGGCAACTGAGCGTCGGCAACCCGCTTTACAAAGGTTTCCCGCCGCAGCCGGTACTCGATCAGGGCTTTGATCGTGACGACCTTCAGTTTGTGGCGCCGGGCGAACTTCACGAGCTCCGGCACCCTTGCCATGGTGCCGTCTTCGTTCATGATCTCGCAGAGCACACCGGCCGGGCTCAGGCCCGCCAGCCTAGCCAGGTCCACGGAGCCCTCCGTTTGCCCCGCACGCTTGAGGACCCCGCCCTTTTGCGCTTTCAGTGGGAAGACGTGACCCGGCCTTGCCAAATCAGAGGGCTTGCATACCGGATCGATCGCTCTTCTGATGGTCGTGGCGCGGTCGGCCGCGGAAATGCCGGTCGTGATGTCCCGACGAGCATCGATCGACACGGTGAAGGCGGTCCCAAACGCGGCGGTGTTCTCGTGCGTCTGCGGGGGAAGCTGCAGCTCCTCGACACGCTCGGGCGTGAGGGCCAGACAGATCAGCCCGCGGGCATGCCTAGCCATGAAATTAACCGCCTCCGGCGTGACCTTCTCGCCGGCCATGACCAGGTCACCCTCGTTCTCCCGGTCTTCGTCATCGACCAGGATCACGAATCGACCGCGTCGGATGTCCGCAAGCGCTTGCTCGATGGAGTGAAAAGGCGACGACATGGTGTCATTCCACGTCAGGTGGTTTCTCGATCTTTACCGCTCATAAGTAGTTAAAATATAAAACGAAATCGTCCGGCTGTCAATGGGAAAGACCGACACACCCATCTAGCCCTCCTCCGCCTGCCTTGGGGCGGCGTCTCGCGAGCTCGATTGAGATCCAGGCTGTTGCGGCGAGTGTTGAAAACAGCAGGAAGCCCGCGCCATAGCTGCCCGAGGCGTCCTTCAGCACACCGAGAGCCGAAGGGAGCACGAAGCCGCCCAGACCCCCGGCAGCACCGATGATCCCGGAGGCCACGCCGATCTGCTTCGGAAAGTGATCCGAGACGATTTGAAACACGACGCCGTTGCCGAACCCCATCGTGCCCAGACTGATCACGAGCAGCGGCACGGCGAGGTACAGGGCCGGTAGTTGGCTCACCAGGACGCCGAGGAGACAGAGGGCCGGGAAGAGGTACCGCGAAACTCGCAGGCCCCCGCATCGATCCGCCACATAGCCCCCGACGGGCCGAATGACACTGCCGGCCAGCCCGCAGAGGGCGGTGATCGTGCCCGCCGTCACGGGCGTGAGCCCATACTGGTCGTGAAGATAGATGGGCAGAAAGCTCGAGAGGCCGACGAATCCCCCGAAGGTGACGGCATAGAGGAAGCATAGCCAGTACATGGACGGCTGCCGCAGCCCCCGCCCCATTAACGTCGACCAACGCTCTTCGCTTCCCGCCGCGCCCAGATCGGCCCGGACAACCATGGCAAAGGCCAGTGCGGTCAAGCCCAGGGGAATCAGCATGACCCCGAAGACGCCATGCCAGCCGATCACCTCCCCCAAGCGCGGAGCAAAGAACGCCGCCAGCACCACGCCGCTGTTGCCCGACGCGGCCACGCCCATCGCGAAGCCCTGATGCGCGGGCGGATAGGCACGACTGGCCAAGGGCAGCGCCACCGCAAAGCTGGCCCCGGCAACCCCCAGCAGCAACCCCACACCCAGGACCTGCATATAGGTCGTCGCCCCCAGCCAGCCCCACAGCACGGCGAGGGCCTGCCCGATGAGGAGCCCCATGCCGGTCCGCTTGGCGCCGAACCGGTCGGTGCACAACCCGATCCCGATGCGGAGCAGAGCGCCGCCGAGCAAAGGCACGGCCACCAGCAGCCCTTTCTCGGACGCGTTCAGCCCAAACTCCTGAGCAATGAGCACGCCGAGCGCTCCGACCAGCAGCCAGACGACAAAACTCACCTCGAAGTGGAGCCATGCCCCGAAAAGCGACGGCCAGTGCCCAGCGCGCAATGCCTGCATGAGTGGAGCCATCCTCGTTCCTTCCCTGGAAGGGACGCGGGCTTCCCGCGACCTGCCCGGCGTACTTTATATGACGGTTTCCGAAGGGCGCAAGCCGTGGCTCCGTGGAGCCCCACGCTTCAGCCTCCTCTGACGGGCAGCTCCGGCTACCAAGGCCGGGCAGCCGCGGGGGCGTGTCACATTTCCTCCTTGCCAAGGTCACAGCGGACTAGTCGGCGGGCCTGCCCTGCCTGCCCCGAGCTTGGTCGAGGGGCCTGCCCCGAGCTTGGTCGAGGGGCCTGCCCCGAGCTTGGTCGAGGGGCCTGCCCCGAAGCGTCGCCGCGGGGAGCCTTGCCGAAGGGAGCTCCACACAGGATTCTGACCAGATGTTTTGAGCTCATGCCTGATTGCGTTTATAATCTGGCCCAACCCCCTCATCCGACACCCCCTCCATGGACCGGTCGGTTCGTATGGGACGGAGATCATGGCTAAGCGCACACGAAAGCAGGCCGAGCAGACCTGGGACGCAGCCGAGGTGGAAGAGGGTCCCCAGGAGCCAGGGCCGAACGGCGACAGGACCGAAGGCCCTGAACCGGATACGGACTCTGGCGCGGGGGAGACGACGCAGTCACAAACACCCGGCGTCAGCACCGCAGTCGTCCCGGTCACCGCCCTCCAGCACTACCTCGCGGAGGTGCGTCGGTATCCCTTCCTCACCAAGGAGGAAGAGCTCAGACTGTTCGAGGAATACCACGTCACCGGCAGCCGCGAGGCCGCCGTCAAGCTGATCCTGTCAAATCTTCGTGTCTCAGTGGCCATCGCCTCCGAGTACCAGCACACCGGCGTCGACCAGATGGACCTGATCCAAGAGGGGAACGTCGGATTGCTCCACGCCATCAAGAAATTTGATCC
>JBFISJ010000047.1:0-15034 GCA_041608595.1 Nitrospiraceae bacterium
AAGGAGAGGTGGTCTGGATACCAGTCGGCGCCCCCGGTGGCATAGGACACGAAGAGCCTGGCCTTGGCCTGGGCGCAGAGCTCGGCGAGGTAGGTGTTGGTGAGGTGCCCGTTCTCGCCGCAGTCTAACCAGGTACCCGGATGGCACAGTGGCGCGTGGGCCGCATAAGTCCTGACCTCGAGCAACTGCTGCTGCGAGGCAAAGAGGGTGGCGATGGGGCCAAACTGTTTGACAAGGTTTTCGATCACCCCGTCCTTGATGGCTGATCGGCCGCCGTTCGTGGGGCCACTGTCCGCATGGACCAGCGTGTTCCGGCCCCGGTCGGTAATCAGGTAGCAATTTCGGGGCATCTCGAGGTCGCAGGGGTCTTCCCCGAAGAAGGGCACCGACAGGACCGCGCCGCCGGGGAAATTCCAGCGGTCCCCATGCGCCAATTCGATGACCTGCCCGAAGCCCATGTCCCTGAGCAGGGCGTGGTAATCGTAAAAGAGGGCCCGCCGGTTGCGTTTGCTCGGCACAATGACCGGAATGTCCTTCGGCACGTGCAGTAGCGTCCGGGGATCTACATGGTCGTCATGATCATGCGTGAGAAAAATGGCCGCCGGCCTGGGGAGGAGGGACAGCCAGAGCGACGGCACCGGCGCCTCCGCAAACCACGGCATCAACCAGGGATCGAACAGGAGGAATTGCTCGCCCGTTCGATACATGAGCGCGGCATGCCCGATATGGACCGTATCCTGATCGCGCGTTTCCTCCAACCATCGGGCCCGGACACGACTCTCGGGCGCGAGCCCCAGGCATTCATAGCGATGCAAAGCCTCCATGAGGTGTGTCAGGTACCGGGAGACATCTTTACCGGACGATGTCGCGACGGTCTTGAGCTCGCCCGCCCGAGCGGTCCCGTCTAAGAAGCCCAGGAATTTTCCGACGGCCGGCCCGATCGGCCGCTCGAAGGGCAGCGGCATCGCCTGCCGTTTGACGGCGTTGAAGAGGCGGAGACCGGCATTGGTGATCGTCGCGGACTTCGTCGGGTCCAGCGGAAACTCCCAGGTGAAGCTCCCATCGGCTTGTCGTCCACAACGAATGTGGCGGCTCAACTGAGGGCGGGAATTGACGAGCTCGGCGTAGGCGTCTTCCAGCCGCTTCGGCAGTCGGGGATCACCGAGAGAGGCGCGTCGGGAGAAAATGTCGCTGATCGCGGTCTCGACGCCGCTCAGCAGGAGGCTGTGGGCCTCGTGGAGGCTGACCAGGACCTCCGGCGCGACGCCGCCCAGGAACGGAAAGGGCCCCGGCGGCTCGCCGGCCTCGAGCTGCCCCCAGGTCCAGGGGAGCAAGCTCACGTACTGGTCGGCGGGTAATTGATCCCAGACATTCATAAGGAAAAATGGTGAGGAGTGCGGAGTGAGGAATCAGGAGAGAGAAGGGTCCTTGCCCCGACCCGGCGTGGGCCCCATGTCTCCTCACTTCTCACTTCTAGCGCCTCACTCCTCGGTCAATCCTGCGTTCTGGACACAAACTCCAAGGCGCTGATGGTCGGTTCGAAGAGGACTTGGATGACATTGCCATCGGGGTCGGAGAGATAGAACGAGTAGCTGTCATCGCGATGCCGCTTGGGCTTTTTGACGAGCTTCCCGCCGTATCGCTCAAGATCTTCTTCGACGCGAGCAAAGAAACTGTCCACGGATTCCGGGCTGTCCATGAGGAACCCGAAGTGGTCGAGCCGTTGCTTGCCCGGCCGACGGTACGCGTCCAGTTCGGAAGCCGGAACCTGGTGCAGCGCGAGGTTGTCGACGCCGGAGCTGACGTAAAGATTCTCCGCATCGGGCTGCCAGACCTCGTGCATGCCGAAGAGATCCAGATAAAAGGCGCGCGACCGTTTCAAGTCGGTCACGCGCAAGGCGAGATGTCGCAGACCACGCGTGAGGCTCATGAATCGAGCTCCCTGACCGCACTTCGCTTTCCGGGACGCGACACGGTATCGCAAATCACGGCGTCATTACAAGGCGCCGCGCCGCTCGGGCCGGGCCGGCCCGAGCATGGACCCGCCGTCGACTGTCGCGGCCTCCTGGTGGCTATGATAGGATGGCTGACCATCTCCCATCTTCAACATTTCAGAGGTCAAAGTCATGAATCGACGGGATGCATGTGCCAGCACTGTCATGGTGATTTTTTTCATGTCGGTCGGAGGGGTCGTGGCCGGGTCGGGTTCCCACGCAGCACCCTCTCAAGAAATCATCGGAAAGGACGGCGCGCCGATGGCCCTGGTTCCCGCAGGACCCTTTCACATGGGCGTCCCCAGGGGCGCGCGCGATGGCGGACGAGACGAATACCCCAACCACAGCGTCCACCTCGACGCGTTTTACATCGATCGTTATGAAACAACGAACGGTCGGTATCTTGAGTTCATCCGAGCAACGGGCCACCGCAAGCCCCAGCATCCCGACAAGCCGAAGAAGAACCTCTGGCAGGCCGGCATGATGCCTGAATCCGTCTCGGATCGCCCCGTCGTCAACGTGGACTGGGCCGACGCCGAGGCCTACTGCGCCTGGGCCGGCAAGCGGCTCCCGACTGAAGCCGAGTGGGAGAAGGCCGCGCGTGGGACGGACGATCGACGCTTCCCCTGGGGCGACGTCGAACCAACCGACAAGCATTTGAACTTCAGCCAGGAGTGGATCGGCGAGCGTACGCTCATGCCGGTCGGCAGCTACCCCTCCGGGCAGAGCCCCTACGGCGTGCACGACATGGCCGGAAACGTCTTCGAGTGGGTGGCCGACTGGTACGACGCGCGGTACTACGAGCAGAGCCCCGAGAAGAATCCGACAGGCCCCGAATCCGGCGATCGGAAGGTGGTGCGTGGGTCGGGCTGGCAGAGCGAAACGCCGACCGTGCGCATCTTTACTCGTTTTGGAAGTGATCCGACCGTCAGAAACGAATCAACTGGCTTTCGGTGCGCACTCGATGCGCAGAAGTAAAAAATGGGCAGTGCCGGCCAAAAGAAATCGCAGGGCTTTCAGGGATTGCGCGTGGCCGCGTTTGAGAGTCGGATGGCGCAAGAGATGTCCTCGCTCATCACGCGTCACGGCGGAGAGCCGCTCGTTGCCCCCTCGATGCGGGAGGTTCCGCTCAAGAACAACACGGAAGCCTTGGAGGCCGGAGAGCGACTCATCGCCGGACAGTTCGACCTTCTCATCTTGCTCACGGGCGTCGGCACGAGAGCGCTCGTCGAGGTGCTCAGGACTCGGCACGGGCTCGACACGATCACGTCGGCGCTGGGCCGGGTTACGCGGGTTGCCAGGGGCCCCAAACCCGTCGCGGCCCTCAGAGAGCTCGGCCTGACCCCCGACATCACGGTTCCCGAGCCGAACACCTGGCGGGACCTGCTTCAGGCGCTGGATGACAAGAAGCCGGTCAGCGGCCTCAGGGTCGCGGTCCAGGAATACGGCGTGTCGAACGATGAGCTCTTGGATGGCTTGGGCGACCGAGGCGCACAGGTCACTCGCGTGCCAGTCTATCGATGGGCGCTTCCGGAGGATGTGGCACCGCTCAGGCGGGTGATCGACGCGATCGTCCAGGGCCGGGTGCCGGTCGTCCTGGTGACCAACGCTGCTCAGATCGACCATGTCATGGAGGTTGCCGACAAGGATGGAAAGGCAGATGCGGTCCGGGCCGCGCTGAAGAACGCGGTGATCGCCTCGATCGGCCCCGTGGCCAGCGAGCGGATCAGGGAGCATGGGCTCCAGGTTGACCTGGAGCCCTCACACCCGAAGATGGGCATTCTCGTCAAAGAGGCGGGTGAGCGAGCACAGGAGCTTCTCGGGAAAAAGCGCTGAGCGACCCCCCTCTCCCTCAGCGGGAGCCAGGCGCACTGTGAGGGGGCGAAGGTAGGCGCAACCATTCAGCGAATCTCTGAAACACCGCCCTAGGTCCGCACCTGAATCCCGAACCTCGGCGGTGATACCCCCTCGCTCTTGCACTTCGGGCACCGGCTCGGCGTCGTGAGCTTCGTCCTTCCCCGAAACACGTAGCCGCACTCGACACAGCTCGCCGGATCGATGACGAATTGCTTCGTGCGATCCCTCGCCACCGTTTTGACAATGTGAGTCAGGTGCTCCTCCACTTCGCGCTCTCGAATTCTCAACATCCCAGCGAGCTGGTAGGCTGAACAAAGGGTCCCCTGGAGGCTCTCGACAATCTGCTGCCGCATCGTTTGCGGTTGCTCGGGCACGTACACCTCAAAGGGCTGTTCAGGAGCGTGACCGGAACGTAGCATAGGGGGAAATCTTCTTCACGCCGGCAAAGACGCGAGCCCGAGACCGGGCATGAGCGGAAAGCCCTCGTCGCCAAGGACAATCTTGCCGTCCCGTTAATGCTCGATCATGCCCACCGCGTAGGCGAAGACAATGAGCATCGCGACGGGGGCCACGTAGCGAATGAGGCTGTGCCAGACCGTGAACCCGCGGCAGCCCTCAAGGCGCAGCTCGGCCGCGCTCATCTCGCGGGCCATGAGCCAACCGGCGAAGACGGCCATGAAGAGCCCGCCAAGCGGCAGCATGATGTTGGAGGTGAGGTGGTCGAGGAGATCAAAGAAGGTTTTGCCGAAGAACTTGTAGTTTGCCCAGATGTTAAACGAAAACACCGTGCCCATCCCCAGGGCCCAAGTGCCGATCCCAGCCCAGACCGAGGCCTGATGCCGGGTCATCTGGAACTTTTCGATGAGCAACGTCACGGCCGGCTCGATCAGCGAGATGGAGGACGTCCAGGCCGCGACCAGGAGGAGGACAAAGAAGAGCAGGCCAATCACCATGCCGCCGGGCATCTGTGAAAAGGCCAGCGGAAGTGTCTCGAAGATCAAGCCGGGGCCCGCGCCGGGCTCGAGACCGTTTGCGAAGACGATCGGAAAGATGGCGATGCCGGCGATGACCGCGATGGAGGTGTCCGCCAGCGCAATGAGGATCGAGGTCCGCGCGATGGAGGTCCCCGCCGGCAGGTAGGAGCCATACACCATGATGGTGCCCATGCCCAAGCTGAGACTGAAGAACGCCTGCCCCATCGCGGCCAGCATGCTCGTCCCCGTCAACTTGCTGAAGTCGGCGGCGAAGAGGAACGTGAGGCCCTCCTGCATGTATCCGGTCGTGGTGGAGTATCCGACAATGACCAGCAGTAAGGCCACGAGTGCGGGCATGAGGTACTTCGTTGCCTGCTCCAAGCCTCCCTGGACACCGCGAGCCACGATCAACATGGTCATGACCATGAAGGCCGTGTGCCAGCCGATGACCGTGAGGGGATCGCCCACGAAGCTCTCGAAGACGCCCGACACATGCTCGGGCGTTGCGTCCTGGAACTCACCGTTGCCGCTCCGGAAGACATAGGCCAGCGTCCAGCCCCCGATCACGCTGTAATAGGAAAGGATCAGCACACCGGCGACGGTCCCGGCAAGCCCGAGGAGCTGCCAGTGGGTCGTCCTGTTCGTCTCCTCCGCGAGATAGCGCATCGTGAACATGGGCGTCTGCCGGCCCCTCCGGCCCAGCATGACCTCCGCCATCATCATGGGGATGCCCAAGAGCGCCACGCAGACGAGATAGACGAGGACGAAGGCGCTGCCGCCGTGCTCACCGGCCAGGTAAGGAAACTTCCAAATGTTCCCCAACCCGACCGCTGCACCCGTCGTCGCAAGGATGAAGGTCCAGCGGGAGGACCATTCTCCGTGAACGGACATCCGTTCGGCATTCATCGTCGTCGGCGCACTCCTTGCCCGGAACAGGGGGACAGGGGATCGGTGGAAGAATGAAGCCGGATCGACTCGGTCGTTGATGGCATCGTCGCCGGCGATGCTCGACAGCGCAATTTTGATGCGCCAAGTATACCACCGCCACCGTCCGATCGTGACACTGAATCGATATTGCGCTCAGCCCGCCGGGGGTGTCCCCTCCTCCATCGGATCGTGTTAGTCTACGGCGGGCGGCGGTTGGGCTCGGAGGGGTCGCCGCCAGCCGACCATACCTTATCGCTATGATTGTTCGCCGTCGCAGGTCGTGATGCATGAATGATGGAGTGTTGTTCCGCGATCGTCGTGATGCCGGACGCCGGCTTGCTGACGCCCTCAAGCAGTACGATCGGACGCCGGGCGTGCAGGTGTTGGCACTGCCGCGCGGCGGGGTGATCGTCGCGGACGAAATCAGCCGGGCCCTCGACCTGCCCCTCGACGTCCTTGTGACGCGGAAGCTGGGCGCCCCGGGGAACCCCGAGCTGGCCATGGGTGCCCTTACGGAAACGGGCTATCGCCATGTGAACTCGATGGTGATGCAGCAATACGGCGTGTCGAGCGCCCAGCTCGAGGCGGAGGTCGGCCGGCAACAGCAAGAAATCGATCGGCAGATTTCGAGATACAGGGAGGGGCACTCGCTGCCGTCGCTGTTCGGACGGATTGTCATCCTCGTCGACGACGGCTTCGCGACTGGCGCAACCTTCTTGGCCTCGCTGGGGGGCCTCCGCTCGCTCGGCTTGTCCCACCTCGTCGCCGCACTCCCCGTTGCGCCACCCGACGCCCGGCGCGAGCTCCACGGCAAGGCTGATACGATCGTGATCCTGCACCAGCCCGAGCGGTTCTTTGCCATCGGTCCGTTCTATGAAGATTTCGCCCAAACCGAGGATGACGAGGTGATCGCGTGCCTCTCGCGGGGCCGGATGCGTGGTCACAACGTGAGGAGCCCGGAATGAGAGCGATGGTCTTCGAGCGGACGGCACCCGCCGAGCGACATCCGCTGGCCTTGCGCGATGTCCCCGTGCCGGAGCCCGGGCCGGGGCAGGTCCGCGTCACCGTCCGCGTTTGCGGCGTGTGCCGGACCGATCTGCACGTCGTCGAGGGCGACCTGCCGCCTGCCACGCGACCGGTCATCCCGGGCCACGAAGTGATCGGGATCGTCGACCGGCTCGGTCGCGGCGTCCGCAGTCTCAAGGAAGGCGACCGCGTCGGCATCGCGTGGCTGCGGGCCACCTGCGGCGACTGCGCATTGTGCCGGGCCGGGCGTGACAACCTGTGCCTGCAGGCGCGCTTCACGGGCTACCATGAGAACGGCGGCTACGCGGAGCACGCAATCGTGCCCGAGGCCTTCGCCTATTCGATCCCGCCGATCTTTCAGGACGAGGAGGCTGCGCCGCTCCTCTGTGCGGGCATCATCGGCTACCGGGCGCTCCGCCTCAGCGAGATCCAGCCGGGCCAGCGACTGGGGCTTTATGGCTTCGGTGCCTCCGCTCACATTGTCATCCAAATTGCGCGTCACCGGGCTTGTCAGGTCTACGTGTGCTCGCTGAAAGCGCAGCACCGCGCCCTCGCCCGGGAACTGGGCGCCGCCTGGGTCGGCACCGCAGACGAGGCGCCGCCGGACAAGCTGCACAGCGCGATCCTCTTCGCCCCGGCCGGTGAACTCGTGCCCCCGGCGCTCCGGGCGCTCGATCGCGGGGGGACGCTGGCGATCGCCGGCATTCACCTGAGCCCCATCCCCGAGATCGATTATGATCGTGACCTGTTCGGCGAACGCACGATTCGGAGCGTGACGGCGAACACGAAACAGGACGGCGTCGACCTGCTCCGCGAGGCGGCGGCCATCCCGATCCGCACACACACGCAGCGGTTCAAGCTTGAAGAGGCGAACGATGCGTTGCAGGCGCTCAAGGAGGGCCACATCCGGGGAGCGGGCGTCCTCGCGCCCGGCGTGTAGCGGATCGACGATGGGGATTCAGTGAGAAGGGGCTGAAAAGTTGGCGAGACGGACGGCCATGCGTTTCGCGCCCCAGTTTCCAGGCGGTCCGTCGAACTGCCCCGCGCAGGGGGTCTGGCAGAAGGTGCAGCGCCCGTCGTTGGTAAGGTTGTAGGTCCTGAGGACGTACCAATCCCGCCCGATCGTCTTTCGGCCGCAGCCGTGGCAGTAGGTGCTCCCGCCCTCCTCGTCATGGACATTTCCCGTGTAGGCGTAGCGCACCCCGTTCTGTTGGGCAATCCGTCTCGCGAGCGTGAGCGTGGACGGCGGTGTCGCCGGCCTGTCGGCCATTTTCCAATCGGGATGAAACGCCGTGAAGTGAAGGGGGACATCCGGCCCGAGCTTCTCGACGACCCACTGGGTCATCGCTTCCAGCTCGGCCTCCGAGTCGTTTTCTCCGGGGATCAAGAGCGTCGTGATCTCGAACCAGACGCGGGTTTCGTGCTTGAGGTAGAGCAACGTGTCCAGCACGGGCTGGAGGCTGCCGGCGCAGATCTGCTTGTAAAAGCGCTCCGAAAACGCCTTGAGATCCACGTTCGCCGCGTCCATGTACCGATAGAACTCCGCCCTCGGCTCTTCACACACATAGCCCGCCGTCACGGCCACCGACTTGATGCCGAGCTCCCGGCAGGCCTGCGCCACGTCGATGGCATATTCGTGGAAGATGACCGGGTCGTTGTAAGTCATCGCAACGCCGCGGCAGCCCAATTCCTGGGCGGCGCGGGCCAGCGTCCGCGGCGACGCCTGGTCGGCCAGCGTGTCGACCTCTCGGGATTTACTGATATCCCAGTTCTGGCAGAAGCGGCAGGAGAGGTTACAGCCAGCCGTACCGAAGGACAGGATCGAGGTTCCCGGCAAGAAATGGTTGAGCGGCTTCTTTTCGATGGGGTCGACGCAGCACCCGCTGGACCGACCGTAGGAGGTGAGCACGACCTGATCGTGCTGCCGCGCGCGGACGAAACACAGCCCTTGCTGTCCCTCGTTGAGCTTGCAGAAGCGCGGGCACACGTCGCACTGAATCCGACCGTCTTCCAACCGATGCCAATAGCGCGTTGGGACTACCGACCCTTGTATGTCGACTTGGTTGGCCATGATACCGGTTCTCGAGGGGCACTGATGGGCAACGGCTTCCTGCCGCTCGCAATTCAGCCTACTGGCTTTTCAGGGAGTGGTCAAGGTCAGTGCGAGTCAGGGGAGCTGTTTTGCCGGATCGCGGAACGGGAGGAACCCGGAGCCGGACCGAATTCGACGTGCATGTCCACCGACTCGTCGCCGAGGTCCGCGGGAAAGGGAGGGAAGGGGTGCGCACGAAGGACAGCCTGGAGTCCCGCTTCGTCGATCTCCGCGACGCCCGAGCTGCGCTCGATCTGAATGAGCTGGGCTTCTCCGTTGACGTGCAGGCGAAACCGAACGGCGACGACAGGACCCTGCGGCGGACTGTTTGTGGCCCTCATCGCGGGCTGGCGCCAGTGCTGGCCGAGGCGCTCGCTGAGGTCTCGCCAGTAGACCTGTGCCTGGGCGGAAACAGAACTCGGGATGATGTTCTGTTCGGTGAACGCCTTGTCGCTGCCGTCGCGAATAGTGCTCGCTGCGCGTCCCCGCTCCTCGGAAAATCCCTCACTCAAGACGTGCGTGGTCGAGCTGTGAGATGCCGTGCTCAGCATCGTGTCTTCCGGGGTCAGCCCGATCGTCAGGTAAACGGACCGGACCAGGAATTCGTTGAGCTCCATGTTTCGCAGTCGCGCGAAGGTGACGCGCACGCGCCAGGCCTTTGTCTGCGCCGAGGTACGCTCGGGCTCGATCGGCTCGAGCACGACGGTCGAGTGAAACCCTTGGTCCTGCGCATCAAATCGCAAGGGCACAAGCCGGCGAATGAAGGGGTCACCGTCGAGAATGGCCACGAGGGTCTGACCTTCGGGAGGCTGGACGGCGGTCAGGCGAATGGACAGGCGGAGCTCTTGGCCGGGACTCACCGCCCCGAATGAGGGCGATCCGCTCAGGTCGAAATAGGCTGACGGCTGCGGCTCTGCACCGCTCGAGGGTACCGACGCGAGGGCGTCACACGACCCTTCCAAGGCGCAGAGCAGAGATGCGCCGACAAGAAATTTTGGTAAGAAGCCGCCCCGTGACCTCGACATGGGGGGCTATCGTACCGACGTGCGTGGTGAGTCGCAAGCCCCAATCGGGGCCCCGGCATACCGCTTCGGTATGAAGCCCTACCCCTCGGGCGTTTACTCCTGGATGGCCTTGGCCCTCGACTGCAAATAGCCGTTTCGCACCGCCCCGTAGAGATCGATGGCCGCCTCTTCAACGCCCTGGAAGGTCTCGAGGTTCAAAGAGCGCGTGTTGAGGATTTCCATACCGCGCAACCCCCAGTTCAGCCACAAGGCCCTGTTCTCATTCGTGACGACCTGCGGCCAACTCTCCACCTCGACAAAGGGCAGAACCAGGTAGTTCCACGGGTCGAGGCCAAGGTCCACCACAAACCCGACGGCGTCCCGCACTGTGAACGGTTGCGGGAAGAAGGGAATGAGGACATAGGGCCCCGGCTCGACGCCGTAATACCCGAGGGTCTGACCGAAATCCTCGTCGGGCGTGGTGAGGTCAAACAGGTCTTCCGCGGGATCGAACAGACCTCCGATGCCGATGGTCGTGTTGATCAGAAACCGCGAGACCTCCAGCCCGGCCCCCTTGAACTTGCCCTGGAACACGTTGTTGAAAAACCGCGGCGCGAATCGGACATTGTGGAATGCGTTTGAGATGCCTCGCTGTGCCACGTTCGGCACGACGAAATCGTAGCCCTGAGCAAGCGGCTTGAACACATATTTATCGAGCCGATAATTAAACTCGAACACGACCTCGTTGTACGGCTGCCAGGGATCGTACTCCTCGATGACCGCCTGACCGCCCTCATCCTGCAGCGCGAAGGGATCGAAGAACTCGTCTTCTTCTTCCGGCGCCTGGCCCGTGTCCTCCTCCGATGGCTGTTGGGCCGCGGCCTCCATGCCGTCGGTGAGCGGGCCACTTGTGGGTGCTGAGGGGAGTGTTCCATTCGACGCGCACCCCACCCCGCCTACCACGAGTGCGGCGAATAAAACTGTGCAAACATGACGCAGAAGACGCGTGCCCAAGGCTCGCGCGTCAGTCAGGTGGGTGTCGTTCGGCGACATCAACGCTCTCGATTGATCAACAGGCCGCAGAATCCGGGGACCAATCTCGCGGACTGTATCAAAAACATGATCCGAAGCTCAAAGTAAAACGTCATTCGCCACCCTGCCCGCGAGGCGCAGGATGCACGAGCACCATGGCATCAGCGCACGACATGGGTCACGAACTCCTGCAGCCGCCGGAAGTAGGGCCGACCGCCGACCACATAGAGGTCGTTATGGCCGGCCCCGCGCACCTCGTAGAAGCTCTTCGGCGCCTTCGCGGACTCGTAGACCCTTCTGCCCAGCTCGATCGGGATGACCTCGTCACGATCACCATGGATGACCAGCAGGGGCATGTTGATCTTCGGCAGGAGCTCGGACAGGTCGAAGCGCGCCGAAAGGAGCCAATCCGCGGGCAGCCCGAAATAGTAGTCCCGAGCGACAGCCGCTACCGAGGGGAACGGTGACTCCAGGATCAAGCCTGCAGCGGGCTTCTGGCTCGCCACCGTCCCCGCTACTGCAGCGCCCAAGGAGCGGCCGAACACGACCAGTCGTGTCGTCGGCGCCCGGCGGACCTCCACAAGATAGGCGTATGCCGTCAGCGCATCCTGGTACAGGCCGGCCTCCGTCGGCTGCCCCGTGCTTAGCCCATAGCCGCGATAGTCGAACAGGAAGACGGAGAGGCCGATCCGGTGCAACGCGACGAGATTCGGCAGGCGATTAATGATGTTGCCCGCGTTCCCGTGGCACCAGAGCAGGATCGGCGACGTCCTCGAGGTCGGGGCGGGCACGAACCAGGCGAACAGTCGGAGGCCGTCGGGTGTGTCGAGCCAGACATCCTCGAGCGGCAGCCCGCTCACCCGGGCCCAATCCCGCTGCTGCCAAGGCGAGGGATGGTAGATAAAGACCTGGTCGAGCCAACTGCTCATAGGGCTGACGTCTTCAGGCCGTCCACATTTTCGAAAGCTTTTGTCCGTGCGGCGTCTGGATGATATACGGTTTTGTGGCCCACGAAGCCCGGACAGACACGAGCCTGGTTGAAAGGAGTCGGTGACCCCATGACTTCTCTTACACGCACGGCAAGGCGGGGTGGCACCATGGTCTTGCTCGCCTGCCTTCTGGTCATTTTCGACGGATGCTCGGTGTTCATGGCCATGAACGGGACGCCCGCGCCGGATTTCGATGCGTTCGAGGTCGGCTCGAGCCGCCAGCTCGTCGAGTTTCAGCTCGGCGCGCCGAAGGCGTCGGAGCCGTTGCAGGACGGACACTCACGGGACACCTACGAATTTGAGGTGGGCAACTCTCCGAATAACCACCGGGCCCTCATGAACCTCTACATCGACCTTGCCACGCTCGGCCTCTACGAAATCCCGGGGACCTTCATCGAGGCGTCGATGGGGGAGATGAAACAAACCTCCATCGTCTACGACAAGGACGATCGCGTGGTGGCCATCGAGGGCTATACCCCGCCGCCGCCCTCGGCTGCGCATCAGAAGGCAAAGGACAACCAGAAGAAATGGCGGACGAGCCACGAGCCGACCCCGTAGCGCGGCCGTCTACGATCCCCGACATCCTCCCCTCGCCCTCGCTCCGAAAGGCGACAGTGCGCTCGACGCACGGGCTTCTCGCTAAAAGAACGCCTGTACCGAGAACACGCCCTGATCGTCCTCATCCCGGTGGTTGAATTCAAAGCGGGCGGCCCAGTTTTGCGCGATCGTAAAGCGCAGGCCTGCGAAGGCGCGCAGGTCGTCCGATCGGTCGCCAAGCGGGTAGCCGAGATAGGTCGCCGAGCCGAGGGCCTTCCAGCGTTCGCCCAGCGTGGCCAAGATCCCAATCGTCCCCCCGCCCCCGACCCGGTGGTTCTCCTCGTAGCCTTCGCTATAGTTCGCGTCGGCTTCCGCAAACGCGAAGAACACCTCCCGGCCGATCCAGCCCGACTCGAAGGCAACACCGATGCCTCCATTCCCATTCCACTCACTGCACAGCCTGCACCGGTCGGTGCTGACAGTTTGGAGACCCGCGTTGACCTTCCACGACGGGGGGTGGAAGAGCGCGTCGATCGGAGAAAGCGAGACCACGCTGGCGAGCGTGAGCCCATCGAGCCTCGTCTGATCGCGGTCCTCGTAGTGGCGAACCCGCACGGACAGCAGCTCGATCTGTGCGTCCGGGGTGTAGCCGGCATCCGGATCCAGCAGGTCGTGATACCCCGGCCGAATCGTCACCTCTTCGAACACCTCGTCGTTCCGCCAGCCGACCCCCAGTCCCACGCGCGACGTCCCGTGGCCCGTATCGGGCGGGCTCGTGAAGGGGGGGATCGGCACGGGCTGCGAACGCACCCGTAGTCGGCTTCGCTCGACGAGCACGATGCGGTTCCTTGATTTGTAGGCATCGCGTCCCTCTGGGGACGTAGCCGCCTTGTACAACAGATAGTCCGACGCCAGATCCAGGACGAGCGCCCGACGGGGCAACGGGAGGGCCTTAAATTCGTCGGACCCAGCCCGTTCCGGATGTTCGAGGATCATACCCAGCCAGCGCCGCTCCCGGGCCGTCAGGGTATCCCGTGTCCGCTTGATGACGGAGCTGCGCGCCGGCCGATAGACGATGTCCGCGACCAGGTCAGGCTGCCGCCCGAGCAGCCGCACCGTGTCGGCGGGAACGGTCCAGAACGTGAAGTGCTCGCGCAGGTGAAGGCTGGGATCGGCCACCTCCAACAGCGACAGCAGGTGGTAGCTGCAATTTTCCTTGAAGAAGTAATAATCGAACGACGCATTGCCCAACTCCCATGCGTGCATGAGGAGCCGCCGGATCTGGGAGTGGCTGAAATTCAAGCGGTACTCCCAGAGGTCCCGGTTCTCGATGTCTCCATATTCCTGTACCTTGAGGTAGTAGGGAACTGTGGAGAAATACCCGCGATACCCGCCGCCGATCCCGTAGACCGCGTACATGAGTCCCGGATCGGGCGGCACGTCCGCGGCGTAATTGATCGTGTAGGCGAGGATCCGCGTGTGCTCGGTCTGACCCTTCTGGTCAACGCGAAGCAGGGTGTGGCCGAACATCGAGGCCGGGTTGTTCATGAAGGCCGAGGCGAAGATCAGCGTGATGGCATCGGGGTTCAGCTCTGCGTACCAGTTCTCAAACCGCTCGCAGCGTTGCGGCGGCAATCGTTCGCGGTTGAAGCGCAGGTGCTCGTCAAGCCAGTGGTAGCGCGCGATGAAGGCGCATTGGGCGGGTTGGTTGGATCGGCCCACGAGCTCATCGGAGAAGAACTGCGCGAGCGTGGCCTCGAGCTCCGCCCGCGGCTCGTGGCGCCCCTCGGGCGAGAGAAAGAATCCGGGGTCGTCGGCCTCGCTCGCGTAGCCGCCCCCCACCCTGTTCCGGTAATGGAGGAGCAGGTGCCAGACGCGCTCCTGCGCGAGGTTCAGCTCGCCGGCCCGCTCGATCAGCTCGTCGAGATATCGCCCGGAGGGTCCCGCAGCCGCCTGGGTCGGGGCCACAAGGATGAGCAAGGACACGAACGCGCAGATGTAGCGAAGTAATTTCAGAGGGGTGTGGAGGGTGCGGCCCCGGCCGGGATGGCCGGGGCCGGTCGCAGTTTAGCGGGAAGCGGAGGCTTGTGCAAGAACCGGGTGGGTGGCGGTTGCGTCGTTCAACGCCTTGACCAAGGCCACCGGGGATTCCTCGCCGGCCTCGATCAGCGCGATGTAGCGCTCCTGCGCCATCGCGAAGAACGCCGGCTGCTGGTCGGCCGGAATGCCCATGAGCTCCGCGAGTGACGCGAGGTGCTCGCCCTCGCCGCGGGCCATTTCCTGCGCGAGATTGTCGAAATTAATGGACGCGAAGGTGTTGACCTTGTGCTGGCCCATAATCACGCCGTCGTTGGTGCAGCCCGAGGTCCCCGAGCTGATGCCAAAGGTCTGGCTGCCAAACGTGCCGTTCGTGGTCGCCATCAGAACCTGCGGGCCGATGTTCTTCTGCTTGCTGTAATCCGACCATGCCAGCTTGCCGAGACCGCAGCCCGGTCCCTCGTCCGGATGCGCGGCCAGCGCGGTGACGGCTAGCCCGAACACCAGAAGCACGGCGAGTTGAAGGATGAGAAGCTTCCTGACCATAGGTACCCCTCCTGTAAGT
>JBFISJ010000048.1:0-15017 GCA_041608595.1 Nitrospiraceae bacterium
GGCTATCAGGAATACCGTGCAGCGGGGCAGATCTCGAGCCTGCCGAGAATGGTCGGGTTCCAGGCCGCTGGGGCAGCGCCGATCGTGCTCGGGCGGGTCGTTGAGGATCCGCAAACGCTGGCGACGGCGATTCGCATCGGCAACCCCGCCAGCTGGGAGCACGCGACACGGGCGGTGCAGGAATCGGGCGGTAGTATTGGCATGGTCACGGACGATGAGATCGTGCAGGCCTACCATCTGATCGCCGCAGAGGAAGGCGTGTTCTGCGAGCCGGCGTCGGCGGCCTCGATCGCCGGCTTGTTAAAGATGAGTCGCGAGGGCGCGCTTCGCGACGGCGATCAGGTGGTGTGCACCTTGACTGGGCATGGGCTGAAGGATCCGGACACGGCTATCGGCGTCGCGCGGCGGCCGGCCACCGTCCGAGCCTGCCGGGAAGAAGTCGCGCGGCTGTTGAACGTCTAATGGCAAGAGCAGAGGGGCAGCGATGAAGTTCGTCATCCTGCATGGCGAGGGACTCGCGGATCGGGCGTACCCCGAGCTGGGCGGCAAGACGCCGCTCCAGGCCGCCGCGACACCGAACATGGACGCCCTGGTCCGGGCCGGGGAAGTGGGCATCATGGCTGTCCCCTCGGACGGACCCGCGGAGGGACAGGAGGCGATGGCCTTGGGAGTTCTGGGGTATGATCCGCGCAAGTATCCGGTCGGTCCGGCGCCCTTTGAAACCGCCGGTCTCGGTGTCGCGCTGGGAGACCAGGACGTGGCGTTTCGCTGCAGCATGGTGACTCTCAAGCTGCCTGCCCCGCCGGGCGCCCAGAAAGGCGGGTCGCCCTATCCGGAGATGAAAAAGCTCAACCCCCAGGCGGTCATGGATGACGACAGCGCGGGCGCGATCACCACGGAGGAGGCCCGGGACCTCATCGAGGCGGTCAACGAGCAGATCGGCTCCGAATCGGTCCAGTTTTACCCCGGCGAAGGCCACCGACACTTCATGATCTGGGTGGGTGGCAAAGCGAAGGCCCAGTGCGCGGACCCGCACGAGCTCGTGGGGCATCCCATCGGCACGTATCTCCCCAGGGGCGATGGCGGGGACATCCTGCGCAAAATGATGGAGGCGGCCCTCATCATAGTCGAAACGCACCCCGTTAACGACCAACGGCTCGACGCCGGGCTCAAACCGGCCAACTGCCTCTGGTTGTGGGGTCAGGGACGGGCGCCGAAGCTGCCGACCCTCGCGGACCGATTCCACCTCACCGGCACGGTCCTGGCGACAAGTGATCTCGTACGGGGTGTCTGTGTCTCTGCCGGGCTCGAGACTGTGGGGCCTGAAGAGTTTTCAAAAAACGGCGAGGCCGATTTCACCAGCCAGGCGCAGCGGGCGCTCAAGGAACTAGAAAAGAAGGACCTCCTCTACGTTCATGCCGCGGTGTCGCACGCCGAGGGGCAACCGAAGGCCAAGTGTGACGCGGCGGCGGCGTTTGATCAGAACATGGTCGGCGTGCTGGTCGACGGTCTCAAAAAGATCGGCGAGTACAGGCTGCTCCTCGTCGGTGAGCGGTGGATGCCGACAGGCAAGCCGGCACGACCTGTGACACCGGCCCTCTACGCCTTCGTGCAGAGCTCAACGCGTGGGAAGGACAAGGCCCGCGGCTTCAACGAGGCGGACGCGGAGGCCTCGCAGAGCGGGGCCCGGGATGCGACAAAGCTCTTGGCCCGACTCCTAGGGGGAAGGTAACTGGGTAAATAGGTAATTAAGTAATTCGGCAGATCAGAGAAGGCCGAGTTTCTCAATTACCCAATTACGGGATTCCCGAAGATGGCATTGCTCGTGCACAAATACGGCGGGACCTCGGTGGGCACGGTCGAGCGCATTCATGCCGTCGCCGACCGGGTCGAGAAGGCCCGACGGCAAGGCCACCGGCTCGTGGTGGTCCTCTCCGCCATGAGCGGGGAAACAGACCGGCTGCTGCGTCTCGCGCATGAGATCACGCCGTGCCCGGACGAACGTGAACTGGACATGCTGTTGTCTACCGGTGAGCGTGTGACGATCGCCTTGCTGGCGATGTCGCTGCGCGGCCGGGGGCTCGATGCGCGCTCGTTCACGGGGCGGCAGGTCGGCATCGTGACCGACAACGCCCACACGCGGGCCAAAATCGCCAGGGTCAGTGCGGAGCGCATCAACCAGGCGTTGGATGAGGGCATCGTCCCGATCGTGGCTGGCTTCCAGGGTATCAACGAGCAATCGGATGTCACGACGCTGGGGCGCGGCGGCTCCGACCTGACGGCGGTGGCTCTGGCTGCCGCCCTTAAGGCGGACCGATGCATGATTTTCACGGATGTCGACGGCGTCTACACGGCGGACCCCAACATCGTGCCGCTGGCGCGCCGCCTGGCGAAGGTGTCCTACGAGGAAATGCTGGAGTTCGCCAGCTTGGGCGCCAAGGTGCTCCAGACGCGGTCGGTTCAATTCGCCGCTCAGTACGGCGTGCCGGTCGAGGTCCAATCCAGCTTCAAGGAGGGGCCGGGCACGCTGGTGACGGCAGAGGATGCTGAGATGGAAAAAGTCGCGGTTGCAGGAGTCACAGGGGATCGCAATCAGGCCAAGATCACGGTGATCGGGGTGCCGGACCGGCCCGGCATCGCCGCGCGCATCTTCGGTCCCGTGGCCGAGGCCAACCTGAACGTGGACATGATCATTCAGAACGTCGGCCAAGGCTCGCTGACGGACCTGTCCTTTACCGTGCCGAAGGCCGACCTCCAGAAAGCCATGACCATCACGGACCGCGTGGCGAAGGAGATCGAGGCCAAGTCGGTCGAGGTCACGGAATCCATTGCCAAGGTCTCACTGATCGGGGTGGGCATGCGGTCCCACTCGGGGGTCGCGTCCCGCATGTTCGAGCGGCTTTCCAGCGAAGGTATAAACATCATGATGATCAGTACTTCGGAGATCAAAATTTCGTGCGTGATCGAGGAGAAATACCTGGAGCTGGCGATGCGGACGCTGCATTCCGCATTCGGCCTGGACCAGGCTGCAGCCACGTAAAAACTAAAAATTGAAAAGGAAACACTGAAGGAGAAGGACGTGACTAGAACCTGGAATCTGGGATTCGCAGCCTGGAACCTGGAACGTGCTTCGTTCTCCTAGTGAGGCGGACTTATATGGCGCGCAAATCAACAAGCAAGACGAGGAAGAGCCGGCGAACGGGGCATCGATCCACCCCCTTGCCCCCGCAATTGCTGGAGACCTCGCTGGAGATCTACGACACGACCTTGCGCGACGGCGCGCAATCCGAGGACGTGAGCTTCTCGGCCGACGACAAGGTCCTGGTTGCGCAGAAGCTCGACGAGTTGGGCGTCCAGTACATCGAGGGCGGATGGCCGGGCGCCAATCCGAAAGACATCGAGTTTTTTCGCATGATCAAGACCATCCCGCTGAAGCATGCCACCGTCATCGCGTTCGGCAGCACGCGCAAGGCCAGCAACCCCGTGCGCAAGGATCCAAACCTCGAGGCCCTGCTGGACTCGGAGACCACGACGATCACGCTCTTCGGCAAGACCTGGTCGCTCCATGTCACCGATGCCTTGGGCATCTCCCTGGCGAAGAACCTGGAGATCATCGGTGACTCCATCGAATATCTCCGCGGCAAGGGCCGGCGAGTGTTCTACGACGCCGAGCATTTTTTCGACGGGTACAAGACCAATCCCGATTACGCGCTCGAAACGATTCGGCGCGCCGTGGCCGCCGGGGCCGAACGGATCATCCTCTGCGACACGAACGGGGGCGCGATGCCCTGGGAGATCAAGCGCGTATGCGAGGAGATCCGGCGCGAGTTTCCGGTGCCCCTCGGCATTCACGCCCACAACGACACCGAGATGGCCGTGGCCAACTCGCTCGTGGCGGTGGAGGCCGGCGTGGTCCAGGTGCAGGGCACCATCAATGGGATCGGCGAGCGGTGCGGAAACGCGAACCTCTGCTCGATTTTGCCGAACCTGCAGTTGAAGACCAAGCGGAAGGTGATCGGCGACCGGCTGACCAAGCTGCGCACCGTCTCACGCTTTGTCGCGGAGATCGCCAATCTCGTTCCCGACAAGCACCAGCCCTATGTCGGGGATTCCGCCTTCGCGCACAAGGGCGGCGTGCACATTCATGCGGTCATGAAGAACCCCGCCACCTATGAGCACATTATTCCCCAGTTGGTCGGCAATCGGCAGCGCATGCTGGTCTCGGACTATGCGGGTCGGAGCGGGCTGCAGGGGAAGCTCGAGGCGTTTGGCGTGAAGCTGTCGAAAGATCACGCCCAGCTGCAGGAGCTGGTGACCCGGCTGAAGGACCTCGAGAATCAGGGGTATCAGTTCGAGGGGGCCGAGGGCTCCTTCGAGCTGCTGGTGCGCAAGGCCCTGGGCAAGCACCAGCCCTCGTTCGAGCTGGTCGGCTTCCGCATCAACGTGGAGAAGCGCCGGTCAGACGAGGCGCCGCTGTCGGAGGCGACCGTGATGATCAAGGTGGGCGATGCGATCGAGCATACGGCCGGGGTTGGCGACGGACCGGTGAACGCGCTTGACCACGCGTTGCGCAAGGCATTGGAGAAGTTTTATCCCCAGCTCCGCGAAGTCAAGCTCCTGGACTACAAGGTGCGCGTCCTGGCGGCCTCGAAGGGGACCGCGTCCAAGGTCCGCGTGCTGATTGAGTCCGGGGATCATAAAGAGAAATGGGGCACGGTCGGGGTCTCGGAAAACATTATCGAGGCCAGTTGGCAGGCTCTGGCTGATGGCATCGAGTACAAGCTCCTGCCCCGGGATCAGGAAAAGACATGATCAGCGCCGGTGCCCCTGCCCCGCAGGGGCGGACGAAATTCAAGGCCGCCTCGTCTGGGCGAGGAAATCGGCTTGACATGTTTGGTAACCTCACGTAATTTATGGGAAAATTTCCCATCTCGGGGAGGCGAAGCTTCCGGTGCAACCGGGAGCGGCACGTGGCGCCAGGGGGGACCGCATGAGAAAGTCAGACATCGCCAACGAGATTTTCGAGAAAGTCGGAGTCTCCAAGAAGGAAGCGTCGGACATTGTGGAATACGTTCTCGACCTGCTCAAGTCCGTGCTCCAAAAGGGGGAATCGGTCAAGATCGCGGGGTTCGGGAATTTCGTTGTGCGCAGCAAAGGAGCCAGAAAGGGGCGCAACCCCAGGACCGGCCAGGAAATCGGAATCACGCCTCGTCGGGTCGTCACCTTCCGTCCGAGCCAAGTCTTCAAGAAATTTGTGAATTCCTAACCGGTTATATTCAGCAAGGTGTTGAAGAGGCTTGTTCCCATTCGAGAAGGCCCCAGGAGACCAGTTGCCGTGGCCGCGTCCGACCGCCATGCAGGATGTTCAAAAAGGCCGTCCAGCGAGGCCGGAGCGAGCGAGGGCCCGCAGCCCGTTGCAGCCCGAAGAGCAACGGGCACCCAAGAGACATTGAGGGTCCGAGCGAAGCGATCGACCCGTTGCATGGGCCCATTGCCCCCAGAGGAGCAATGGGCACCCCGAGCAACGGGTCCCCTGGCGGGAGGCCTTGTTCAACATCCTGCTAGTTGACCGGGCGAGCCACGAAGGTGCGACATGGCGGCTGAGCCCAGGTTAGGTAGTAAGGTCTTTTATAAGATCGGCGAAGTCAGCCAGCTCACCAAGCTTCCTGCCTACGTCCTGCGCTTCTGGGAATCCGAGTTCAGCTTCCTCAGGCCAAAAAAAAGTCGGGGTGGCCAGCGTCTCTATGTCCAGCGTGACATCGAGACGGTCTTCGAGGTTAGGCGCATGCTTTATGAGGAAGGGTACACCATCGCGGGCCTCAAGCGTTTCTGGGCGCGGCGGGGAAGAAGATCGGCGAAGCCGCTCAATCCCCATGAAGTCGCGAAGCGATTGCGGGGCAATCTGGAGGCCATACTCCGCATTCTGGATGCCAACAAGCGGGCACGGGACCGGCTGGAAGTCATCCCCGGCGGTCACAGACGGGTCGAGACGAAGCGATGACGAACGGGGTAGAATAGTGGCCGAGACAAGGTCGGGGCGTAGCGCAGCCCGGTAGCGCACTCGCTTGGGGTGCGAGAGGTCGGCCGTTCAAATCGGCTCGCCCCGACCATCATAAAAGAGTGCTGAGTGCGAAGGACTGAGCGTCGAAGTGCAGAACTCAGCGCCAGGGGTCGTGATCTCCTTCCCGCTCGTTTCTCAGCCCTTCGAGAGCCTCAAGCCTCTGAGCCAAGTCGAGGGGCACCCAGCGCTCAGTTCTATTGACGAGCTGCCGAGGGCAGCTTTTTTTATGTGCAGCAGTCCGTGAAGATTCTGGTGACCAATGACGATGGGATCGACTCTCCGGGTCTCCACGCCCTGGCGTCGGCCCTCCGGGCCATCGGAGATGTGTACGTCGTGGCTCCAGATCGTCAGCGGACCGCGGTCAGCCACGCCTTGACCCTGCACAAGCCGCTTCGAATCGCGCGCCTCGACAAGCGGGTCTATGCGATCAACGGGACGCCGACGGACTGTGTGAACCTGGCTCTGAAGCGGGTGCTGCGTAGGCGGCCGGCGCTGCTCGTGTCCGGCATCAACAAGGGCGTGAACTTAGGGGATGACGTCACCTACTCCGGGACCGTGGCAGCCGCGCTGGAGGGCGCCATCATGGGCATCCCCTCGATTGCCGTGTCCCAGGACGGGCAGGACACGTTTCGGTTCGACGTGGCCGCAAGGTACGCCCTCCGCGTCGCCCGCGTCGTCATCGAGCGCGGGATGCCCGAGGAGACGTTGCTCAACGTCAATGTCCCGAACCGCCCCGCCTCGGCTATCAAGGGCGTCCGCATCACGACGCTCGGACGGCGCCGGTTCGACAACCCGATCGTGGAGAAAACGGATCCGCACGGCCGAAAATATTACTGGATCGCGGGCACTCGCGTGGCCTGGGGCACGCGTCCGAACTCGGACCATGTCGCCCTGCAGCGCGGCCTGGTGTCCGTGACCCCGATCCACCTCGACCTCACGCACCACGAAGTCATGCCGAGGCTGAAAGGCTGGGAGGCCCTGCTCGCAGCGCGCCGACCCAAAACCTGACCGGCCCCGCGTCCTCATGCTGAAGGTCTACAATACGCTGACGGGGCAGAAGGAGACGTTCACCCCGCTCGAACCCGGGCGGGTGCGCATGTACGCGTGCGGCGTGACCGTCTACGACGAATGCCACCTTGGGCACGCGCGCAGTGCCTTGGTGTTCGACGTGGTCCGCCAGTATCTACGGTATGCCGGCTACGACGTCACCTATGTACGGAATTTTACCGACGTCGACGACAAGATCATCGCGCGGGCTGCACAGGAGGGCGTCTCCAGCCAGACGATCGTCGATCGGTATCTCGTCGCCTACCAGCGTGACATGGCACGGCTGGGGCTCGAGCCCGCCACCATAGAGCCCAAAGCGACCGAGCACATGGGCGACATCGTCGGGATGATCGAAACGCTCATCGCGAAGGGGCACGCCTATCGCGTCGATGGCGACGTTTATTACGCGGTCTCGTCGTTTCCCGCATACGGGCGTCTTTCAAAGCGCAACCTCGAGGAATTGCAGGCCGGTGCGCGTGTGGAGGTGGACGAGCGGAAGCGCAACCCGATGGATTTCGCGCTGTGGAAGGCCTCGAAGCCCGGCGAGCCGGCGTGGAACAGCCCCTGGGGCCAGGGCCGCCCGGGCTGGCATATCGAGTGCTCCGCCATGTCCATCCGGCACCTGGGTGAATCGTTCGATATCCACGGCGGCGGCATGGATCTCATCTTCCCACAACATGAAAATGAGATCGCGCAATCCTGCGCGGCGACGGGGAAGGAGTTCGCGCGGTACTGGCTCCATAACGGGTTCGTGCAAATCAATCAGGAGAAGATGTCCAAGTCCCTGGGCAATTTCTTCACAATCCGGGAGGTCTTCGAAAAATGGGACTACTCGGATCGCATCACGGGCGAGGTGCTCCGCTACTTTCTCCTGGCCACGCATTACCGGAGCCCGCTGGACTTCTCCGATCAAGGCCTGCTCGAGGCCAAGCGCGCCCTGGATGGATTTTATGATCTCTTTCGGCGCCTCCGTGAGGCGGAGGCGGTGGAGGGGCGTAGCGACGGCGATGTCATGCCGGCGCTCGATCGGCTCGAGGGCGGCTTTCGACAAGTTATGGAAGACGACTTTAACACGCCTGGTGCGCTCGCGCAGTTTCAGTCATTCCGCGGAGATGCCAATCGGCTCCTCAAGGCCGGGCTGTCCCTGTCGAGCGGTCGAAAGGTGCGCGAGGCCTTCACCGTCACGGGACGGGTGCTGAATCTGTTCCAGCTCTCCGACGACGACTGGGAATTCAATCCTCGCCGCGGAGTCAGGTCGTCAGTCGGAGACGATCACTCGCCCGCCCGCGATCCGCTCCCCGACCAAGAGATCGACCGACTCCTGGCCGAGCGCGTGCAGGCCCGGCGCGACAAGGATTTTGGCCGTGCCGATACGATCCGCCAGGAGCTGGCCGAGCACGGCATCACCATCGAGGACCGCCCGGATGGCACCACCCGGTGGAAGCGGTGACGCTCC
The DNA here is from genome assembly GCA_041608595.1 of Nitrospiraceae bacterium. GTDB lineage: Bacteria > Nitrospirota > Nitrospiria > Nitrospirales > Nitrospiraceae > JBFGRM01. The sequence continues at coordinate 8,565 of JBFISJ010000048.1, forward strand.
CGCATACCTGTACGGCATCCACGCGCTCAAGGAAGCGTTGCGCTCCCGTGCGCGTCCGATTCTGAGGCTGAGCGTCATTCGGAAGGACGGGCAGTTCGCCGAGCTGGTGCGTCTCGCGCGGGCGGGCGGCGTCCCCGTCCACGTCGAGCCCCGTGCGGCGCTCGACCGCCTCGTGCCCTCCGGCAAGCATCAGGGCGCCCTGGCCGTCGTCGGGGTGAAGCCGTATGTGGAAGTGGAGGACATCCTGGCCCATGCGCGGGGACGCCGTGAGCCCCCCTGCCTCGTGATTCTGGACGGGATCGAGGACCCGCACAACCTCGGCGCGGTCCTGCGCAGCGCGGAGGCGGCGGGAGCCCACGGTGTCTGTATTCCGGAGCGACGCTCGGCGGGCCTGACGGGAACGGTGGCCAAGACCTCCGGGGGAGCGGTGGAATACGTGAGGATGGCCTGCGTCCCCAACCTGTCCCGTCTCATCGAACAATTGCAGGACAGCGGGCTCTGGGTCTACGGCCTGGACGCAGCCGCGCCCACGAGCTTCACGGAGCTTGATTTCCGGGGACCCTGTGCGATGGTCTTCGGAGCGGAGGGGGCGGGTATCAGGCCCGGCGTCCTGTCGAAATGCGACGAGCAAGCCGCCATTCCCATGCGGGGAAAGGTCGGCTCGCTCAATGTGTCGGCGGCGGCCGCCGTCGTCCTGTTCGAGATGGTGCGACAGCGGGCGGGGGGGGCGGTCAGCGGACGGCGATCATCCCCTCCTGGATCGCAGCCTTGAGGAGCTGAGCGGTGTTGGAGACCCGGATCTTCTTCATCATATTGGCGCGGTGCGCCTCGACCGTCTTGACGCTGATCTTGAGCCTCTGAGCGACTTCCTTGTTCTTGAGGCCGGTCCAGATGAGCTGGAGGATCTCCTGTTCCCGCTCCGTCAGTGCCTCCGGACGCTTGCGGCGGGGAGGCAGCGCGGACAGCCGGTGGTTGTTTCGACCGCGGTGCGAGTTTCCCTTTATGGATCTGCGCATGAACGTCAATCCTTTCTGCTAAGTCCTCCCGGCGAGACTTTTCGTATTTTCTCGCAGGGTGTTTTCCCTGACAGTAGAATTCTAACAACCAGATTCCTCGTCTGTAAATCCTCAGAAAACGACCTTTATGAAAATTTTATATCCACACCGGCTAATCTGTTCTTGCCGAGGCCACAAGTAATCGGTACGTCGAGATGGTCACCATGCTGTTCCAGCTTGTCAGCGCCTCCTTGTTTGGAGCCGTCATCGGCAGCTTCCTCAACGTCTGCATCCACCGACTGCCCAAGCGGGAATCGATCGTGTGGCCGGGCTCCCAGTGCCCGTCCTGCGGCGGCGCCATCGCCTGGTACGACAACATTCCAATCGTGAGCTACCTGATTCTGGTCGGACGGTGCCGGAGCTGTGGCGGGTCGATCTCCTGGCGCTACCCCGCCATCGAGGCCGCCAACGCCGCCGGCTACGCGGTCATTCTCTGGTGGTTCGGCTTGTCGTGGGAGGCCGCCGTGTACGCCGTCCTGTATTCCGCCCTGCTCGTCGTGACCGCCATCGATCTGGTCCATTACATCATCCCCAACGTGATCACGCTGCCGGGCATCGTGCTGGGTCTGGTCAGCTCGGCGACCGTGCTGCCGGTCGGTATCGTCAATGCCGTCTTGGGTATGATGATCGGGGGCGGTCTCCTGTGGGTCCTGGCCTGGCTCAGTCCCTACGTGTTCGGCAAGGAAGGGATGGGGGGCGGCGACATCAAGCTGCTCGCCATGATCGGCGCGTTTCTGGGGTGGAAGCCCACGTTGCTCACGATCATGATCGGCGCGCTCGCCGGATCGGTGGTTGGTGTGGCGCTCATCGCCCTCAAGCTCCTGCGCCGCGATCAGTATCTGCCCTTCGGCCCCTTCCTGGCGCTGGGGGCGTTGGTCGCCCTCTTCTTTCACCAAGGTCTTATCGGCTGGTATGTGGGGCTGATCGCCGCCCACTAGGCTGCACAGACTGTCCCGCCTTCCGCTCGCCGTATCTCGAAGTTCTCCCTCTGTATCCGAAGCGAAACGGGATCCTGCTGGGACGGTACCTTGCTCCAGCCATGCTCACCGTCCGTCCCGACTGAACCTACCGCTTTTCAACCGTTATTCCTCATGCCCCGGTTCTGGGGGCGACGGGTCATCCTGGCACATGGCTTGGAAGGGTGGGGCCTGAGGTCATGAAGGCGGCGTCCGGACAGGCGGGTCAGACATTGGTGGAAACCATGACGATCGTGTCCGTCCTGGGCATCGCCGCCCTGATCACAGCGGATGCCTTTCTTCCCGCAACGCGGCACAACCAGGCGCAAGCCGTTTGCGCAGAGCTTGCGGGAGAATTACGCGTGGCCCGACAACTGGCGATGGCGGAGGGGCAACCCGTGCGGGCGCGCCTCGAGGTGGGCCGCTCGCGGCTCACGATCGAATCCGTCCCGAATGGATCCGTTCTGAGGACGCTCGATTTTTCCACACGGGGAGTGGCGATAGACAGCGTCTCGAATGGGCCCGAGATCCTCTTCTATCGCAGCGGCCGCGCCGCGACGCCGACCAGCGTCACCCTCAAAAGCGCGGACGACGGGAAGCTCTACAAGCTCACGGTCAGCATCACGGGCAGGGTGACGCTCAAGTAACAAGGAAAAATTAAAACGTGGGGACCCGGAGATAGGAGGGAAGAAACATCGATGTGGGGCAGTAAACTCGTTCCTGTTTCCTTTTGCCTTTTGACTCGGCGTCAGGCCGGAGGCTTTTCACTGACGGAGGTATTGGTCGCGATGGTGTTGCTGTCCTTTGGCGCGCTCGGGGCCGTGACCGGGTTCCGGTGGGCACAAGAAGGTCTGCGCGACGGGGAGCGGGCCATGCGAGCGCTGGCCCTGGCCGAATCACGGCTCGAGGCCAAATGGGCGACCTCCTGGGGAAGGCTGCTGCAAGACGACGCGGATGCCGACGGTCTGGACGAGCTCCTCATGCGGGACGACGGCTGGGGAACTGACGACCGTGCCGGGGATGGGCGCTACACCGGAAGTCGAACCGAGGGCGGCATCCACCTCGTGTGGACCGTCCAGCCGGATCGTCCGGGGCCGCTTTGGCAAGTGGGGTCGGTGCTGATCCACGTGCACGCACGGTACCTGACGACCGGCGGCCACTGGCGCCACATCTACCTCGAAGCCCTCCGCGCCAATCCGAACTATATCGGATATCGTTAGAAGGTGAGAGCGGGGCGAATGGCACGAGGCCAGTGGAAAGATTTCGAAGAGAGAACGAGAGAACACAACAGTCTGCCCGTTCCTCCCCTTGTCGCTGGTGTCCTGCCTCGAGCCCATTCCGACTACGATGGCCATTCCCTGATTGAGCTGGTGATCGCCATGGCGGCAGGCTTGGTCGTGTTTGGGGCGGCGATTCAAGGCCTGAGCCACCTGCGCGGAGGGTTTATCGGGCAGCAGGAGCGTGCGACGCGGCAGCAGGATGTTCGCATCAGCCTAGCCGTGATGGCGTCGGAGCTGGGGGCGGCCGGGATAGGACTGCAGCTCATTGGACGGCCGCTCCTGACGGTCGCGGCGGCGGAGGTGTCGTTTTACGCCAACTTGTCCGGTCTCTCGACCCATCTCACCCGAGCCAGCGAGGCAGACGAGACCGTCCTGCACGTGCGCCACAGCGCCGGCTGGCGGAAGGGTAAGCGTATCTTCGTCTGCGACGACACGCGCTGCCTGCAGGGCCGTCTCGCGAGGCATGGCCGTCGTGGCGAGCTGGCGCTCCTGAACCGGCTGAAGGCGGAGTTTCCGGAAGGGAGTCTCGTGATGCTCGTGAATCACGTGCGGTACTACCTGCGAGGGGAAGGGAAAGGACGGTCTCGACTCATGCGGATGGTAGACGGTGGGGCGAGTACGATGGTGGACGAGGTCACGGCCATGCGATTGTCCTACTTCGGTTCGGAGGGAAAGCCGGCCCTCGATCCGGCCATGATCTCACAGGTGCGAATCGATCTCACCCTGAAGGGACAGGAGGCACCGATTCGCCGCGTGGTCTCTCTGACCATGTAGCGGGTCGCCGCCCTCTCCCCTCGCGGGAGAGGGCCAGGGTGAGGGGGACGGCGTGAAAGGAGGGTTGGTATGCGCCCGGTAACATTGCGCATGGGGACAGGACCCGTTCCGACATCCTGTGAGCGCGGGGCGGTGTTGCTGGGGGCCATGCTGATTGTCTCCATGATGCTGGTGCTGAGCGTGCTGTCGCTCAACCTCGCGACACAAGAGGTACAGACTGTGGCGGCGTCGAATGAGGAGGCGGCCTCGCGGTCACTCGCCCGGTCGGGGGCCGCGCTCGTCATGCAATGGTTCCACGATCCTTTATCCGTCCCCGATGCGGTCCCCCGCGAGTTGGTCGTGAAGCGATACGACGACCCCGTCCACGGGCCGTCCTTTTTCGATGCTCGGGGGCGCTCGCAGCTCAGCGGGACAGCCGACGACCCCGACCTGCTGCTCGACGCGGCCAATTCGGACCATGATCGTCTGTTGAATCCCGCCTTGATCAAGCGGTACCCCGGTCTCAACAGGCTCGGCCGTATTCTCGCCCTGCGGCTCTATGGGCCGGCTCGACCCGGCATGCTCGGCATGGTCGGGGTGACGGTCGGCACCCCGAGGGGCGGTCGCGCCTTCACCGTGGAGATGGGCACCCGCCGCATCCCTCCGCTTCGCGCCGCGCTGCAGGCCGGCTCCACCACGACTGGATCCGCCGGTACGGCGGCCCTACAGCCTTTGCCTCTCTGGGTGCATTGGGGGGATGTCAAGCTGAACGGCGACGTCTTCTTGGGACGCGTCACGGACGTGCCGGTCAAGAGTCCGCTGGCGCCTGTGACGGGACAGTCCTATGGCCGGATGACGCCTCTTGAAGACCGCTGGCTCGATGTGTACATCGGGGGCGAGGCGATCTTCGCGACGCCACCGGGATCTGAAACACGGCGACCCCACAACGTCCATCCGCGTCAGGATCCGCTGCCGGGCCTGCGGATGGATCGATGGGAAGAGACGCAGCTGAAAGACGCAGCCCGGCGGTTCGGCGCCTATTACCTGTTGCGGGAAGACGGCTACCTCTACCCTGGTGCTACGAGCCGCCAGGGGTTGAGGCGGACGGCAAATGAGGTGTTTGCGTCCGCGGCGGTGGGGGATCATCGGGGGCTCGTCTACATCGACTCCCAGCTTGCCGTCGCAGCCGACCCCGCGACAGGGCCCACGCTGACAGTGACCGCGCCCTATGCGGAAGGCCTGTTTGTCGTCAACGCCAATGTCCACTGGTGGCCGCACGGGATGGGCCAGTCGGTCTCGGCCTTGAGCCCTCCCCCGGAGGGACTCTCAACCCTCCGCGACCGTGTCCCGGTCCAGTTGTCCCGGATCAATCTGCAAGGGGTCTTGAAGACCTCTGGCTCGCTGACCATCTCAGGGCAGGCCCGCGTCTTCGGCGCGCTATCGAGCGACCACGCGATCGTGGCCAGCAAGGGGGGAAGAGGGCGGATCGAAGTGTGGTACAACCACGAGCTGCGACAGGGTCTGGTGCGGGGGATGCCACTGGTCTACTTGGTGCCGGGCAGCTTTCGGGAGCTCATGTAAGCCACAAGCACCTGATTCCTTTCATTCACTCCGCCCTCCAGTGTCAGGCCCCGCCATCATGTGGCGCCCGGAATGGCACTATAATGTTCCAGTTCTCCTGGCTCACGGCCTGAGCCCATGCGCAGGGCGGCTCCAGGCCGTCTGGTATAGTTCTCCGTGATATGGTCCGACCTCAGCCGGAGGTGCCGTAAATTGTCCGGCCGCCCGACGTTTTGTGTGCAGGAGCCGTCCCCACCATAAGAGTGATTCTCTAGCAAAAACAGCGTCTTCTAGCCGTCTCCTCCCACCACAAATAAAGGCATGGCCCTTGCTGCGTGTAGGGTGGCTATGTCTCATTCCCGCACCACAGGACTGTCTCGAATCCGCGCCGAAGCGGGCCTCACGCTGCCCGAGCTCACCATCATCATGGTGATCATGGCGCTCGGCACCGCGATGGCCACGCCCGTGTATCTGGATTGGGCGGCGCGGGCCGACCTTCGTCAGGGGGCCGTGGAGCTGGCCAGCACCCTGAGTTATGCCCGGATGTCCGCCATGAACCGCAACCAGTTGATCCAGGTGACCCTGTCCGTGGCTGCCGGTCGGGTGCAGATCACGACCAACGGCCTCGGCACGACCAGGCTGGGCAGCTCGGTCACCTCGTTCACCGGCGGTCCGGTCAGGTTCACCTCCCAGGGGCTCCGCTTCCAGGGTGGCGTCGGTGACCAGCTCGTCACCTTGACCAATCGCCGGGGCGAGACCTATTCCGTGCGGGTGACTCCGGCGGGAAAATCCAACTGGTGCCCGCAGTCGACGTGTCCGTGAGGGACAAGAAACCTGTGACACTGACGA
>JBFISJ010000049.1:0-14834 GCA_041608595.1 Nitrospiraceae bacterium
GATTCGGATTCGGCAAAACTGTAGCCCACAACCTCACCCTGCTCGCGCGCCTGGACGAGCTCGCCGCGCTCGGCCGGCCCGTGCTCGTGGGCGTGTCACGCAAGGCCTTCATCGGACAGACCCTCGCGCGCGAGGTGGGCGATCGACTGATGGGCACGGCGGCCGCCGTCGCGCTGGCCGTCGAGCGCGGCGCCCGGCTCGTCCGGGTCCATGACGTCGAAGCCATCCGGGACGTGGTCCGAATGACCGAGGCGGTGCTGTGCCGGCCGCCGGACAGCCACCGCTTACCGCGCGATCGTCGCGCTCCGACACGAATGACATGATGCGAAAACTCTTCGGGACAGACGGGGTCCGGGGTGTCGCCAACCGCGAGCCCATCACCTCCGAGACGGCCATGAAGCTGGGCCGCGCGGCCGCGCATTTGTTCTCCACACGATCGGGACGCCATCAGTTCGTCATCGGGAAGGACACCCGTCTGTCAGGCTACATGCTGGAATCCGCACTGACGTCGGGCATCTGCTCGATGGGAGCGGATGTCCTCCTGGTCGGTCCCATGCCCACGCCCGCCATCGCGTTTCTGACCCGCAGCCTCCGGGCCGATGCGGGGGTCGTCATCTCTGCGTCCCACAACCCTTACCAGGACAACGGCATCAAGTTCTTCTCCAGAGATGGCTTCAAGCTCCCGGACGAGTTCGAACGGCGCATGGAGCAGCTCATCATCTCCGACGACATCTCGCATATCCGTCCGACCGCCAACGCCATCGGCAAGGCCCATCGCATCGACGACGCGGAGGGACGATACATCGAGTTCGTCAAACGCTCCCTTGCAAAGGACACGGATTTTCAGGGTCTCAAAATCGTCGTCGACTGCGCGAACGGCGCGGCCTACAAGGTCTCACCGTCGGTGCTGCGAGAGCTCGGCGCGGCGGTCAAGGTCATCGCCGCCAGCCCGGATGGAAAGAACATCAACAAGGCCTGCGGCGCCGTCTCGCCGGAGCGGTTGCGGGAAGCCGTGATCAAGCACAAGGCGCACCTGGGGATCGCCCACGACGGCGACGCGGACCGTGCGGTCTTCGTCTGCGAAAAGGGGAGCCTGATCGACGGGGATCACATCATGGCCGCCCTGGCGCTCGATCTCCAGTCACGCAGGTGTCTGGCCCGCAACACTGTCGTCGGCACCGTCATGAGCAACTTTGGGCTCGAGCTGGCGATGGCCAAGGCAGGGGTCAAGCTCATCCGCACGCCGGTTGGAGACCGCTACCTTTTGGAACGGATGATTGCCGACGGCCTCAATTTCGGCGGCGAACAGTCAGGGCACCTCATCTTTCTCGACCACAACACCACGGGCGACGGGCTCATCTCCGCCCTTCAAGTGTTGTCGCTCATGCAGCGTAGCGGCCGGCCACTGTCAGAGCTGGCCAGCTGTATGACCGCCATGCCCCAGGTGCTGCTCAATGTCCCGGTGAAAGAGCGACGCGACCTGGCCAGCCTGCCGGAGGTCCAACGCGCCATCCGGGAGAGCGAGGCTCGACTGAACGGCACGGGCCGCGTGCTCGTGCGGTACTCCGGAACTGAGCTCCTCGTCCGTGTGATGGTGGAGGGGGAGCATGATGACCTGATTCGCTCCGTGGCCGACGATCTGGTCGGCTCGCTTCGCACCCATCTCGCCTGATTCCGTGCTGCTGCCGTTAACCGGCGCGTTTCTCTCAGGGTTGGTGCTCGGTGCCTACCTTCCCTATCTTCCTGTCTCGATCCTCACGGTGCTGCTCATCGTCGCCGCGGGCCTGACGATCTTGGAGCGCCGTCGCATGCTCACGGCGCGTCTCGGACTCGGTCTTTACCTCTGCCTGCTCGGCGGCCTGATCTGGTGGACCATCTCAGCGTCCGATCCACGCGGTCCCGCCATTCTGGCTGGTTCCGATCCCCAGACCATGCAGGTCGTCGGGACCATCGTGGAGCCGGTTCGACACCGCCCGCATCGCTCGGTCATGCTCGTCTCGGTCGCGAGGATCACCGACGAGCAGGGCGAAAGGCCGGCGGAGGGCCTGGTGCGGGTGACCTGGCAGGACTTACGCCGGGTCTTCGCGCAAGGGGATACCATCGCATTCACGGCGCGTCTCCGACCGCCGACTGGCACGCTGAATCCCGGCGGCTTTGATTACGGCGCCTATCTCAGGCGCAAGGGCGTGCAGGCAGTGGGGTCCGTTTCCGCCAGACAGGACATCGAGTTGCGAGACGCCGGGCGCCAGCGTGTCCGCTGGGCGTTCTGGAATCGGCTCGACCGTTGGCGCGAGCAGATCCGTGTGGCGGCGACCCGCTCGCTCGACCAGCCGGCGCTCGGCATCTACCTCGGGCTCATCATCGGCGAGCAAGGCTTCCTTAACCAGTCGTTGCGAGACAGTTTCATGGCGACCGGCACCGTGCACATTCTCTCCATTTCGGGCTCGCATCTGGGCTTGATCGCATTCCTCTCGTTCTTCTCCGTGACGATCGCCTGCCGGTTCCTGCCTCCCGCCTGGCTGCTCCACCTGTCGCGTCGGATTACACCGACACGACTGGCCGCGTTGCTCACGATGCCCCCCGTGACCTTCTACGCCCTCCTCGCCGGCGCAGAGGTCGCGACGATACGCTCGCTCCTCATGATTCTTGTGTGCATGGTGGCCGTGTGGCAAGGCTATCCCCAGCACCTGCTGCATGCCTTGGCCGCCGCTGCTCTCCTGATCCTCCTGCACGATCCCGGTGCGATCCTGGACATCTCGTTTCAGCTCAGCTTCACGTCGGTCTTGACGATCGCGCTGATCTTGCGATGGCGCGGCACCCTGGACGAGGGCGAGGTGCCGGCCGAGGGACGCCTGCCGGAACGGCTGGCGCGCTGGCTCCGGGAATACGCCTGGATCACGGGCGGGGTCACCCTGGCGACCCTGCCGCTGGTCGCGTACCACTTCAATCAAATCGCTTGGCTCGGCCTTTTGGCCAACTTGGTGGTCGTGCCGCTGGCAGGGCTGGTCGTCGTGCCCTTGGGCTTGCTCTCGGCGGTGGCGCTCCTCATGGACGGTGGTGCAACGCTCCCCCTCGGGTCTCTGAACGAGACGGCGCTGAGCACCATGGCGGGGGCGGTGACCTGGCTGGCTCGCCTTCCCGGAGCGGAGTGGCACGTGGCGTCGCCGTCGATCGCCGCGATCGTGTGCTGTTACACCTGCCTGCTCGTGCTGGGATGGCCGAGGACCAGGCCGGGCCTTCGCTACGCTGCCGCGGTCGGCGCCGCCTGCTTTCTCGCCTGGTGGGCCTGGTCACCCCGTGACCTTCCGCCCAACACGCTTCGCGTGACCTTTCTGGATGTCGGGCAGGGAGATGCCACGATCCTGGAGCTGCCGGAGGGCGAGACCGTGCTCATCGACGCGGGGGCCGCCTACGACCGGCTGGACATGGGGCGCGCAGTCGTCGGACCCTATCTGTGGGACCGGGGCATCAAGCAGCTCGACCTCGTGATCGGCACACACCCGCAACGCGATCATGTAGGTGGCGTGCCATGGATCCTGAGCCGCTTCGACGTCAAGGCCTATTACGGCAACGGGATCCCCAGGCCGCACCGCTTTTATCAACGCCTGGAGCGCGCGCTTCGCACCTCAGGAGTGGCCAGGAGACGAGTCGAAGCGGGAGACCTGCTGCTCGCCACACCGTCATGCGAACTGCTGGCGCTGCATCCCCCACCGGTCCGGGTCCGAGCCCCCGATGGCAGACCCTGGTCGACCGGCAGTCGGTTGAACAATCACTCCGTCGTCGTGCGGCTCGATTGCGGACCGCACGGGTTTCTCTTTCCCGCCGACATCGAGTCACAGGCCATGGAACCGCTGCGCGACAACGGCGCGCCGTTGCACGTCCAGGTTGTCAAGGTCCCGCACCATGGCGCCCGCAGCTCGTTGCACGAGGGCTGGATCCACGAGGTGGGGGCCGACCTCGGCATCATCTCGGCGGGACGATTTAATGCGTACCGCCATCCCGCGCCGGCGGTCATGCAAGCCTATGCGAAGGCCGGGACCAGCCTGAGGCGAACGGACCGGGACGGCGCGGTGATCGTCACGGGGACGATGTCGGCGACCAACCTGAAGGTTCGCACGGCTCGCGAGATGCAGATGCGATCGGTGCGCCTCGCGCAGGCGCCGCTATCGGTCGAGCAGCGGAACGCCCGCCTGTTCTGGCAGCAATGGGTGAGCGAGTGAGAGGATTGATCGCCTGATGCCCTGACACAACCTCTCCAATTCGCCCCGAACCCGCAGCAAGCTCCACAAATCGCAGCCATTTCCGCGGTAAAAGTCGAACAAACCAAGAGCCAAATTTCGTCGCTCGACATAAAATTGTCGGTCCCAGCCCTGCCGGCAGAACGCATCCTTCAGCGTAAACCGTACAAAATCAACATGATGCCGTGCCGAACGATGTCAGGCTGCGGCATGGCATAGCGCCTGCAACAGGGTGCTAGCAGGTCTCGGCGAGGTCCGTTCACACGGAGTCCCATTTCCATGCCCAGATTGGTCCGCATCGTCATTCAACTGCCGCAGGAGCTCAAGTCTCGATTGGATGAGCTCAAGCAGAAGGGCTACACCGCCAGCGGATTCATCCGGGCGGTGCTCGAACGGGAGCTGGCCAAGGAAGAGAACAACGGTGAGGGCAGCAAGGTCGACGGGCCGCACCCGAAGAAGGTGCACCAGTCTTAGCCGGTGAGCCCCCACGAGGCCTTAACGAGGACAGTGCGACGGCATGACGAGACTCAGCGACTTAGTGAGAGATCACGGGGACTCAACCCCGGAACCGGGTCCGGAGCGAACCGGGCAGGGTGGTGAAGCGGCCCCATTCCCACGCCCGAGCACTCCTGCCGCAGCGCCCGGGACCGGCAGCGCGAGCGGACCCGATTGGTACAAGCTCGCGGTGGACGAGCTGACGCGCTTCGAGCCCGTGTTCCAGCAGGGCACCCTCGGGAACCTCGGCGAGCTCCCTTACATTGCACATGGGATCGCCGAGTCGTTACTGGCGAGCGATTGGCTCCTCGCTCAGGTCTATGCCGGGACGCCTGGACGCCAGGTTATCACGAATTCCGTAAACGTGGCGATCCTGGCCACCAGGCTGGGCACCGGTCTTCGCTATGAGATAGAAGAGCTCGCACGCTTGGCGCTGGGAGGCCTGCTGCACGACGTCGGGATGTTCAACGTCCCCGAGGCGATCATCAACCAGCCGCAACCGCTCTCAGTCAGCGACCGGGAAGTGATCGAGCAGCATCCGGAAGTGGGAGCCGAAATCGTCGCGACCTTGGGCTCGCCCTATGCGTGGCTCAAGCAGGTGGCGGCCCAGGAGCATGAGCGGTGGAGCGGACAGGGGTATCCGAACGGGCTCGCCGAAGGGGAGATTCATCCGCACGCGCAACTGATCGGCATCGCCGACGTCTTCGACGCCCTGATCAGCCCGCGGCCCTACCGGCACAAGCTCGCTCCCCACGAAGCGATCCGGGAGTTGCTGGTTCGAGAGAAGACCTCGTTCTCCCGCCCGATCATGAAGGCGTTGGTCGAGCAACTGTCCATGTACCCCTTGGGAACCTGCGTGCGGCTCAATACGGGTGAGGTTGGTTTCGTCACGGGCTCCAAATCCACTTATCCACTCCGGCCGATCATTCAGATGGGAACCCGTTCGGAAGGGGACACCGGAGAACCAAAAATCGTCGATCTGAGCACGAGCACCCTGCTGCACATCGTCGAAGTGGTCAAACCTGTTGAGATCGCCTCATGATGCGTTTGCATTTTCCCACGTATGCTGCCGGCCTCGGCAAGCTTTTCTGGATGCTGGCCGTTGCAGCCCTTGTGGCTGGGACGACGGGGTGTCGCAATCCGGCTTATTCGACTCTCCCTCCCTCTGCCTTGAGCCCACCGGGCACACCCTTCCCGGCGCTGGCAAAGGGCGATGTCTTCTTGGACGAGACCGAGCTGCCTTCCAACACGATTATCGAGCCAGGTGATACGCTCGAAATCCGCATTCGGCGCGGATCCGGTGAGGAGGCCATGACCGCCCGGGTCACCAAGGTCGGCTTCACGAGCCTGACCGTGGCGGATGTGGACGTGAGAGGTTTGACCGCCGAGGAAGCCGCTGCAAGAATTCAGCGCGCGGTGGAGCCCTACATGCGCAACCCGAGAGTCAAGGTGCGCATCCAGCGCGACAAGCTCAAGGTGAAGCGCATCTTTGTCTTCGGCGACGTCAACAAGCCGGGCATGTACCCGATGACCCGCGGCATGACGGTCATGGAAGCGGTGCTGGCCGCAGAAAACTATAAAGAGACGGCGGTGTTGGACGAGGTCAGGGTGATCCGAGGCAATCTGGACCGCCCGACGGTTCTCACCGCCGACATCAGTCGATTGTTAACTTATGGAGACGCGGCGGGCAACGTCCAACTGCGGGAGAACGACGTCGTCTACATACCGCGCGAGCGACTGGGTGACGCCGCGGAGACTGCCAAGAAGCTGGGACCCGTGCTCGGGGCAGCCCTGGCTCCACTTCAGGCGGCGTTCTTCACGCAACTCTTGGTCGCGCCCTAGGCCGGCGGGGAGTTTCAAAGAGCCGAACGATGGCCCATTACGAGCTCAACCTGCTCGACTACTGGATGATCATCAGGAAGCGAAAGCTCCTGATCGGTCTGACGTCACTTCTGGTCGTGCTCTTCACCTTCGCGCTCACCCAGCTGACGAAGTCCACACCGGTTTATCAGGCCACGGCCCGCGTAAAGTTCGACAAGACCAGCAATATGGCCAGCCTCTTTCTCGACGCCTTCTCGTACTCGTACGCCAACGCCCAAGAGACCCAATCGGAAGTGATTCGAAGTGTCGCCGTGATCGAGCAGGCGGCGGCTCGCTTGGGCCTTATCCCGGCGAGTGCCCCGGAGGAGACGCGACGCTCGCGAGAATATCGGCAGATCGTCGAATCGCTTCGCGACAGGATTGACGCGGCACCGGAGAATCAGACATCGATCATCGGCATCACTGGGAGGTCCGAAAACCCGGTCGACGCCGAGAACATCGCCAACGCAGTTGCGGAGGCCTACCGCTCGGAAAACATCCGGTCGCGAAACCGCATGGTCACGGACGCGCTGGATTTCGTGGGTGCCCAGCTCGCCGAACGGGAGCAAAAGCTCGGGGAAGCGGAAGAGGCGCTGCGGCAGTTCAAAGAGCGGGAGGGACAGGTCTTTCTCACCGAAGAGGCCAAGGCGGCCCTTAGTATCTTCACGGAGCTGGAGCAGGAGCACAACAGGGTCTTACGACTGAAGGAGCAAACGGCCAGACAGATCGAGATCCTGAAGCGAACCCGAAGCCTCAACGGGCTGCCGTCGCAGCGGATCTTTACGGACGATACCTCCACGCTCCTCGCCAGCCTCAACACGCGGCTGGTCGACTTGGTCCAGGAGCGCACGACGCTCCTCATTGATTACAAAACGCAACATCCGGCCGTGCGCCTCGTCGACCAAAAGATCGCCAACGTGAAACTGGAGATGACCCGGGAGCTGGTCTCGAAGCTCCAAAGCCTTGCGGACCGAGAAGCCACGCTGCGGGGACAAATCGACCGCTATCGCGAGCGATACCTCGGCTTTCCTCAGGCCGCCATCGAGCTGTCACGGCTCGAACGGGAAGTGCAGGTGAATGCAGAGCTTTATGCCACGCTCAAGACGAAGCAACAAGAGCTCCTCATCAAGAGCGCGGAGCGCATCGAAGAGGTGAGCATTATCTCGCCGGCGGTCTCCTCCGGTGTGCCCATCAATCGGCCTAAGAACGAACTCAACATGGTCGTCGGTGCAGCGATGGGACTCTTTCTCGGGGTCGTCCTCGCGTTTGGCAGGGAGTCCTTCGATACGTCGATTGGCACCATCGAAGGCATCGAGGAGTTCCTGAAGGTGCCGGTGCTGGGCATCATCCCCCAATTCGACGAGCGTGAGCTTCGTGAGAACGCGGCCAAGGCGCTGCCGCCCAATACCTCGAAGTCCGTGCTGGAAATGTTCTCCAAGCTGCCGTGCCTGGTCGACCCCGCCTCCGTGCTGTCGGAGAATCTCCGGTCCCTGCGGACCAATCTCCAGTTCGCCAATATGGACCGGACGACGAAGTCCCTGGTGTTCACGAGCGTGGGAACCGGGGAGGGCAAATCGACCACGATCGTCAACTTGGCCATCACCCTGGCGCAGGAGGGCAAGCGCGTGCTCCTGGTCGATGGCGACATGCACAAGCCGAACGTGCACAAACGGCTTGGGATGAAACGTGATCCCGGCCTGGCCGAAGCCTTGAGCGGTACGACCCCTTGGAACGATTCGGTCCGGACCGTCACCGACTTGATGATGGGCGCCCTGGGCGTGGATCTCGTGATGAATACGCCGGGACTCGACAATCTGCACGTACTCACCAGCGGTATGGTCTCTCGGAACCCGGCGGAGTTCCTCAGCCTCGATCGCATCAACCGCCTCATCTCGGAGATGCGCGAAGAGTATGAAATGGTCTTGTTCGATACGCCGCCGATTCTCCCGGTTACCGACGCCGTCACGATCAGCTCATGCGTGGACGGGACGGTGCTGGTCTATCAGGTTGGGCGAATCGGGCGCAGTGCCTTGCGGCGGGCCAAGTTCCTCATCGATCACGCCCAGGCTCATGTCGTCGGCGTGGTGCTGACGAACGTGAAGGCCGAAATCGCGCCCGAGTACGGGTACATGGAGTACTCATACCGCTAGTGCCGTGTCTCCACGATACGCAGCGCCTTTTGCCTGTCCTGCCGCCTCGCCCGATGAACATGGGCGTGTGAGGTTTATGATTGCCTGGTTTGGGTTTGTCACCTTGATGACACGACATGATGCCGGTACCGACGACACTCAGGTTTTCCGCATTCCGCGTCCAATGGGCTGACCTCGTCCTTCCCACACTCGCGGCAATCCCCATTGCCTCAGTCATCGCGTTCATCGATCCCTCTCGCGGGCTGCCGATCATCCTCGGCACGTTGGCATTGATCGCGGCCTTCATGTCGCCGCTCGTCGGCATCTACATCCTGGTGTTCTCAATGCTGCTCGGCCCCGAGCTCATCGTCGGCGGGCTCGGCGGGGGCACGACC
Organism: Nitrospiraceae bacterium; assembly: GCA_041608595.1. Taxonomy (GTDB): domain Bacteria; phylum Nitrospirota; class Nitrospiria; order Nitrospirales; family Nitrospiraceae; genus JBFGRM01. Next base: position 9,118 of record JBFISJ010000049.1, read on the forward strand.
TTGGGGCGCGGCATCACCCTCAGATTCGACGACTTCCTCCTCGTGCTGGTGGGATTCGGCTGGCTGAGCAGGCTGGCCCTGTCGCGGGGCTTCGGCACCCTGGCCAGGACCCCGCTGAACCGCCCCATCCTCTACTACACGGCCGCCTGCGCCCTTGCCACATTTGTCGGCATGCTGGCGGGCCGCGTCAGTCCCTTCGGCGGATTCTTCTTTCTTCTTAAGTACTATGAGTATTTTTTCCTTTATTTCATGACGGTCAACATCGTGTCGGAGCGCAAGCAGCTCCGCCACCTCGTGCGCGCAAGCATGATCACCTTTCTGTTGGTCGGCCTCTATGCGCTGTCCCAGATTCCGAGCGGTGTCCGCGTCTCGGCTCCCTTCGAAGGTCCCGAGGGAGAGCCCAACACGCTTGGCGGCTACCTGGTGTTTCTGATGTCGATCATGGTCGGGTTGTTACTCACGAGCGGCGCCGTCCCACGTCGGCTCCCGTATATGGGCCTGATGGGAATCGGGGCGATCGCCTTGCAAGCCACGCTGTCCCGCGCGTCCTTCCTTGCCGGCGGAGTCGTCTTCGCCGGCGTGATTGAGATGGTCCGCCGCCGAAGCCCGGCGCTCTTGGCCGTCCTTCTGATGGGACTGCTCGCAGCCCCGTTCGTCATGCCTGAAAGCGTCGTCAACCGGATGCTCTACACATTCACGCAGGAGGAGGAAGAGGGCCAGATCAAGTTCGGCACCCTCCGAGTCGATACCTCCACCTCCGAGCGGCTCCGATCCTATGAGCAAGCCATGACGTTTTTCAGGACGTCTCCGGTCTGGGGTGTCGGCGTCACCGGGGGCCCGTTCATGGATGCCATGTACCCGCGCGTGCTGATGGAGACGGGCGTGATCGGGCTGGGAGCCTTCGCCTACCTCATCTATTCGCTGTTTCGCCTTGGGCTCAATGCCTACTGGTCCCTTCACGATCCCTATTACCGCGGCATCGCCCTCGGCTTTCTGATGGGGCTCGTCGGCCTGTTGATCCACGCCCTAGGCGCCAATACCTTCATCATCGTCCGAATCATGGAGCCGTTCTGGCTCTACGCGGCCGTCGTCGCCAAGAGCGTGATGATGATCGAGCCTGCCGCCGCGGGGACCGGCGAGGAGGCCACGGCCGTCCGCCCAACACGTGCCCCACGAGCCGGGGGAGGACTGATGGGCACTCGTCCCGGAGGGGTCGGCTCACGTCCCCTTTGAATGCCTCACCACCATGATCGCAACATTATGAGAAATATGGCCTTTTCATTGCAATCCACAAGGATTGTGCTTGAATCAGGTCAGGAGGCAATCACGTATGTCGGTTGCGGCGAACGGGGTGTCTCTCGGACGTGTCACCACCGTGTTGCTCATCAGCCGAGCGCTAGGCTACGGGCTGGCGCTGGTCAATTCGGTCGTCGTTGCGCGCGCCTTGGGCGCAGAACGGATGGGGGAGTACGCCTACGCCATGGGACTGGCAGGCTTGTTCGGCCTCATCCCGCATATGGGCATCAGCACGATCGTGACCCGCGCGGTCGCGCTCGACCCGACTGATGCCAAGGCCGTCCTCCGCGCCGCGCTGCGCGCGCAGGCGCTCCTCGCAGGCGGAGTCCTCGTTATCATCCCCATCTTTGCCGCCGCGCTGCCGGTCCAGCCGGTCCCGCTGGTCTACATCGGGCTTGCCGCCACGCAACTGGCGGTGGGGGCGTTGAGCTGGCCGTACTTGGCCATTGTCGGGGGTCACGCCCGATACGACAAGCTGGCGACAGCGGAGGTGATCGCCGCGGCCTGGACGACGGGGCTGCTCCTGGCGGTGGCGGTGACGCGCGCCGACGTTGCGGGGTTCCTCGCCGCGCAGGCCGTCGCAGCGGGCGGAGCCGTGCTGGCGGCCAGGTGGGTGTCGCGGCCGTTTCTCCGGGACTGCGGAACACGGAGCTTCTCGGTCAAGGAGCTCATACAACAGGCGGCCCCGTTCGGCGCTACGGCGGCGGTGCAGGGCCTCTATACGCGACTGGACACGCTGCTGCTGGGCCAGATGTCATCGACCATGGCCTTGGGGCTCTACAACGTCGCCTACAAGCCCGCGACCCTGGCTGTCTCCCTCGGGAGCACCGTCGCGGGCACGCTGTTCCCGGTCCTTGCACGACCGCCCCACGGAACCGTGCCTCCAAGTTACACGCGTGGCGCGCGCACGCTCGGCGTCGCCGGCCCCGCCATGGCGCTCGCGCTCTGCGGGATGGCCGAGCCGTTGCTCATTCTGTTGTACGGCGATGCCTTTCGGGCGGCGGCGCCGATTCTCATGGTGCTGGCATTATCGGCGGCGGCCCACTGGTTCTACGCGCCGCTGGCAGTTGCGCTCCAGGCCAGGGGCCGGGAGCGAATCTGGCTCAGAGCCATGATGGCGGCCCTCGCGCTCAACGCGGTGGGGAATCTCTGGGCCATTCCTCGCTGGGGCGCGCTCGGCGCCGCGGGCGCAACGCTGGCCTCGGAGCTCCTGATCGTCCTCATCGGTCTCGCGCTGGTGTGGCGACTGCTCGCGTTCCCGGTTCCGCTGCGGGCCGGCCTGGTCGTGCTCGCCGCGGCCGGCATGGGCTGGGCCGCAATGACCCATATCCAGATCTACGGCGCCCTCCCCGCGACGGCCGCCGGGCTGGTGACCTACGGCGTGGTGCTCGTCGCGTTCCGCATTGTTCGGAAGGGTGATGTCGTCACAGCAGGGGGGTGGGTGCGGGAGGCGGTCGCGGGAGGGGAACGGAGCTGAATGACGCAGGAGACCGCGTTGACCATCGGCGTGGACGCCGGCCCGTTGCTGGGTCGCGGGGGCATCAGCGGCTATGTCGCGCCCTTAGTGCGGGCACTGGTCGGCCTCGACCCGCACCAACGTTATCGCCTCGTGCTCCGACGCAGCTGGGCCTCGGGGGAAGCCGTACGCGCCCTCTCGCAGCTCGCGCCCACATCGACGACCCGGGTCCCCGACGCCTGGTTGAACTGGTGGTGGGACCACGTTGGCACCGTGTTCCCGGCGGGTCGCCGGGTCTGGGACGGCTTGGACTGCTTCCTGGCCACCTGCCTCATGGCACCGGTGCTTCCGGGTGGAAAGGTGGCGGCGATCGTCTACGACCTCATTCCACTCAAGCTTCCCGCGCTCTTTCCGAACCATCACGCGTTCCGCACCGCGATCGGACGCCTCCTCGATCGCTCGGCCCTGCTGATCGCCATCTCCGCCCGAACGAAACAGGATCTCATCGAGCTGTTCGGGGTGGACGACGCGCGCATCCGCGTGGTCTACCCCGGCCGCAATCCGGAGTTCCGGCCGCAGGAGGCGCCGCGCATCGCTGCGATCACAGCCAGGCACCGTCTCACCAATCCGTACCTTCTTTACGTCGGCGCCCATGGCCCTCACAAGAATGTGCCGACGATGGTGCGGGCGTACGAACAGGCACGGCGCCGCGGTGATCTCAAGGCGGATCTCGTGCTGGTGATCCGCGCGGGGCTCGAGGAGGCGCGCGCGCTCGTCGAGCGCACGACGGTGAAGGCCTCCGTGCACTGTCTGGGCGAGGTGCCCGGGGAGGACCTTCCGCCGCTGTTTGCCGGAGCCGAATGCACGCTCGTTCCCTCCCGCTACGAGGGATTCGGCCTGCCGGTTCTCGAAGCGATGTCCTGCGGCTCGCCCGTGATCGCGTCCAACGCGGGTGCGCTCCCCGAGGTTGCCGGTGGCGCGGCCTATGAGGTCGATCCGGACGATGTGGACGGCTGGGCACAGGCGATGTGTCGCATGGCAGGGGAGCAACAACTTCGCGCCGGAGGCCGGCAGAAGGGGTTGGAACGAGCCGCGCGCTTTTCGTGGGAAGCCAGCGCAAGTCGCTTGCTCGCGGCCCTCACAGCGCTCTCGGGACGGGTGGGCCATGCCTGACGCGATGAGCAAGGAGTTTTACGGCGAGGCGTATTTCGAGGGAAAGAGCCGACAGAGTCCGCCCCATACGCACCACCTGATCTACCCGATGGCGGCTCGGACGGCCGCCTACCTCTGTCACCTCACGCGGCCGCGGAGTGCGCTGGACGTCGGCTGCGCCAAGGGGTACATGGCCGAGGCCCTCACAGCGGAGGGAATCCCCTTCGTATCCGGCGTCGACATCAGTTGGTATGCCTTACGCCAGGGCGGATCGGGGATGCGAGGCAAGATGGTGCTCGCCGATGTGCAAGCAGGACTGCCGATCGCGTCTGATTCGTTTGACCTGATCACCGCGCTCGACCTGTTCGAGCATTTGGCCGACCCCGTACCCGTGCTGAGAGAGATGCACCGGATTCTGTCGGCGAACGGCATGGCCTATCTCAAGATTTGCCATCCCCAACATCCCAACGCGCAGCGAGATCCCTCGCACATCAACGTGCAGCCGTTGGCCTATTGGACCGCCTCGTTTACTGCCTGCGGGTTCATGTGGAGGCGCATATTCGAGACCGATCTCACGAGGCCGAGCGGTGCGCTCGACTCCATTAAGAGGCCGATACGTCGTTTCCGCGAGTGGGCCGTGATCGGTACACCCGCTGACTTCAAATTTACAATCCGGAAAGCGAGTCATGCCTGATCACGGAACCGTCTTCTGGGACCAGTACTGGAGCGGGCAGTCTGCGACGCTCACGGCGGCGTCCATGACCCAGATCCTCGATTGCATCAAGGCCGACTACCTTCGTGGCATCCTGCCGCAGACGGGACGCACCCTCGAGGTCGGAGCGGGATCGGCCAGACTCTCTTGCATCCTGGCGGCTGGGGGCTACGAGACGGTCTGCCTGGATTACTCGACGCCCGCCGTGCGCGCGGGCCGATTGAACTACGCGCAGGCGAAACTCACGGGGAACTTTTTGATCGGCGAAGGAAGCCGACTGCCGCTCCAGACCGACAGCATGGATGTCGTGCTGTCGACGGGACTACTGGAGCACTTCGAAGATCCGTCTCTGATCGTGCGCGAGATGGTCCGCGTGCTGAAGCCGGGTGGACTGTTTTATTCGGACATCGTCCCCAAGAAATTCTCGCTCTTCCGATCGCTCGACTGGATCGGCCGGGTCAAGCGCAGGCTGCTGTTCGAAACGGGACCTGCGCACCAGATGTACGAACGCGGCTTTACGGAACAAGAAATTGTCGACCTGCTTCGTGGCGCCGGTCTCGGCGTGGTGCACGTGTTTCCCGCCGGGGTCGTCCCCCCGTACCTGCCGCTTGTCTATCGATGGGACCGGTTACGCCTGGCACAAGTTGGATTCGTCGCGAGGACCGCGCGCTTCTGGCGGTGGTTCGACGGCACCGTCATCGCGGCGTGGCTGGGCTTTTACTATTTCGCGTGGGGCAAGAAGCCCGCTGCCGGCATCGTCGGAGGATCTGATGAGCCACGATGACATCGAACCCGCCGGCACGTACCGCCCGCAGTATCGGTTGCGGTGGAGACGTCTTGCCCGGTTGTTGGATTGTGCGCCCGCGCTGAAGCGGCGATTGGCGGGGCTCGCCCGTCGAGGGCTGAAACGGGTCTTCGAGCCGGGCATGGTCACCAGCGAACGGGTCGTGGAGTATCCCTTCGTGTTCCAACACCTGGGCGGGGCGAATGGGTTCGTCCTCGACATCGGATGCTGCCACAGTCGGCTCCCGATCGCGCTGGCCTCCCGCGGGTTTCCCGTCATCGGTATGGACTTCAATGCCTATACGTTTCCCCATCCGC
>JBFISJ010000050.1:0-14626 GCA_041608595.1 Nitrospiraceae bacterium
AGCCGTCGTCGGACGACACGAGCGCTTGGATGGACAGCTCCGTCAGCCCCACGTTCACCGGGGCCCATTCTCCCCGCTGATCGAGCGCTCGGAAGACGCCGCGCCCGGTCCCGACGAACAGACCCGCCTCGGTCGGAACGATGCCCCTGATCGAATCATTCGGCAGGGCACGGCTGATCGGGCTCCAGTGCCGGCCACTGTCCCCACTTCGAAAGACTCCGCCGTCGAAGGTCCCCGCGTAGATTGCCTGGTCCGCACCGATCGCGATTACGCGGATGAAGTTTTCGCGCAACCCCTCATGGTCTTTCAGGCCCGTGGTGAGGCGTTCCCACCCGGCAGTCCCCTTGGCCAGGAGCATGACCCCCTTCCCGGAAGTGCCGGCGTAGAGGCTTCCGTCCTTGGCCATGGCCAGACAATGGACGAGAATATCCTCCAGCCCGGTCGAGACCATGGACCACCGCCCGCCGGGCTCGTTCAGCCGGTAGACACCGTTTCCCGTGCCCGCGAAGAGGCCCCGGTCGGTCGCTAACAGCGCCTTCACTTGCAGGCGCTTCAGGCCCTTGTTGACCACCTGCCAGGACTTCCCACCGTCCTCGGAGCGGAAGATGCCGCCGCGCACGGTGCCCGCGTACACCGTGCCGTCCGTCATGGTGACGAGCGACAGCACGAAGCGATCCGCCAGCCCGTCATTCACCGGCGTCCAGGTCTGGCCGCGATCCTCGCTGCGAAACATCCCCATGCCGAAAGAACCTGCCAACAGCGTGTTCGGCTCGATCACGGTGAGAGCTTGAATGCTTGGAATCGTCAAAAAGGGGAACGGGCTTGCCGGAACGTCGTGGCCCTCAGCAGCCGCGAGCGCCGCGCCGCCTTGAGTCGCGCCGAAAATCGGCCCCCTGACCGCCCCCCCTGCACCTTTCATGGACAGGGAGAGCAGACCAAGGGCGAGCACCGTCCCCCCCAGTAGCGCTTGTGCCCTTCTCATCATGATCCCGTTCGCCTCATGTGGCCCGTGCTACTTGACTCGATACCCGGCGGTGCCCGTTGACAGAGGCGCCCCGCCCTGCCCTTCCGGGTCAGCGTCCCCGCCGCCGGACTCGGGGCTGCGTCTTCGTGGACGTCCGAACAATCGCGCACCCAGGATGCCCAATTCATACATGACTGCCAGGGGGATCGCCATGAGCAACATCGTGTAAATGGTGGGATCAGGTGTGAGAATCGCGGATACGATGAGGATAATCATGATCGCGTGCTTGCGGAACTGGTTGAGATCCTCCGCAGTGACGTAGCCCGCTCGGGCCAAGAGCGTGAGGACCAGCGGCAGCTCGAAGCCGAACCCGAGGATGAGCGAGAACTTGACGTTGAAATCTACAAAGGTGCCGACGGCCAGCTCCGGCCTCAGTTCGTGTTCGGCGCCGAATCCCACAAAGAACTGAAGCACCATGGGCAGGACGACGAGATTACAAAACACCAGCCCCAGCGCAAACAAAACCCCCGCTAGGAGAAAGACGGGGATCGCAAGGCGCTGCTCCCGGACGAGGAGCGCCGGCTCGATGAATTTCCAGAACTGGAAGAGAATCATCGGCAAGCTGAGCACGATGCCGACCAGGAAGGAGACCTTGATCGCCGCAAAGAGCGCTTCGGTCGGGCCGTAGAATGCCAATCGGTCGACCTCGACGTGGGCCAGGGACCTCGCCATCCAGTCGATCATCTCCCTTGCGTAAACGAAGGCCGCCCCGAAACAGACGACGATGGTCACCCCGATGATCAGCAGCCGCTTCTTGATCAGGGTGAGGTGCGCCTGGAGTGGGGCGATCGCAATGGCCATATGAAGGTTCCTCGATGAGCCGCCGAACTACGATGACGTGGCGCTCCCCGCCTCGACCTGGTGTCGATAATCGCGGATGAGCTCGGCCATCCGATCTTTCTTGGCGAGCTTCTCTTTTTGCAACTGCTTCTTCGTGACCTCTTCCTGAGGCGTCAGCACGTGACGTTTTTGCATCTCGGACAGCTCGCTATCAAGCCGATGATGGGCATCTTCCAACTCCCGAAATTCATGATTGGACTCCCGCAACCGCTCGACGATCGCAGTCTCCGGTAGCATATCCACCTCCTGTCGAGTTAGATGGTTGGACGTGCGCCGCGGAACGCGGTAACCCGCGGACGGAGATGACGCTCCCACCATCTCCACCCTACTCCGCAGCCGAACTCAGTTCCATGAGAATCGCATCCTCACTTGGATCGCTGTAGTAGTTACTCCGGACAGCAGTCCGTTCAAAGCCAAACCCCCCATACAGGCTCAGGGCCGGCTCGTTCGAGGCGCGCACCTCGAGAAGCATCCGCCTCACGCCCTGGGACCGTCCCTCAGTCAGCGCGTGGTCCACGAGCCTGCGTGCGATGCCCCGGCGACGCGCCGGCGGCGCGACCGCCACGTTCATGATCCGAAGCTCGTCGAACACGACCCAATAGCACACGTAGCCGAGAATCTCCCGCTCATGCCCCCGGCGCGCCAGGACGAACCGTGCGAATGGATTTCCCTCGATCTCAGCACGGAGCATCTTCTCGGTCCACGGCGAGGAAAAGGAGGCGCGCTCGATCTCGAGGACGGCACCCAGATCCGCGAGCGCCGCCGGCTCGAGGAGGAGCCCCGCCGTGCTCGCGCAATCCGCCGTTTTCTCGCGATGAGCCGCATCGTCCATGTGCTTCTCGATGGCATCCATCGTCGCTCGCAGGTTGCCCTTCATCGAGACGGCGCCGCGCCGCTGGCCCTTCTCGCTCTGCCGGTTGGCCGGGGTGCGCTCCGCGCCCCCTCCCACTTGAGCTCAGCCTCCGAGCGTTGCACGTATTCCGGCGAGAACCCATACGGAAGGACTTCGCCTCGCTCCAGTCGCCCCAAGGCCGCACGGGCCACACTGACGGCGGAGGGGAGCATGCCATCCGCGGGGGCCTGGCGGATCCTCGCCGGTCCGGCCGCAAGCAGGGGGCGAAGCCGGGTCTCGTACGCACGCCATCCGTCCCCTAACAGCACGGTCGGCCGCAGCAGGCAAGGCGGGATGAGCTCCACCGGCCCAAACCGGGCTTCCTGAACCTGGACGAGCCGGTCTCCGGACGTCCAGCGGTAAACGGCCCAGTAGGCCTCGTTGGCGCGCGCCTTGATGATCGGGCACAGGTCCGGCCCCTCCTCCCGCACGTTCCAGGCCATCGCTTCCAGTGTCGGCACCGCGACCAGTGGCACCTTAGTCACCGCCCGCAGCCCCAACACCGTGGCAAGGCCGACCCGCAGGCCGGTGAACGACCCCGGACCGATGGACACGGCGATTCCGTCCAGATCCTGCACGGTCAGCCCGGCAGTCTTTAGGACACCGTCCAGAATCGGAATGATCCATTTGGCGTGGGAGCCTTCAGCGTGCTTTTCGAGGCACGCCGCGACGTCATGGCCGCGCACGAGCGCCACACTTTGACACGGGGTGGCTGTCTCAACCGCCAAGATGTTCATGCCACGGGCCCGCGGTCCTGCAACGCAAATCGGACGGCAAGACGCAAGTCGCCATCACGCAACGGCACGTTCGGCTGTATCTCTGAAAACGTGATCTCGATCCGGCCGTTGTTCTCGCCGTTCGTCGCCTTGATCTGGAACGGAAGCACGAGGTCGTCGGACGGCGGTGCCGCCGTGGTCGTCTCCGCTTCCGGTCGACTCGAAGCGGGTCGAAAATCCGCCAATTCCAGGGTTCCAATCAGCGTCCCGTCCGGCGCAAACCGCCTCTCGCGCACCACGTTGAACGCACGACGTTCGAACCAAATCTGCCGCGTCACCGCACCCTCCCACGCCTGGTCGAGGTGAGCGTGCCGAACATCCAGTCGGTACAAGTCGTCGTCCTCCTCAAGCGTCATCCTGGCCCCGGGTTGGACCGGTTCCACGCCCAGCAATCCACTCATGGCCAGGATGCTTAGCCTGACCGAATCCGAGATGCCGCCCCGCCGGGCCAGCTCCGCCGGGGATCCTGTGATGCGGCGGCGTTCGCTCGGGACATGCAGGTGGTACCGGGCCGGCTCGAGGACGAAATCAAAGATCCTTCCGCCAAAACGGTCGAATCCCTGCAACCGGAGGGCCTCCCTGCGACTATAGAATAAAGTGCCGTACACGGTTTGGGCAATGGGGAAACCCGAAGACTTCACCTCGGCCGAAAAGAGTCCTTTGACAGTTCGGAGCGCGCCCTCGCGCTGTTCCAGCAAGCCTGCCAGCTCCTCAGCAGTGGCGGCCCGAAGGGGCGCGGCGGGAGTTTTGACGGCAGGCTCCCACAAGGCGCAGCTCACGAGGCCCAAGGAGAAAGGTAAAAGGAAAAAGGCCAGAATGGGATTTCCCCAACTGGTTGAGCTCTCCCTTTGCCTTTTTTCGTCGCTACGCGAGCACTGCATCCAGCGCCTCACCCACTTCGCGCACGCCGACGAGCTCGATCGAGGCCGTGGGCTCAAGCTTCGCCAGATTACCCTCGGGCAATAGACAGCGACGGAACCCCAGCTTGGCCGCCTCCTTGAGACGCATCTCGACCTGGCTCACGGCCCGGACCTCGCCGCCCAATCCGACCTCGCCGAACATGACGGTGCTGGTGTCGACGGGAGAATCGCGGAGACTCGACGTCACCGCGGCTGCAATCCCCAGATCGATCGCGGGCTCGTCGATATGCATGCCGCCGACCACGTTAACATAGACGTCCTGACCCGACAGATGCAGGCCGAGCCGCTTCTCGAGCACGGCCAGCAACAACGCGACCCGATTGAGCTCGACCCCGTTCGCCATCCGCTTGGGCATGGCGTACCCCGTCGAAGACACGAGCGCCTGCAGCTCCACCAGGATCGGCCGCGTGCCCTCGACGCTCGAGACCACCACCGATCCCGTGCTCTGCCGCGGACGCTCGGCAAGGAACACGGCCGACGGATTCGTGACCTCCTCCAGCCCGGACTCCTTCATTTCGAACACGCCGATCTCGTTCGTCGACCCAAACCGGTTCTTCACCGCCCGGAGAATGCGATAGCGGTGCCCTTTATCACCCTCAAAATACAGCACCGTGTCCACGATGTGCTCCAGCAGACGGGGACCGGCGATGGCGCCCTCCTTGGTCACGTGGCCGATGATGAACACGGGCACGCCGCTCCGCTTCGCCAGCCACATGAGCTGCGCGGCGACTTCCTGCACCTGGCTCAGGCTGCCCGGCGCGGACGCCACCTGCTCGGTATACATGGTCTGGATCGAGTCGACGACGACCGCGGTCGGCCGCAACTCCTGCACCGCGCGCACGATCTGGTCGCACGAGGTCTCCGCGAGCACGAACAGGCTCGAGGTTTGTATGCCAAGGCGCTCCGCGCGCATGCGGATCTGGCCCAGGGACTCCTCGCCGGAGGCATAGAGCACCCGGTCGTCGCCCCTCGCCAATCGGGGCAACCCGCTCAAGAGCAGCGTGGACTTCCCGATGCCCGGATCCCCGCCGATCAGGATCACGGAGCCGGGTACTACCCCGCCGCCCAGCACCCGGTCGAACTCCAGAATCCCGGTGGACAAGCGCGGTTCGCGCCCGATTTCAATGGCATCGAGAGGGGTGGGACGTGACGCTTCGAGTGCGACAAGAGGGCGCCGCCCAGGCCCGGGAGCCGAGACACGCTCCTCCTTCATCGTGTTCCACCGTGCGCAGCTCGGACAACGACCGAGCCATCGCGGCGCCTGGTGGCCACAGGCCTGGCAGAAAAAGCTGGTTTTTGCCCGCATGGGTGGGTTTCTTCGACCGCATCTTAAAGGATCACGGCCCAAAATACAAAGGCTGGAGCAGGCCTGGGACAGACCCGTGAAAGGAGCACAGGGGGAGGCGGAAAGGGGGAGGCGCCAGTACGAAGGCGCTCCTATCCCTGCAGATGCTTGCGGACTTCGAGCCAGTCGGCGGCCCATTTGGTCTTCCGGGGGAACGCGTCATCCTTGCCGGATTCCGAGAGGATCACGGTGGCCCGCCGCTCACTCGCAAACAGGTCGGCAAAGTCGCGGCGACGCCCGACTCCGCCCTTGATATTCTCGAACCCCTCCTCTCTGAACTCTTCGAGCAAGGCCCGGAGCGCCTCCTGCCCAGGCTTGATCACCCGGGTCAGGCCCGGAGGGAACTTGTGGTCGATGAGCCAGGATCTGAATGCTTGCACGTTGATGCCGGGCGCTCGCACCACGTAGACGGCGTAGAAATAGAACCGCGTCAGACGCTCGAGCTGGTGAGCCGCATCGGCGGTCGGGTCGGTGAGCACTTCGGTCGCGATCGGCAGCCTCACTCCGGGCAGCACCGAAACGGGATCGTCCTGTTGCTTCATGAGCGCCGCTGCCTCCACGAAAATGATGGGCCGCCGACGCTCCCAGCTGGCGAAAACCGCCGTTCCCTTTGCCGTATCTTTGTCCTTGTCAGCCTGGTATTCGACCCGCAGCGCGAAATGCCCATCGATGCGGGGCGTGAAGCGAAGGAAAGCGCGACCGTCGAACCCAGTCATCGCCGTGCCCACCGTTTCGAACGTGCCGCTCTCAAGATCGACCTTGCGCCCCATGTCCTTCTTGGCTACCGAAACGGTGAGCTGTTTGCCGCCGAGCGCGCGGTCCTTGAGCAGGCCCGGCTCGAACAAATGCACCTTCACCACGGCTTCCTTCAACGGCGCCGTCAAGACATCGCTAACGACGACCTTTGCGGTCGCCTGCTCGGCCGCACCCCCGTCCGTCGTAAGGCTCATGCCGAACGCGAGTGCGGTGACGAGGGCGAGCCCCACGCTGAGTCGAAGAGAGGCGGGTGGACGACCCCAGTCGTCACCTCCTACTCCGCCGGGAACGACAGACTTGTGCAGGCGCCTCAGAGCACTTGCCACTCTTTGATCATCGATCATGCGTGTCGACTTTCGAGCAACGGTCACGGGCTCGGGAGGAGCCGCGACGCGGAGACGATCATAACAGACCGTGCCCGCGTTTCGCGATGGCGAAGGCATCGACCGCGGTAAAGATGGCAAGACTGATATAGAGGAGCTGCGCTGGGGGCCAGAACAATTTCCAGGTGAGGATCAGTGCAATCCCGACGGCGAGGATGTAGTAACCGCGCGGCTGTCCCAGGTAGAGATGGCCGACACCAGCCACAAGCGAGAGGGAGGCGGCGAGCACACCCTCCAATGTCTTCTCGCGGTCGTCCATGGTCGGAAAAGGGTCAGGAGCTAGGGGAACAACAAAGGTGCTCGACCCACACGTGCGCCTGCGTGTCGCTATTGCCGCTGGCCCTCGACGTGGGACCGCTTACCCATTGTTCGCTTTCAATACCTTCATGACCTCTGCGGTATGCCCGTCAACTTTGACTTTTCGAAAGATCGCTTTCAGCACTCCCCGCTCGTCGATCACGAAGGTGCTCCGCTCGATTCCCCAGAACGTTCGTCCATACATGTTCTTTTGCTTGTACACTCCGTAGGCCCTGGAGACCTTCGCATCCTCGTCGCTCAACAGGGTGAAGGGCAGGTCGAATTTGGCCGCGAACTTTTGATGGGAGGCCTGTCCGTCGAGGCTGATTCCCAAGACCACCGCGCCCGCCTTGTTCATGGAAGGCGAGGCATCTCGAAAGCCGCAGGCCTCCTTCGTGCAGCCCGGGGTATCATCCTTCGGATAAAAGTACAGCACGACCTGCTTGCCCTTGTATTGCCCCAGCCTGTTCACCGTCCCCTGTTGGTCCGGCAGCGAGAACTCGGGCGCCTTGTCTCCCACCTTCAGTTCAGCAGCCATGTACCCCCCAACCAATCGGGCTCCCTCCTCAGTACTCAGCACTTTTCCTCTACCCCTTCGACCGCCGGCGCCGTTCTTCCTCCATGGTCTTGCGATACAACACCTCCCACTCCGGGCTGCCCTCCGGAATCGGACGAGAATAGGAGGCCAGCCGCTTTCGAACGAAGTGGTCGAGCTCTTCCTCCTGGCCCACCTCCGCCGCCAAGACCCGTTTGATCTCGCGCAGCGCGCGCGCCTCGTCGCCCTTGAGTCGAAGATGGGGGCTCTTTTTGAGGTGCGTGAGAATCACGTGCGAGAGATGGCTGCTTTTGTCCTCACTCAATGGCATAACAACGTGGGCGGGTGAGCGGCATCAAGTCAGAGGCGACCGGGCAACGAAAAGGATTCTTCCAACGGCCACGTTGTTCTTCTTGCCACTGGCCCCTGACCCCGAACCCTTCTTTAAATGACCAGGCCCCGATCCTTAACCAGCTTGTTCTTGATCATGGTGAACATCTTCTGGTAATCGACCCGGCCCTTCTCGATCTCAGCCTCGTAGGCCTTCATCAGCTCCCGGACCTCGGCGTTGAGACGATCTTCGACCATCAGCTCCTGGGTGATGGCTTGGTCGAGCGCCGTGACCGCCGCTTTCCGGTCCCCGCCGATTTCCAGGTAGCCCTCGGTCTGCAAACGGCTCAAAAGCGCGTCCGCAAGCTGTGAGACCCGTTCCTTTGAAATCCGCATCGCCCCGTCTTCCCCCCTCACCCTGGCCCTCTCCCCCGCCGGGGGAGAGGGGAGGAAGAGGGAGATCGCATGATGAATTGATGGAAGGAATGTCTGCGAATGAACACTAGGCCTTTTCTACTCTAATTTTGCTGGCCCCCATGGCCTGGCGGAGAACGGCGGCATCCCCGATCACGCGCCCAATCACGTTCACCCGATCCGCCGGCACGGGGTCGGGCCCCATGCTCATCGGCGTCCGGCCGAAGAAGATGGCCAGCACATTGCCAGCTCCCCAATAGGCGACATCGCCGACCTTGACCTGGGTCGTCGCGACCTCACGATGGTCTTTCACGCCGGGAATCTTGAAGTAATACTCCTCGCCCCACACATTGACCGGCGCCTCAACAGGGAGCGCCGCCAGAATCCCTTGCGCGGTCTGGTTGCTCTTCAACTCGGCTTCAACGGTCACCGATCCGACCGTGATTTTGATCCGACTGTTGCCCTCGCTCATCTCCAATATCCTCGTTGATCATGCCCTCGGTTTGGTGGTGCATCCCGCCGCAACGGTGGCGGAATCTAGCTTGTTTCCTGGGTGAAATCAAGGTTACAATCCCCACCTGTCCGCCGCGCAATGATCCAATCAACCTTCGTGCTACTCAAAGGAGTCGGGCCCTCGACCGAGCGGCGGCTGTGGCAAGCCGGCGTCTCCGACTGGGGATCCTTTCTCTTCGCTCCGAACCTGCCCGGCATCTCGCCCGAACGAAAGGAAGGCTACGATGAAGTCCTTCGGGAGGCGACGGCCCATCTCAGCGCACGGCGATCTCGTTATTTCACCCATTGCCTGAAGGCACGCGACCATTGGCGCTTATTCGAGGCGTTTCGCCCTGGCGCCCTGTATGTGGACATTGAGACGACCGGCGGGCCCGCTGATGACGGGGACGTCACGGTGGTGGGTCTCTACCGGAAGGGAGGTATGACGAGCCTCGTGCTCGGTGAGTCGCTGACGGCGGAGCGCCTCCAGGAGGAGTTCACGAGCGCGGATCTGCTCGTCACGTTCTTCGGCTCCGTCTTCGATCTCCCCTATCTTCGAGCCAAGTTCCCCTCCTTGGTCATCGATCACCCTCATTTCGATCTGTGCTTCACGGCCAGGCGGCTGGGCTTCCAGGGCGGCCTCAAACAGATCGAATCCAGCGTGGGCATTGGGCGCGAGACGGATCTCCAGGGCCTTGACGGGTGGGATGCGGTGCGTCTCTGGCGCGAGTGGCGCGCAGGTGGTCACGAGGCGCGCGATCGCTTGCTCCGGTACAACGAATCCGACACGCGGAATCTGGAAGCCCTTGCCGCCTTGCTCTTCGACCAGATGGCGGAGCGGTACGGCCCGACCTCCCTTCCATCGGGATAACGCGCGATGCCATCCCCAACCGTCTGGCGTGGAGCCGGCCTCACCGATCGGGGATTGGTCCGATCGTCGAATCAGGATGCGTTCGCGGTGGAGGATGCGCTCCAGCTCTGGGTGGTCGCCGACGGGATGGGCGGCCATGCCGGTGGCGACGTGGCCAGCCAGTTGGCGGTCAACGCGGTCGTGACGCGCGTCCGCAGTCGGGCGA
The DNA here is from genome assembly GCA_041608595.1 of Nitrospiraceae bacterium. Lineage (GTDB taxonomy): Bacteria > Nitrospirota > Nitrospiria > Nitrospirales > Nitrospiraceae > JBFGRM01. Next base: position 10,081 of record JBFISJ010000050.1, read on the forward strand.
GCACGGGTGAGGCGGCTGCGCCGCCTGCGTCGGATGAACGCGTCCTCCATGAGGCGATCGCCGCGGCCCAACGGGCCATCCTCGATGAGGCTCGGGCGCACACGGAGTTGACCGGAATGGGGACCACGTGCGTCGCGCTGACAATTTCGAGGGCCCCTGGCCCCGTGGCCACGATTGCGCATGTGGGCGACAGCCGGGCCTATCGCTTGCGCGGGAACCGCCTGGAACAGCTCACCCAGGACCATTCCGTCATCGACGACTACATCAAGCGTGGCCTGGTCACCCCTGCACAGGCATTCACCCACCCGCTCCGCCACGTCCTCTCGCGTGCGCTCGGCTCCGAGAACGGATGCGACCCCGATGTGGGCGTGCATGACCTCGAGGATTCGGACCTGATCCTCCTGTGCACCGATGGGTTGACCAAGATGATCAAGGACGAACGTATCGCCGACGTCCTCCTGCGCGAGCGGGCGGCCCCGGACCAGGCCTGCCAGGCGCTGGTGCAAGAGGCGTTGAGCCATGGCGGCGCGGATAACGTCACCGTGATTATTTGTACTGCACGGGCCTGAGCCCCCTGTGTGACTCCTTCAAAAGTCGTCAAACTCCCGTCATTGTGTTTTTCTTCATGAACTGCCATCCAAGTTTTTGAATTTTCAATCGAATTTTTTCTTTCTCCAAGGTGTAGATCCCTCGGGTCGCTTTCTCTATAATCGCCCGCCACAGCACGACAAGCATGGGCGAAGGAGCGCATTCCTGATGCCGGAAGGTGGCCGGTCCCTGTTCTTTGCTGCCGGAGTTTTTTTGGTCTTGTATTCCCTGCGAAAGTAGGCCGGGACCCTCCGCAGGCGGGCTTTTGTCCCGCTTGAACCACCCTGTAAGGAATGCACGCTCTGCTCGCGTCGTTCCGCTTGGGTTCGCCCGCGGCAACGAGCGGACGGCGTGTTCCCGCACGTCACCATCCGCGGCCCCTTCATACCGCCTGTCGGAGCTCAAGGACAGCACCATGTACATCACTGACTGAAGTCTCTGGTCCCCTGACTCGACATGGCTCTCCGACCACTCGGTACGGCACAAGTGCCAAGGACGGTCCGGTCAGTCCCGGCAACTCGGATCGACACCCGTTCTCCCCTCCATCAACCACACGGCTGGTGCGCTTGCCCGCGTGGCGCTCGGGAGGCTTTTCATGCCGCCTCCTGAGCACATGACGGTCCTCCTCGTCAGCGACCAGGCCGAGGAAATCAAACGCATCACGATGTGCCTTCGCAGCTTCTACCCAGGCTGCCGGGTTGAGGCGGTCTATTCCGAAGCGGAGGCCCTGGAATGGGCTTCGAAGGAACCCTGGCACGCGCTCCTGGTCGACGAGCGCCTCCCGCCTCGCATGGGGCTGGAATCCTTGGCCGAGCTCCGGCGCCGCGCCCCCGCCGCAGCCATCATTGTCCTGACCGACAGCAGCGAACCCTCTGTCGCCATGCAAGTGGTGCGCGGTGGAGCGGACTGTGCCTTGTTCATAAAGTCGCTCGGATTTCTCAGCGAGCTGATGGTCATGCTCCGCGAGGTGCTGGAGAAGCGAGACCTGCGACTCCAGCGTGATCTCACCCAATCGCGCTACCTGCGGCTGCTCGAGCTCCTCCCCGAGCTCGTATACCAGCTTGATCCAGAGGGCCGGTTCGTCTTCGTCAGCCAAAATGTTGTCTCGATGCTCGGTTACAGCCCCGACGAGCTGATCGGCGTGCACTACTCCACACTGCTGCTGCCGGATGACCGCGAGCTCGCGGCACTCCGCTTCAATGAGCGTCGCACGGGCGCGAGGGCCACCACAAATCTACAGGTGCGGCTCGTGCACAGGCCGACCGGCCATACACCCACTCGGGTCGCCGCGATGGAGGTCAGCGCCAAAGGGCTCTACGACCGTCGCAACCATCTCGTCGGGACCATCGGAATCGCCCTCCTTGCCAGAACGGAACAGGGTGCCCAGATCATGCCTCCCCTGACCCCGGAAGCGGCCCGGCCAGAGGCACCGACACCAGAAAGCGAGACATCGTCGCAGCGTGCCCGGGAGGGCGCGACGGGAGAAGGTCTGCAGCCAGGCACGGAGCCGGTCACGGGCGCAACGCCCACAGCGGAGCGGCGGAGATCTCCCCGCTTCGAGCTTCCCATTGAGGCGAAGCTCACGCATGAGGACCGGACTTGGCCGGGGACGGTCAGCACGATCGGGCTGGGGGGCGTCGCCATGGCCTTCGACGGGATGGTCCCCGCCCACGCGAATCAACCCATCCGCTTGGGTTTGGCCAGCGCGATTGCGGTGCTTCAAGTCGAGGGCGTCATCCAGCGCATCGGTGAGCTCGATCGCCGGCGGGTCGGGACCCGCGTATTCCCGGGCACGAGCCTGGTGGTTGAGTTTCGCGAGATGGGACGCGAAGAACGCATGATTCTCGGGTCCCTGCTGGAGGGTATTCGTGACCGTTCGATTTCGGCAAGCCTGACGGTGTTATTGCATCCCGCCGACGAAGAAGACGTTGTGGTGGAGGCCTCGGCCGACCTCATCGGACCGGCTTCACGCGTTCCCCTCGAGTCGTTCCCGCCGGAGTCGGAGGAGCAGGCGCATGCGGAGCAACGCTTCGGCACGCGCGTCAATTTCGTAATGACAGCGCAGATTCAATCCGCCCAGGCGCTGACTGAACGTCGGTCGGTCGAGGGAAGAACCCTCAATCTCAGCCTGACGGGGGCTTGCCTTCGCCTTCACACGGAGCACGATTTGAAGGGGCGGCGTCTCATGATTGAATTTTCCATTCCGGCGTCGACGCCGGGGCTCGCGAGTCTCCAGGGTGACGAGCCGGTGTCCTGCCATGTCGTGGGAGAGGTCGCGTGGATCCTCCCCGACCCGATGCCCGTGGCGGCCAGGCCCTCCGCGCCGGCCTATCGTGTGGGGGTCAGGTTCCTACACCTCCACGAGCCGGGCGAGCACCACATCCGGAACATCGTCAAAGGTCTGCTGACCTATCCCTTGCGCATCCATGGTGCCGACAGCAGCGCCAAGCTGCTCAGCACCTTCATTGCCTTTCGCAACCAGCGCGGGCAGCCGCTCGCTGTCTTCTACGACCGGCCCCGGAAGCCGCTTCCGCCTGGCGCACCATTGGCGGTGATCGCGCCGGATTACGGCGAGACCAAGCGGGACTATGTGTTCCTCGCTTACGCCCTGGCTGCCAACGGCTTTCACGTCCTGCGCGTCGATTACACCGACCACGTCGGAGAAAGCCATGGCGAGATGGCTCGCTCGACCTTGTCGAGTATGCAGCGCGACCTGACGGCTCTGCTCGGGTTTGCCGCCAATAGCTGGCCTGCGAGCCCTCTCGTGCTGATTGCCGCCGGCCTCGCGGGCCGTGTCGCCCTGAAGGCCCTTGCCCATGACGTGAACGCCCAGCTCCTCATCCTCCTGTCCGGCGTCCTTGACGTGCGGGCCGCATTGCGAGCGGCGCACGGCGAGGATGTGGTCGGGGCGCACCTCACCCAGGAGAGGACGGGGACGGCGAACATCCTCGGGTTGAACGTGGACGCCGGTCGCTGGCTGGGGGACCTCATCAGGGAAAATTTCATGGATCTGGCCTCGACGGTCCGCGATGCCCAGCGGGTCACCACGCCGACCATTCTGTTTGCCGGAGAGGAGGATGCACGGACGCCCTTCGCGGCGGTGAAGGAAGTGGAGGCAGCCCTGGGACCACGGGCAAAACGGATCTATCTGCTTCCCGACCCGATCCATCAGCTGCACGAGGATCCCTTGAAGGATCGAGCACTCTACAGACAGGTGATCATCGACTGTGTGGAGCACTGCTATCCGGTGTCCGCCCAGGAAGGACCGCAGGCCCCGTCGCTCAGAGAGATCGATCGCCAGCGGCTCCTGGAGCTCGACAGGCTGCTGGCGCGGCGTAGCCAGGCTCCAATGCAGGTACTCGATCTCCTGGCTCCGACACCCGAGCCGGGGCCGGTGGCGGGCGAGTTCGGCGACTACTGGCGCCTCCTCGACGACGTCTATCGGCTCATGGGACAGGTCGAAAGCCCTGAGCGCATCCTGGATGTCGCCTGCGGCACGGGACACTTCGGCAAGGTGCTCCTCATCAACCAGGCATACAGGGGGCTGCACCAGTCCTTCAGCGCCGAATGCCTGCCGTTGTACGTGGGGATCGATGTCGACCGGAGGTCCCTTTCTCGGACCGCTGTGGAACTTCAGAGCGTTGAGGCCAATCTTCGAGAGAAACTCAAAGGACACGCTCCTGCAAGGGACTTCCTGCACTCCGTTTTTGGCGCGTTGGACCCCGCGAAGCCGCTTCCCTTCAAGGATCGGGCATTCGAGCGGATCGTCTGCAATTTTGCCCTCAATGCCCTCTTCGACCCGCTGTCTACTCTGCGAGAGCTCATCCGCCTCCTTGCGCCGGGGGGCAAGCTCATCCTGACCAGCCTCAAGCCCCATGCGGATTTCACCCGCCTTTACAAAAGCCTCGCCGCCAACAGCCAGCACGACCAGGCCCTCGGTATGGGCAAACGGCTCCTG
>JBFISJ010000051.1:0-14606 GCA_041608595.1 Nitrospiraceae bacterium
GCCCGCCTCATGGCCCACGCTTCATTCTGAACAGTCCGATCGCGGAGTCCGCCGCCACCTGCCACTTCACGTTCACCGGAGAGGAAATGACCCGAGTGACGATAGTCATCACAGACGGCCCCCTCTGGCTTCGCTAGGTGAGGGAGGAGGAGAAGGTTCCGCAGGGATGGCTGCGTGGAAAGAACCGCGCCCGAGGCTCGCTTCGCGTGTTGGCCGCCCTTGGCCGATGGTTCAATTCCTGAGTGTGCGGTTGGATGGTTGCCATCCGCGAGGCTGAGGAACTGTTTGTTCCATGCCGCGCGCGGGAATAATCCGCCAAAAGAGGGGACCTAGAGCTGGGGGGCCATTTCAGGCGGCAGCGGAGGGAACTTTGCTTGAAGCAGTTTTTCGAACGCTCGGATCCGCTTGACATAGATCACGGGCTCCCACCCACGCGCGTAGCCGTGGGGGAGCGACTGATAGTATTTCTTCTTCGCCAGCAAGGGGAGCACTTCCCGCAAGCTGCTCCAGCGGTCGGGATCCTTGCCCAGACGTTCGGCGAGCTGTCGTGCATCCTTGATATGCCCCATGCCGACGTTGTACGCGGCGAGGGCCACCCAGGTTCGGTCGGGCTCCTGAATGGTGGCGGGCACCCGTTTCATGAGCCGGGCGAAATGCCGGGCACCGCCACGAATGCTGGCCCGCGGGTCGTGCCGGTTTTCAATCCCGTAAGCCGACGAGGTATTGCGGGTCAACATCATGATCCCGCGCACACCCGTCGGGCTGACCGCCCGCGGGTTCCATCGTGATTCCTGGTAGGCCTGGGCGGCGAGCAAGTGCCAGGCGAGGTCGTGTCGGCGGGCCTCCTGCTTGAACATGACGACGTAGCGTGGCAGGCGGGTGCGCATGTGGCGCAGAAAGATCGTCTCCTCCACGGATTGCAGCGTGCGCCGCCATCCCGCCAGCCGCTGATCGCGACCGTCCGCAGCCTGAAGGGCTGCCGGGTCTGCCTGCTGCTTTAAATGGGTCTCCGTGGCAATGAGCGTGAGGATCGGGACTGCGAACACGCAGCCGGCGAGCGCCAGATTGAGCCCCAAGCGGGGCACCGCTCGGCTTCGGTCCTCGGTCGTCTGGCCCCTGGGGGCTCTCGGTGGTTTCTTGGTTGTCATGATCCTAAATCCGCCCTCGGTGTCGGCCCATGATCCTTTGCAACGGTACCGACAGCATCGTCTATAAGCTTACCAATTATCTTCCGCTGCTCATGACAGTTGCAAGGGAGAAAATGACCCATCGAACGAGGGGGCCAAAAAGGGAAGGGTCTCCCGCGCGACCGAGTCACAAGACCCAGCCATGTGCCCCTGCTTTGTCAAGTCTACCGCAAGTGCCGCGCGGACGAAGCACATACTTTCAAGAGGTTAGCGCTGTCCCTCGTGACATCATTCTTGGCAAGAATACGTAGAATTATTTATTACTGCAGCCCGGCGTGCCCGGCAGGCGGTGTCGCTGTGGCCGCTAGCTGTCAGGGTTCTGCATTCAAAAGACGTATAAATACTTATCTTCGATCCGTTCCTGTCTCGTCGGCCAGCACGAGACCAATTCAGCCCGGCGGATTTGCGTTGCGCGTCCCCAGTGTAAGGAGCCGTGACCTGTGGCGACGAAGCACGCAGACGCCGGCTCGACATGGGAGGCGGTGCGATCAACGGGCATGACGGGCACAACCGGCTGATTCCTTGTTGACAGGAACATGGATATGGATGATAAGCGAGGCTCACATGACTGACCATGGGGCTGAGGGTGCCAAGTTGCCGGGTGGCTCGGGGAAGACCGGCAAGATTGTCATCGTCCTGGCATTCGCCATCGCCATTGCTGCTTTTTTTCTCCTTGATCTCCAGCAGTATCTCTCCCTGGACGCGCTCAAATCCAATCGTGACCAGCTCTTAGACTTCACACGGCAACATTACACGGCGGCGGTCACCCTATTCCTGCTCGCGTATGTGCTCCAGACCCTGTTCTCGCTGCCCGGAGCGGCGATCCTGACGCTTACCGGCGGGTTCCTGTTCGGCAGCCTTTTGGGGACGCTCTATGTCAATGTCGGCGCCACCGCGGGGGCGACCCTAGCGTTTCTCACGGCCCGCTACGTTCTGCGGGACTGGGTGGAGCAAAAGTTCGGGCACCGCCTGAGCGCGCTGCAACAGGGTTTCGCCCAAAATGCCTTCAGCTACTTGTTGACGCTGCGCTTGATCCCCCTCTTCCCCTTTTTTCTGATCAATCTGCTGTCCGGACTGACCCGGGTCAGCATCGGGACCTATGTGGCCGCCACGTCGTTGGGAATCATCCCCGGCAGCTTTGTCTATGCCTTTGCCGGCCGGCAGCTCGGCACCATCAATTCGCTCAAGGAAATCGCCTCGCCGAATGTCATTCTGGCCTTCACACTGCTGGGGCTGCTGGCGCTGGTTCCGATGGTCTACAAGAAGCTCTCCGGGCGGGGGTCGTCAGCCGCGGCGCCATGAGCAGTATCGCTGGTGATGGCCCCGTTGGTTTGTCCGTGCCGCGGCAGTGTCGCGCGGCGCCGCCCCATCACCCCGCACCAGCCAAGGGACATGATGATGACGCACAGGCCCGTTGTTGAAGCCGACATCCTGGTCGCGCCGGATGATGAGCACAACCGGCAACTCGTGAGCAACGTGCACCCGTCGACTTGGGTCAACCCCGAGCCATCGGGACGTTACAACATCGTCGTGCTGGGAGCTGGAACGGCTGGCCTCGTCACCGCCGCCGTCGCCGCCGGGCTGGGTGCCAAAGTGGCACTGGTCGAAAAACATTTGATGGGCGGCGACTGTCTCAATGTGGGATGCGTGCCGTCGAAAGGGGTGATCAGGGCCGCGCGTGCCTGGGCCGACCTCCGCCGGGCCGGCGAGTTCGGGGTCCGCGTGCCTGACGGCGTAGTGGGTGACTTTGCCGCGGCCATGGCCCGCATGCGACGGCTGCGAGCGCGCATCAGCCATACCGATTCGGCGGCGCGATACTCGGGCTTGGGTGTCGATGTGTTCATCGGCACGGGCCGCTTCGTCGGGCCCGACGCGATCGAGGTGGACGGCAAGCGCCTGGCGTTTGCACGGGCTGCCATTTGCACCGGCGCCCGTGCGTCCGCGCCGCCGATCCCGGGACTTGAAGAGGCTGGCTACCTGACCAACGAGACGGTGTTCGGCCTGACCGAGCTCCCGAGACGGCTCGCCGTGATCGGGGCGGGGCCGATCGGCGCGGAGATGGCGCAGGCCTTTGCACGATTTGGGAGCCAGGTCACCGTGTTCGAGCAGGAATGCCGCATCCTGCCCCGGGAGGATGCCGATGCCGCTCGGATCGTGGAGCAGGCCATGCGCCGAGACGGGGTGTCTTTCGTGTGCGGCGGCAAAGTCGGGAAGGTGGAGGCCCATTCCGGGGAGCGCATCATCCACTACGAACAGGGCGCGTCAACCCGTGAGGTGGCGGTGGACCGCATCCTGGTCGGGATCGGTCGCAGGCCGAACGTCGAGGGACTGAACCTGGAGGTCGCGGGGGTCGACTACGATCGCAGCGGGGTCAAGGTGAATGATCGCCTCCAGACGAGCTCGGCACGCATTTACGCAGCCGGGGACATTTGTTTTCCATTCAAATTCACCCACACGGCGGACGCCCTGGCACAGATCGTGATTCAGAATGCCTTGTTCCCGCATCCCTTGGGCCTCGGCTATGCCAGCACCAAATCGATGATTATCCCGTGGTGCACATATACGGAACCCGAGATCGCTCACGTCGGTCTCTACGAACACGAGGCCCACGCCAGGGGGTGGGAGGTCGAGACCTATACGTTTCCGCTCGCCGAGGTGGATCGGGCGATCCTGGACGGAGAGGACGAAGGGTTTGCCCGTATTCACGTGCGAAAGGGAACGGACGCCCTGCTGGGTGCGACGATCGTAGCCGCCCATGCGGGAGATCTGATCAACGAATTCTCGGTGCTGATGAAGACCGGCGCCGGCATCAAGGTTATCGCCAACACCATCCACCCCTATCCGACGCAGGCCGAAGTGAACAAGAAGGTTGTGAATGCCTGGCGCAAAGCCCGGTTCACGGATGGCGCCAGGAAAATACTGAGTAAGTGGTTCACCTGGAGCCGGTGAGCGGAACGGTCATCGCGTGAGCCGGCCCGGGCTCGCCAGCATTCCGTAATTCACGCGCCATTGGTGGCCAACCGTGCTATAGTGGGGGACGTTGTCGCAATGTGCGCCAGTCACAAGGCGTCGACCGCATCGTGTCGACGCCAGGACCCCAGGAACTCCTATGCAGCACACAATGCGTGGAATAGCTTTCCATCCATCCCTACGCTGGAGTGTGGTGCTCGGCATCGTCTGTGCGATCGGCCTTGGCCTGGCTCGCGCCGAGTTCGACCCACACGGCATCATCGATGTCGGCCGCTTCTCGGCAGCTCGACCGGGCGGTACGCTGCCGGACGGCTGGAAGCCGCTCACGTTCAGGAAGATCGAACGGTATACGGTCTACCGTCTCATCGAAGACGAGGGCACGGTCGTGGTCGAGGCGGTGAGCGACGGGGGCGCGTCCGGAATGACGCGGGAACTGTCGGTCAATCTTAAGGAACACCCGTACTTGAGCTGGCGGTGGAAAGTGACCGGCGTCCTGCGCGGCGGCGATGTCACCAGGAAGGAAGGCGACGACTACCCGGCCCGGATCTACGTCACCTTCGAGTACGACAGCAGCCGGCTGGGCCTGCTCGAAAGGGCCAAGTACGAGGCCATCAGGCTGCTGTATGGCCAGTACCCGCCGCTCGGGGCCATCAACTACATCTGGGGCAGCAACGCAGATGTCAACACCGTGGTGCCGAACCCCCATGCCGAACAGGCGATGATGTTCGTGGTCGAGAGCGGAACCCAATATGTCAACCGCTGGGTCTCGGAGTCGCGGAACGTGTACGAGGATTACAAGCAGGCGTTCCACCATGAGCCCCCGCTTGTCTCGGGCGTGGCCATCATGACGGACACGGACAACACGCAGGAATCGGCCGTCGCTTATTACGGTGATATCGTCTTCAGCAAGGGGCCCGTGGATCTCGACTGATCACGCGTCCTCCTGGCTCCCTCCGACCGCGCTCCCGCCTGCAGATGCCAGCCGAAGAAGGCTGCGTGACGCGAAGGGGTCGGGGGCGACGGCAACCAGGCGCAAAAAGAGCCGGCCCCGTGAGGAGCCGGCTCTTTTTGTTTTGCTCGAAGACTCGGGAGCGCTTGCGTCACTGGACGGAATTGGCGTAACCGCCCTGGGTGATCTCGGCTCTGATCTTGTCTCCGACCTTCTTGTTTCCGTTGATCATGACGGTCCTGCTGCCGACGTGGAGTCGCACACGGTTGCCGGTGTACTCCTCGACGTCATAATACTCGCCGTCGACCTTGACGATCTTGCCGGAAACGGTCCGAAACGCCGGGCCGGGCGAGCTGTCCGTCGGATTCACAGGCTCGCTGGACATCGAGCCTGCCGATGTGGTCATCGACGATGAGCCGCCCATGCCGCTGCACGCGACCGTGCCGAGCGCAAAGGCGAGGATCACCGCGACGAGGATGAGAATGTGTCGGGCGTCTTTCATAACGGTCCTCCTTACTTGCATGACCAGGGTTCCTGCCCCTAGAGAAAGAGCTGTGAGTGGATGTGGGACTCCAATTTGCTGTAGTTCAGCAAGGCCAATGCCTAACGCGGCATTCCGGTAATTTCACAAGAAAACTAGCTAGTTAGGACTTACTGGCCTTGGCGGGGCGGCAAATTGGCCTGAGAAAGCGACAAAAAACGGCCTCAGGGTGCTCGATTTTGACCGAGTCAGCCCAATTTGGACACCGGCCTGACTCGGGAACGGGTTGAGTCCGCACCGCCAACGGGGCGATACTCGGCCCGTGAGGCTCCGGCGCGGTTCTGACCGCGGTCGATGGTGCCGAACGCGAGGGCGTAGCCGATGAGATGGCTGCTGGGATGCGGCGGAATCGTGCTTGCGGTGACGTTGCTCGTGTGGGCAGACGGCGCGCAGGCATCGGAGGCGCCGGGCTATCCCCAGTCAATCGAGGAGGAGATCCGCTCGCTGGTCGCCGCCGGCGCTGACCAGTCGTCGGATCCCGTGTTTCTGCTTCGGTTGGCCGAGCTGTACCTCGATGCGGGCGATGATCTGTACCAGGACAAGAATCGACGCCGCCGGGCCTACCAGGAAGGGGCGAAAATGGCGTGGCGTGCGCTCGAGTTGCAGGACCTCGACCCGCAGGCCCATTATCTCTACGCCGCGAATCTCGGCAGTGCGGCGAATCTGAAGGGCATCATGGCCTCCGCCCTGACCGTGCGGGCGCTCAAACGCCATGTCGCCCAGGCCATCGAGCTGGATCCGAACTACGCCCCCGCCCTCCATATGATGGGGATGCTGCTGGCGGAGCTGCCCGCGATCCTTGGTGGAGATTCGGACGAAGCCGTGATCTATCTTCGGCGCGCCGTCGAGGTCGATCCAAGCTACACGCATGCCAGGTTGAATCTCGCCAAGGTGTACCTCGAACGGGAGCACTTCGCCTCGGCGGAGGCGCAGCTGCGGGCGATCCTGGCGACCAAGGAGCCGCGCAACGCCCATGCCTGGGCGCATCGCCACAAACCGGAGGCGCAAGCATTGCTGGCATCGCTTGAGGAGAGGGGGCACCCGACAGCGGCCCCGTAGCTTGTGGGGTTCCCCATGGCACGGTTTGACTAACCCTCTTACAGCAAGGTACAAGAAATAGAGACCCGATCACCCGATCCGAGCTCATTTCCCACAACAACAGAGGAGACCACGTTATGAACGCGCCACAAGCGGTTGCTGTCAATCGTCTCAAGGAGCTCCGGCAGCTCGGCCAGTCGGTGTGGCTCGACTATATCCGCCGGAACATCATCGTGAAGGGCGACCTCAAACGGATGGTGCAGGAGGACGGACTCGCTGGTGTGACTTCCAATCCTGCGATTTTCGAGAAAGCAATCGCCGGGAGCGACGACTATACCGATATGCTGGCGCAGCTCGCAAAGCAGAAGTTGGATCCGAAAGCCGTGTTTGAGCGGCTGGCCGTCCGGGACATTCAGGACGCCGCCGATATCCTGCGTCCCGTGTATGATCAAACCCGGAGGCGGGACGGCTACGTCAGCCTGGAAGTCTCCCCGCATCTTGCGAAAGACACCCGGGGGACGCTCGAGGAGGCACGGCGGCTCTGGAAGGACGTGGGGCGCCCCAACGTCATGATCAAAGTGCCCGCGACCCCGGAGGGAATCCCCGCCATCCAAGAGCTCATCAGCGAGGGGCTGAACATCAACATCACGCTGCTGTTTGCGCAAGATACCTACGTTCGCGTCGCCGAGGCGTTCGTCAAGGGCCTGGAGGACCGCGCGGCCAAGGGCGGCGACCTTGGACATGTGGGGAGCGTCGCCAGCTTTTTCATCAGCCGGATCGACTCGATGGTCGACAAGATGCTGGAGGAACGGCTGAAGACGGCGTCCACGTCTGAGGAGAAAGCCCGAGTGAAGGGCTTGTTGGGAAAAGTGGCCATCGCGAACGGCAAGCAGACCTACCAGCGGTATCTTGACATCTTCTCGGGCCCGCGCTGGGAGGCCCTGGCGAAGAAGGGGGCCATGACGCAACGCGTTCTCTGGGCGAGCACGAGTACCAAGAACCCCCAGTATCGCGATGTCCTGTACGTGGAGGAGTTGATCGGAAAGGACACAGTCAACACCATGCCGCCGGCGACCTTCGACGCGTTCAAGGACCATGGACGCGCGCGCGCCACTCTAGTCGAGGACGTCAGCGGCGCGGGCCGCGTCATGGAGGATCTTGCGAAGGTCGGGATCGCCATGACCGAGGTCACGGGGAAGTTGCTGGACGAAGGCGTCAGACTCTTCTCTGAGCCCTTTGACAAGCTGTTGGAGACGGTGGGCCGGGAATGCCAAAAAATACAGGGGTGACCCTGAACCCGCTCGCCTTTCGGCTGCCCAAGGATGTGCAGACGGCCGTGGAGGGGGCGCTGAAGGAATGGGCTGCCGGGGACAGGGTCGGCAAGCTCTGGAATCGGGACACGACACTGTGGACCGGCCGCGACGAAGATCGATGGCTCGGCTGGCTCGACATTGTCGACCAGCAGCTCGCCGGTGCGGCTCGGTTCGCCGCGCTCGCGGCGGAGGTCAAGCGGGAGGGGTTTTCCCATGCGTTGCTGCTCGGCATGGGGGGATCCAGCCTCTGCCCGGAGGTCATGAGCCTCACCTTCGGCAAGGCCGACGGGTTTCCCGAGCTTCTTATCCTGGACTCCACGGATCCCGCCCAGATCCGATCCCTTGAAACCAAGGTCGATCTCTCGCGCTCGCTTTGCATCGTCTCCAGCAAATCGGGGTCCACGCTCGAGCCCAACATCTTCAAGCAGTACTTCTTCGACCGTGTCCGCCAGGTCGTGGGGGCGAGTGAAGCCGGCCGGCGCTTCATCGCCATCACCGATCCAAAGTCCCACCTCCAACAGGAGGCCGAAAAGGAGAAGTTCCGGAAGGTCTTCTTCGGGGTGCCGAGCATCGGCGGACGGTATTCGGCCTTGTCCGACTTCGGTATCGTTCCGGCCGCCGTGATGGGCATGGACGTACCTCGATTCTTGCGCCGCACCCAGGAGATGGTGAACGCCTGCGGCAGGAGCGTCGCGGCGCCCGACAATCCCGGGGTCGTGCTGGGCGCGATCCTGGGGATGCTCGCCAGGCACGGCCGCGACAAGGTCACCATCGTGGCCTCTCCGGGGATCTATGATCTGGGAGCGTGGCTCGAGCAGTTATTGGCGGAATCCACGGGGAAACAGGGTCATGCCCTCATTCCGGTGGACCGGGAAGCGCTCGGGCCGGGATCGGTCTACGGCCATGATCGGCTCTTCGTGTATGTGCGCCTCCGGACGGGTCCGGATCCGGCGCAGGATGAGGGCATCGCGGCGTTGGAGCAGGAGGGCCACCCCGTCGTGCGCATCGAGCTGCCGGAGATTTATACGCTGGGGCAGGAATTCTTCCGGTGGGAGGTGGCGACGGCCGTTGCCGGCTCGATCATGGGCATCAACCCCTTCGACCAGCCTGATGTCGAAGCCAGCAAGATCGAGACGAAGAAATTGACGAGCCAGTACGAAAAAACCGGCGCGCTGCCGCCCGAAAAGCCGATCCTGGACGACCGGGGCATCACCCTCTTTACCGATGCAGACAATGCCTCGGCGTTGCACAAGGGCGCCGGGACGGACCGGACTTTGACCGGGTACCTGCGGGCGCATTTGAATCGCCTGGTCCCCGGCGACTACGCGGCGGTGCTCGCCTACATCGAGATGAGTGAGCCGCACGACGCCCAGCTCCAAGCGATCCGGCATCTGATCCGCGACAAGAAACAGGTGGCCACCTGCCTCGGCTTCGGGCCGCGCTTCCTGCACTCGACCGGTCAGGCGTACAAGGGAGGACCGAACACCGGCGTGATGCTCCAGGTCACCTGCCATGATCAGAACGATTTGGCAGTGCCCGGACAACGGTACACCTTCGGAACCGTCAAGGCGGCCCAGGCACGGGGTGACTTCCAGGTGCTCGTCGCCCGACGGCGCCGGGCGCTTCGCGTGCACCTCGGCCCAGATGTACAGGCGGGCCTGGCGACGCTCAGGACTGCGGTTTTGGAAGCGCTCTCGGACGCGTAAGGGGTCTGGCGTCAGGCTCTTCAACTCGGCCCCCGGCGGGGCCTCGCTCGGGGCAATAGACATCTTGCCTCTTAACTAGGAGTGGCGGCTATGCAGCTCGGCATGATCGGACTCGGACGAATGGGCGCCAACATGGTGCGTCGCCTGATGCGGGGCGGCCACCAGTGCGTCGTCTTTGATCGCAACCCCGACAGCGTGAAGGGGTTGGCGAAGGAAGGGGCCACGGGCGCGGCGTCGCTCGAGGAGTTGCTGGGCAAGCTCAAGAAACCGCGAGCCGTCTGGGTGATGGTTCCGGCGGGCAAGCCGACTGACGACACGGTGACCGCCCTCGGTGAACGGATGGAGAGTGGAGACGTCATCATCGACGGCGGGAACACCTACTTCAAGGACGACGTGCGACGCAGCCAGACGCTCGCGCCGAAAGGCGTTCAGTATATCGACGTCGGCACAAGCGGCGGCGTCTGGGGCCTGGAGCGCGGCTACTGCATGATGATTGGCGGGCCGGAGCAGACCGTCGGACGGCTGGACCCCTTGTTCAAGACGCTCGCGCCGGGTCGCGGCGAGATCGAGCGCACGCCGGGCCGTGAGAAAGCCGGAGGTACGGCGGAGGAAGGGTACCTGTACTGCGGCCCCGCCGGGGCCGGCCACTTCGTGAAGATGGTGCACAACGGCATCGAGTACGGCCTGATGCAGGCCTATGCCGAAGGATTCGATATCTTTCGAAACGCGAACTCCAAGGAGCTGCCGGAGGGGCATCGATACGATTTGAACCTGGCCGACATCGCCGAGGTCTGGCGGCGTGGCAGTGTCGTGTCGTCCTGGCTCCTGGATCTGACCGCCATCGCGTTGCTGGAAAATCCGACCCTGTCAAATTTCTCGGGCTCGGTTCAAGACTCGGGCGAGGGTCGCTGGACTATCATGACCGCGGTCGAAGAAGCCGTCCCAGCCGCCGTCCTGTCAGCCTCCCTCTATACCCGGTTCCGCAGCCGTCAGGACGCGAGCTTCGCCGAGAAGGTGCTGTCGGCGATGCGGTTTAAGTTTGGGGGGCATGTCGAACGGGCGTCAGGCGGTTAGTGAGCCCCGGCTTCCCTGCCCCCCAGTCACCAACCCACCTCCTTATTCAGTCCCGTCCGTAAGGAAACCCCCGAGCCTGCGACGAACGAAAGAACCGCGACCCTTCGCACGGGAGGGACCGGCTTCGCCTCATCGCATCGGCATCAGCAGGAGGGGGTCCATGACGGTTCATGCCACCAGCTCGGCACCGCCTCCGGATGGCGTTGCGGCTCCAATTCCCAGGCCGCGAAGTGTGAGCGGTCTGGAGCGCCTGGCCACGGTCCAGACCGTTCGGCGGCGTCAGCCGGTTTATCTTCCTGGCGATCCGGCTCAGGCCGTTTATCTGGTCACCGAGGGCCGGGTGAAGATCTCCAATTGGGCGCGCAACGGCAAGGAGGTCACTTTTGCCATCGTGGGCCCCGGCGACCTCTTCGGCGAGCTCGAGGCGCTGGAGGGGACGTCCCGCGAGACCTGTGCCGAAGCGCTGGACGAGGTGACCCTGGCGGTGGTTGCACGTGACGAGTTTCTCGCGCACCTGCGGCGTCATCCGGACGTCGCGCTTGAACTCACCAAGTTGTTGGGCGCTCGGCTGCGCGCCCTGCACGGTCGGGTAGAGGGCCTCATCTTCCGCGACGTGCCCGCCCGCATCATTCACGCCCTGCAGGAGCTCAGCGCGCTGCCGAACGGAGCCACAAAGGCGGAGGGCCCCGTGCGTGTGCGCGTCACCCACCAGGAGCTGGCGAATCTGATCGGGTGCAACCGGGAGACGGTGAGCGCGGTGCTCGGCCAATTCCGTCGCCGGGGACTCGTGCGGATCGAGCGCCAGGCCATCATTATTCTCGATCACGATCTGTTCTTCCGGTCCGTTGCATAAGAGTCCATCCTATCTACCCGAGACGTGGTTGTCTGCAATGCGCCTCCCCAAGAATACTGCCCGGCCGATTGTGAATCTGCTTCGGGGCCGTCCTGTCCTCGTAATTTTTGAGGTCTGCCTGAGGTGCAACTCGGACTGTGGATATTGTGGCCTCCCCCTGAATGTGGGCCGCTATGAGATGAGCCGTGAGGAGATTCGGCGGGTCTTCAACGGTCTCTACATTGATGGTCTCCGTTTTGTGTTTGTGCAAGGAGGCGAGCCCTTGTTGAGAACGGATCTTCCTGAAGTACTGGAGGACTTGGCAGAGATCGGGTTTGGGCTTACGCTGATCACCAACGGTACTCGGCTCACGCCCGGACTTGTTTCTCGCCTATCGCGTCTACCGCTCAACATTTCGCTCAGCCTCGACACTCTTGACAGGGAGCGCTATCACACGATTAGGGGAAAAGACCAGTTGCGGGCGGTCTTGTCTGGGATTACGCTGCTAGATGAATTTCCCAATCCCAAATATGTCACCTGCATTGCCAGCGAAGTGAACAGGGATGACGTCCTCGAAGTCGTGCGCTTCGCGCGAGCCCATGGCTTCATTCCGGTCGTGGGGGCGTATCACTGGGGAGTCGGGCGGTATGGGAAAGCGGACCTCGTGCTTCAATACCGACACGAGACCTTGACAAGGGTCTTTCAAGAAGTGCTGGATTCGGGCCTTGTCCCTTCTGGGTATTTTCGGCATTATCTTCGTGACAACATCCGGTGGCTAAACGGCGAGTCGCTGGAGCGGTGCGACGCAGGACGGTACAGCATTGCTATCGATGCATCAGGGAGCGTGTCGCCTTGTCTTGCTTTGCCGAAGTCGGGGAATCTCCTCCAATTGTCGTTGTCAGAGATCTTGGGGCAATTTGATACGGCCGCGATCCGGCAATGCTCGGATCACTCTTCCTGTAACATGCTCTGCAGCCGTGTCGTGGGGTCGACTCTACGGCACCCTGTGGCGGCGCTCGTGACTCCGACAAAGCTCAAGCCGTTGATGACTGAGACGGGTGGCGTATGAGACTGTGGCTTCCTCCTTTGGTAATACTCCTCCTGGTGTCCGGCTGCTCGATGGTTCCGAAGACGTTCCACCCGGCGGAGCCGATCCATGCGAAAGATTTTTCTCATGGGACATTCGATCAGGTGCTCCGAGACCATGTCCACGATGGTGTCGTCAGCTACCCAGGGATATCCGCTGATAGCAGGTTTGACGCCTACACCAAACAGTTGGACCGAGTCGATCCGAATAGTCTACCCACGCGTGAGGCGCAGCTGGCCTTCTGGATTAATGCCTACAATGCATTTGCCATTAAGGGCGTTCTCGACGGCTATTCCCCGAGGACCACGTTTGGTCGATACGGCTACTTCATAGGCCGTGCTTACCAGGTCGGCGGCGAGCGCATTAACCTTTACGATCTCGAGCGAAACCTCCTGATCCCGGATTTCAAGGAGCCACGCATTCACTTCGCCATCGTCTGTGCATCGAAGTCATGCCCCAACCTTCAATCTCAGGCGTTCAGGGCGAATACAATGGATGAGCAGCTGGACCGGGGCGCTCGAGCCTTTATCAACGATCCCACGCGAAACCGTTTCGATCGCAAGGAGAGAATTGCGTATCTTTCCAAAATTTTTGATTGGTTCGAGGATGACTTCGTAGCTCATTCCGGGTCCCTAATCGCTTACGTGCGGCAGTATGTCTCGGACCCGGGCCTGGTGCAGGACCTCGAGACAACGCCTTATACCGTCCAATTCCTGGAGTACGATTGGCGGCTCAACGGGCCACCGCCGGTCAAGGTTGTCCATGCTGGTCCACGGTGACGAACGGCTTCCCCTGGCCCGCCTCCTGAAGTTCATGGAACTGGGCGAGCGCCTCGCGCAGAGCTGCGCCACCTCCCAAGCCCTGCTGGCCCGTGACGCAAGGACGCGCCGATTCTTTCGGCGCCAGGCACGTCACGAAGCACTTCACGCCGCGGTCTTCCAAGCGGCGTCAGACAGGCTCGCCTCCCGCCATCTCGGCAGCCCGCCTTGCTTCGGGCCTTTAGATCTCTATCGACGGGCGATTGAGCAGGCCGTTTTCCGAGGTGATCTGGCGGAAACCCTCATGGGGCAGCAAGTTATCCTGGAGGGCCTGGGCGAGGTGATTCTCAGGCGGATGGAGGTGGGTCTGGCGAAGCGTGAGGCGGGCTTTACTCGACTACGGCGGACCTTGCTACGGCAGGAAGAAGAGCACCATGCCTTCGGCCTTCGCGCCCTGGAAGGGGCGATCGCGAGCGGGGAAGCTTCGAAGGATGTCTTAAAGATTCGGGGTCGGGAATACATAGAGCTGGCGACGTCCCTCATTGTGAGGACGCAAGATATGTTGTCGGAGATCCATGAAGACGCGGCAGATCTCACCGCAGAGTTTAAGGCAAGGCTGCCGCAGTGGCTGACTTCATGAGCGGAGTATCATCCCGTCACGCACGTCGGTAGCGTATGGTATCGGTGATCATTCCGACTTATAACGAAGAACGAGCACTCCCGCACACACTCCAATGCCTCTCTCGCCAGCAGGGCGGCTTTGAGACAGTCGTCGTCGATGGGGGAAGCACGGACCGAACGTGCGACATCGTCAGGACTCAGCCTCGTCTCCGTCTGCTGGTCGCCTCCAAAGGCCGCGCGACCCAGATGAATGCCGGAGCGAAATCTGCGTCGGGGGAATGGTTATTGTTTTTGCACGCGGACACGATTCTGCCGGAGGGAGCGCTCGCTCGACTCAATGCGATGGAGCCAGATGGCAGGGTTCAGGCAGGAGGCTTCTACCATCAATTCTCGGGCAACGACTGGCGGTTGCGCCTCATCTCGTCCATGGACAACTTTCGCGTCCACAGGACCCGGATCATCTACGGTGATCAGGCCCTGTTCGTCCGACGCCGGCTCTTCGCAGATTTGGGAGGGTTTCCCGAGCAGCC
>JBFISJ010000052.1:0-14355 GCA_041608595.1 Nitrospiraceae bacterium
AAGCTCGTGCCGGAGGGGATCGAGGGCCGTGTGCCGTACAAAGGGACATTGGCCGGCGTCGTGCATCAGCTGGTGGGCGGCATCAAGGCGGGGATGGGATATTGCGGCTGCGGGACGATCCCGGACCTTCAGGAACATGCCCGATTCATCAGGCAAACTGTGGCCGGGTTGCGCGAAGGCCACGTCCACGATGTGATCATCACGAAGGAAGCCCCCAACTACCGACATGACTGGGACTAGCCGGTCGGTACACGTGTAGCGTAAATCGTGAACCGTGTCGAGGAGCATCTTCATCAGTGACGTTTTCGTTTAACGTTGTACGATTCACGGTTCACGATTGATGGAACTCTGGCACGATCGCATCCTGGTCCTGGATTTCGGCTCCCAGTACACGCAGCTCATCGCGCGTCGTGTCCGGGAAGCACACGTCTATTCGCAGATCCTGCCCTGCACTGCCTCACTTGCGACGATCCTCGCCTCTCGCCCGAAGGGGTTGATTCTCTCGGGTGGACCCTCCAGCGTTTATGACCGCAAGGCTCCCCTGATCAAACGCGAGCTGCTTGAGCAGGGTATTCCCGTCCTCGGCATCTGCTATGGGATGCAGGTCCTCACGCATTTGCTGGGCGGAGGAGTGGCCAAGGCCGTGCGCCGGGAGTACGGGCGCGCCGAGCTCGTGGTCGAGGACCGCTCCGATCTCTTTCAGGGCGTCGGCGATGGGGCGTCGACGACGGTCTGGATGTCGCACGGCGACCGGATCGAGTGCATGCCGAACGGGTTTCAGTCGATCGCGCACACCGCGAACTCCCCAGTCGCAGCCATGAAATCGGTTGCTGATGACCGGAAGCTGTACTGCCTGCAGTTCCACCCCGAGGTGGCCCACACGGCCGACGGAAGCCGCATCCTGCGCAATTTCGTCTACGAGATTTGCGGCTGCCGGCCGACATGGACCATGCAGTCCTACGTGGACACGGCGGTCCAGCAGATCCGCGAGCAGGTTGGTGACAAGCAGGTCATCTGTGCGCTCAGCGGGGGTGTGGACAGTGCGGTAGCGGCGGCGCTGGCCCACCGGGCCGTTGGCAATCAACTGACCTGCGTGTTCGTCGACAACGGCGTCCTGCGGTCGGGAGAGGGGGACCAAGTCAAGAAAACCTTCGCGTCCAGCCTGAAGCTGAATCTGAAATACCTGGACCGGGCTTCCCAGTTCCTCGCGGCGCTTCGCAACGTGGAGGACCCGGAGCGGAAGCGGAAGATCATCGGGCGGTTGTTCATCAAGAACTTCGAAGCC
Source organism: Nitrospiraceae bacterium (assembly GCA_041608595.1). GTDB lineage: Bacteria > Nitrospirota > Nitrospiria > Nitrospirales > Nitrospiraceae > JBFGRM01. The sequence goes on from JBFISJ010000052.1 coordinate 1,286, forward strand.
GAAGCCAAGCGAAGCGGCAAAGTCCAGTTTCTGGTCCAGGGGACCCTCTACCCGGATGTGATCGAGAGCGTCAGTTTCAAGGGACCCTCTGCCATGATCAAGACCCACCACAATGTGGGAGGGCTCCCAACGAACATGCGGCTGCGGCTGGTCGAGCCCTTGCGCGAGCTGTTCAAGGATGAGGTGCGATTCCTGGGGAAGGAGTTGGGGCTGCCTGACGACATCATCTGGCGGCAGCCGTTCCCCGGGCCCGGCCTGGCGATCCGCATCCTGGGGGTGGTGACCAAGGAACGCCTTCGCATCCTCCGCGACGCGGAGGCGATCGTCGATCAGGAGATCCGGCAGGCCGGTTTGTACCGGGACTTGTGGCAGGCCTTCGCCGTACTGCTCCCCGTCCGGACAGTCGGGGTCATGGGGGACCAACGAACCTACGAGCACGTGATCGTGATCCGTGCGGTCACGAGCCTGGACGGCATGACGGCGGATTGGGCCCGGTTGCCGGCCGAGCTTCTGGGGAAAATCTCGAATCGGGTCATCAACGAAGTCAGCGGGGTCAACCGTGTCGTCTACGACATCAGCTCGAAGCCCCCGAGCACAATCGAATGGGAATAAAGTGACAGCGGCACGAGACACGAAGCGCGAGGCTAGAGGAAAAGCTGGCGGAACGAGACGGGGTGTGTCTTCCCCCTTGCCCCTCGCCACGCGTCCCTCGCCCGAGGCGCTGGTGCGTCTTCAAAAAGTCATCGCCGATTCTGGGTTGACCTCCCGCCGAAAGGCGGAGGATCTGATTCGCGCGGGTCGGGTGGCCGTCAATGGCCGGGTAGTCCGCGAGCAGGGGACCAAGGTCGACCCAGCGCGCGACCATGTCAAGGTGGACGGCCGGCATCTCAAGCCCCAGCCGCCCCACGTGTTCATCTTGCTGAACAAGCCCAAGGGTGTTGTGTCGTCGCTGGGCGACCCGGCCGGCCGGCCCACGCTCCAGGATTTGCTCAGGGGCGTCCAACTGCGCGTCTTTCCCGTCGGACGGCTGGACTTCGACAGTGAAGGCCTGGTCTTGCTCACGAACCATGGTGAGGTGGGACAGGCGCTCCTGCACCCCCGGTATCACGTGCCGAAAACCTACCTGATAAAAGTAAAAGGGTTGCTGACAGAAGAGGAGATCAACTCGCTGCGAGACGGGGTGGACCTGGGTGACGGCCACTCCGCGCCCGCGACGGTCAAGAAGGTGGCGAAGGCGCCCCAGAACTCCTGGCTCGAAATCACCATTCACGAGGGCCGGAAGCATCAAATCAAGCGCATGCTGGAGGCGGTCGGCCACCCCGTTCTCAAGCTAATGAGAATCCGGTTCGGCCCGCTCTCGCTCGGCGATCTGCCGATCGGACATTACCGATATTTGACTGATCGCGAAGCCAACGCAGTCAGAAGACTTGTCGCAAAAAGAATGGGTGGGTCGAAGCCTGGACTCCGGGCGAGAGGCACAAGGCCAGGGGTGAAGAGAGATGGAGAAGAGCCCATGGCATCTTAGAGTTCGAGTCGTGCCCATGTATAATTTCGATCTGTCACTGGCCGTGAAACAGCAAGCTCAGGGCAGGGCCAACTCCCTACGTGCCCCCTGCCCCTCGCCACGCGCCCCGGGCCTGATCAAACGAAACAAGATATGAAACCTCGGACACACACGTGCGGCGAGCTCACCAAGACCCATGAGGGTCGGTCCGTCAGCCTGTGCGGATGGGTGCACCGTCGCCGTGATCATGGCAACGTGATCTTCATCGACCTGCGCGACCGATTCGGCGTCACGCAGACCGTGTTCAACCCCGAATTTAACGCGGGGACCCACCAGCAGGCGCATGTGCTGAGAAGTGAATTCGTCGTGGCGATCTCCGGGACGGTCCGGCGCCGGCCGGAAGGATCCGAGAATCCCGACCTGCCGACGGGTGGCATCGAGGTGTTCGTCGAGGAGATGGACATTCTCAACGAGGCGCAGACGCCGCCGTTCGTAATCGAGGACGAGACGGATGCCACCGAGGCCGTGCGACTCAAGTATCGCTACCTCGACTTGCGCCGGCCGAGGATGCAGCAGCTCCTGACGCTCCGCCACAACGTCGTGCAGGAGATCCGCTCGTTCCTGAACGGGCAGGGGTTCCTCGAGATCGAGACGCCGATGTTGACCAAGAGCACCCCCGAGGGCGCGCGCGATTACCTGGTCCCCAGCCGCGTGAATGCGGGCGCCTTTTTCGCGCTCCCGCAGTCTCCGCAATTGTTCAAGCAGATTCTCATGGTGAGCGGCTGCGACCGGTATTACCAGGTCGCCCGCTGCTTCCGTGACGAGGACCTCCGGGCGGACCGGCAGCCGGAATTCACGCAAATCGACGTGGAGCTCTCGTTCGTCGAGACCGAGCAGGTGATGACGCTCATGGAGCAGATGGTCCTGCAGGTCTTCCGGTCCGCCGGTGTCACACTGCCCGCGCCCTTTCCGCGTATGACTTATCAAGAGGCGATGGGCAAGTATGGATCGGATCGGCCGGACCTCCGACTGGATCTACCCCTCCATGACGTCACCGCCTTTGCCGCGGATTCCGGATTCAGGGTCTTTCAGGAGACGGCGTCGAAGGGCGGGATGGTCAAGGCCCTGATCCTGAAGGGTGGGGCGAGCATCGCGCGCAATCAGATCGACGGCTTGGTCGAGTTGACCAAGAGCTTCGGTGCCAAGGGTCTCGCCTGGGTCAAGGTGACGGCGGACCGGAAGCTGGACTCGACCATCTCGAAATTCCTCGATGCCCAGCGGCTCTTGGCGGCCCTGCCGGGCGCCGAGCCCGGCGACCTCCTGCTCTTCGTGGCCGACAAGCCCGCCGTGACGCACGATGTGCTCGGGCGGTTGCGTCTGCACCTGGGCAAACAGCTCGGGTTGATCGATGAGTCGGCCTGGCGGCCACTGTGGGTAGTCGATTTCCCGCTCCTTGAGCAGGACGAGCAAGCCCGCCGCTATGTGGCGGTAAACCACCCGTTTACGGCGCCACGGGAGGAAGATGTGAGCCTGCTGGACAGCAACCCGCTCGAGGTGCGGGCCAAGGCTTACGACGTCGTCCTCAACGGCACGGAGCTGGGGGGTGGGAGCATCCGTATTCATCGCAGGGACTTGCAGGAGAAGGTCTTCGACCTCCTCGGCATCGGCAAGGAGGAGGCACAGAGCCGCTTCGGCTTTCTCCTCGAAGCCCTGAGCTTCGGCGCCCCGCCCCATGGCGGCATCGCCTTCGGGTTGGACCGGATCGTCATGCTCTTGGGCGGCGCCGACTCTCTCCGCGACGTCATCGCGTTCCCGAAGACGCAAAAGGCCCAGTGCCCGATGACCGAGGCCCCCTCCCATGTCGATCCCGCCCAGCTCAAGGAACTCCACATCAAGTTGGACAAGATCGAATAGCCCGAGCTGCTAGCGGTCCCCGGTCCCAGTGCTCCGTGGGGCGAAGATGACGGACGCAGACTACATGCGCCTGGCCATCCAGGCGACTTGGCAAGGGCTGCAGAAAGGGGAGATGCCCTTCGGCGCGTGTCTCGTGAGGAGGGGCAAGGTCATCGCGGCCGTTCACAACCGCGCGCGGTCTGATCTGGATACCACCGCTCACGCGGAGATGGCGGCGATTCGGGAAGCAACTCGCCGCCTGAAGACGCTGGACCTCTCCAGCTCGGTCATGTATGCCACCTGCGAGCCCTGCCCGATGTGCTTCAGCGCATGCCTCTGGGCCAACGTCGGGCGGATCGTGTACGCCTGCAGCATTGCCGACGCCGCGCGGTTTGGCATCCGGCAGATCCCCATCACCTCCGGCCGGATGAAGCAGCTCAGCCAGAGCAAGATCGAAGTCGCCGGCGGTCTGCTCCGCGACGAAAGCCTCGAGCTCTTCACGGCCTGGTCGAGCAGCGAAGCACGCCCGAGACCCCAAAAACATTAAGGAGAGGAAACAGTCATGCCTGACTACGAGCGTGTGAGACCCAACGTGGCATTCCCCCGCATGACGCTTGTCTCTAACGAAGGACAGGTATGAAGATCGGACTCGCCGGTCCCCGGCTCGGGGGCAAAAGCACCTTGTTTGCGGCCATTACCGGACATGCTCCCGATCCGGCGCGTGCGGCCGGGCAGGCCCCGGTTCCCGGCGTGGTTCCGGTCCAGGACTCCCGCCTCGAGTACCTGACCACGGTCTTCAAGCCGCGCAAGCACACCCCGGCTCACCTCGAGGTGCTCGACTTCCCCGGGCTCGACCTGGGAGAGACGAGCGAGCACAAGAAGCGGATCATGGCGCAATTGCGGGAAGTGGACGCGCTCATCCTGGTCTTTGCGGCCTACGCGGAGGGGCAGACCCTCGAGCAGGCGGCGGAGAGCTACGACACCGTCAAGACGGAGTTCCTCTTTGCCGATCTCGAGATGATGGACAAGCGGATCGAGAAGCTGCGGGTCTCAGTCACCAAGGCCAGCAAAACGCAAGAGCAGGATCAGCGGGAGCTCGTCCTTCTCGAGCGACTGAAAAAGGAGGCGGAAGCGAGGGAGTCCCTGGCGAGCGTAGAAATGGACGCCGCCGAACAGAAGCTGGTGCGAAGCTTCGCGTTTCTCATCCAGAAACCGCTGCTCGTCATGCTCAACGTCGCGGAGCCTCCCAAGGGAGCGCTTCCGGATGCGGTCAAGAAACGGTGCCCGGACGCGATCCGACTCTCGGCAAAGTTGGAGCAGGAAATCGGGGAGCTTCCATCGGAGGAGCGGGGGGCTTTCTTGGAAGAGATGGGGCTCGAGGAGGCGGCCGCCCACAAGCTGGTCCGCGAGGTCTATCGTCTGCTGGGACTCTGCTCCTTCTTCACCGTGGGCGAGGATGAATGCCGCGCCTGGACCATTCCGGTCGGGGAGAACGTCGTCGCCGCGGCGGGGAAGATCCACTCCGACTTGGCCCGCGGCTTTATTCGAGCAGATGTGTATTCCTTCGACGACTTCCATGCGCACGGGTCGGAAAAGGCGCTGCGCGCGAAGGGGTTGATCCGATCCGAGGGGCGGGACTACACGGTTAAGGACGGCGACATCGTCCACGTCCACTTCAATGTCTCGAAGCGATAACTGGGCGTTAATGTGATTGAAATAGGCAGGTCTAGGTGCGCTTCACGGGACCTATCAACGGGCTTGCCAAGATGAGTGGCCTCTTCAATGCGCCCATGACTCACTGTTCCCGCAGCGGCAGGATGCCTTCCTCCAGCCAGGTGTACTCGCCGTCCATGATCTTCTTGGCCAGCTTGTAGACCGATCTGTCCGTGTTCCGGCCGCGCCTTCCCATCGCCGGGGAAGAGTAGGTGGAGAGCTTGGCTGCCATGTCACGGCAGAAGTAATCACACAGCTCTCTCATGCCGGGCTTGCGCCGCATCGGTTCCTGAGCCGCATACCACAGGGTGGCCGTCATGCAGAAGAGCCAGAGGCTGTCATTCACCAGGTCCTGCAGCAGCAGCTGCTTGTTATGAAGACCCTGCCGGTGGCGGACGGTCACGGCCAGCGTCGCGCGGGTCAAGCGCCTGGCCGAGGCCTCGATGAAGCGAACCCATCGGGTGTATTCCATTCCAAACAGCGCGGAGCTCCGTCGAGCCTTCAACGACGGTAGGCAGGCGCGAAGGGCCATGCGCGCGTAGTAGAGCGGGGCGCTGATCTTTTTCGAGGGTGGCCCTTCAAGAAACGCGAGGCCCTGCTCGATGTAGGGTGAGAGTGCCTCGCGCGCCATCCAGATCCGAAGGATCTCGCTGGTTCCCTCCCACACGAGATTGATGCGCGCGTCGCGGAGCATGCGCATGGCAGGAACGGCGAACTCGCCGTTCTTGCGCTGGGACTCGACCGTCATGAACCCCCGTCCCCCTCGCACCTGAAAGAGATCGTTGACGACGTCCCAGTACCACTCGCTGCCCACGATCTTCGCCGCCGCCGACTCGAGCCGTAAGTCGGCCTTCTTGTTCGCCCAGGCCCCGCAGAGGGCCATCATCGCTTCGAGCGCCAAGGAGTAGGCCGCCGCGCGGCAGAGTTTTTGTCCCACCAGCGTGTGCTCGCCGATCGGCTTGTTCCACTGGACACGCGTTCCCGCCCACCAGCGCATCACGGACAGGCACTGCTTCAATCCGCCCAGACAGGCCGCCGGCAGTGTGAGGCGGCCGACCGTCAGCGTGGCGAGCGCGATGCGCAGCCCGTCCTCTTCGCTGCCCAGGCGATTGTCGACCGGGACATGGACGTTGTCGAATGTCGGCGCCCCGTTGTAGATGCCCCGCACCCCCTCGAAACGCAGTCGCGTGACCGAGCAACCCGGCTGCCGGGGCTCGACGATGAACGCGCCGTATTTCCTGGGCGCCTGAGGATCTGTCGCCTCCCCCGGGTGGTCGACGATCCTCGCGATGACCACGAGCATGGAGGAGAGAAATTCGCTATCCGACTTGGCGGAATTGGTGATGAAGAATTTTTCGCCCGTGAGGCGATAGGCGACCGTCCTCCCGTTTTCCTTCACGCGCACGGCGTAGGTCTCCACCTTGGCGATGTCACATCCCACGGATTTCTCGGTCAGCGCAAACCCCGAGATCTCGCCCCGTGCGAGCCTGGGAAGGTACTTGGCTTTTTGCTCCTCCGTGCCGAAGAGGCGCAGCGGCTCGGGCACCCCGATCGATTGAGCCGCCGAGAGGAACACGGTAAGCGAAGCGTCGTAGCTTCCGCAGAGCGTGGCGACCTGCTGGTACTCGTATTGCGTGAGCTCCTTGCCCCCAAAGCGTGTGGGAATCTTCATCCCGAGCGCGCCGAGCTCGGCGAGCCGGTTCAGGAGTGTCTCCGGCAGCTCGCCTTCGCTGTCGACACGATCTGGATCGAGGGGGGTGATCGCCGCCTTGAATCGCGCGAGGAAATCCAAGGCCGCGGGACTCATCTCCGGGAGGGGCACGGACGTCAGAAGGTCCCACCGGACGTCCGCCTCGAACAGGCCGGCGAGGAAGCCGGAGTAGGCGGCTCGGTCGCGTGCGGTCTCAGCGACCGCCACCGATCCTTCAAATATTCCCTGTTTTCCCATGGGCATCCCGTTTGCTGCGCTGGGTTTGTGAGGCACCAGGGTCCATCCTTACAGCTAGCACGCGAGCTGTCAATTTGCCCGTTTGTATCATGCTACCACCTGTCTGCGACTCGCGGCAGGTGCCAACCAACGTGAGCCCAGACAGGTCTCAAACGGTGTCAAGCCGGTGTCAGTCTACGGGCTACCCCACTCCATCGTAGGGGGAACCTGGCCCCCAGCCTAGGTGGCGGACCGTCTTGGCCGTGGTAGGATGTACGGAAGGAGGCAGCCAGGGAGCGCGACATGCGTCATGTCGTCATAGTCGACGGGTTTCGAACCCCCCTGTGCAAAGAGGGGACCGACTTTCGCGAGACCGACGCGGAGGTGCTCGGGGCCTGGGTCGTCCGCGAAATGGCCACGCGCTGTCATCGTTGGAACCTTCCCCTCGAGACCATCGATTGCGTCCTGGGAAGCAACGTGGCGACCCCGACGCACGCGGTCAACCCGACACGAGTCGCCGCGGTCACCGGCGGGCTTCCCGCTGCAATCCCCGCGGATACGGTGGCGGGAAAGAATTGCGGATCAGGTGTGACGGCGCTCTATTATGCGAGCTTGCGCATCAAGAGCGGCGACGCGGATACCGCGCTCGTCATCGGGATGGAGGCGATGAGCCGGATCCCGATCGCCTACCACCACGCCGCGGCTGACCTCCTCCTGCAGTTTGGGAAGGCCAAGACGGTTCGAGACCGCGCCAGCCGCTTCCTCGCCCTCCTCCCCAAGCTCCTCAACCTGAAGAAGTACCCTCCGCGGATCGGCCTCGTGATGGGTCTGACAGATCCGATGTGCGACCTCATCATGGGATTGACCGCGGAAAATGTCGCCAAGGATCCCGCCTTCGGCCTCACGCGCCAGGACCAGGATGCCTTTGCCGTTCGGTCGCACAGGAACGCGGCCGAGGCGTGGAAGAACGGGCTGTTTGCAGACGAAGTGGTGCCGATGTATGTGCCCGAGCGCAGCGTGGCCGTCGAACGCGACAACGGAATTCGTGAGGATGCCAGCCAGGAGACCTTCCAAGACCTGAAGCCGGTCTTTGATCGGTATCACGGCTCCGTGACTGCCGGAAATTCTTCGCAGGTGACGGATGCAGGCGCCGCCTTGCTGCTCATGGAAGAGAGCAAGGCCAAATCGCTCGGGTTGCCCATCCTGGGCTACGTCAGGGACTACGCCGATTTTGGATATGAGCCTGCCTGCATGGGCCTCGCGCCGGTCGGGGCCATCGCTCAAGTTCTTTCGAAGGCCCGCCTCGCACTCAAGGATTTTTCGGTCGTTGAGATCAATGAAGCCTTCGCCGCCGTGGTCCTGGGCATTCTCCGTATCCTTGACTCCCCCGCGCTGATGGAAAGCAAGTTCGGCCGCTACGGCCTGTCCGGACGCCTCGGTGAGATTCCTCCGCATGACCTCAACCCGCATGGCGGCGCCATCGCACTCGGGCATCCGGTGGGGGTGTCGGGCCTGCGGTTGGCCCTCACCGCCTTGCTCGAACTGAAGCGGCGCGACGCTGAACGGGCGCTGATCAGCGGCTGCGTCGGGGGCGGCCAGGGGGTGGCGATGGTGCTGGAGAGACGATGACGGATTGCGAAGATCAGACCCAGTCCGCGAAGGCTGGCGCGGAACGCCGACATTTTAGAACCGTCGCGCTCGATGGCGGTATCCTGCTAGCGGGCTTCGACTATTGCGGGAAGTCGGTCAATGTTCTGGATGCGGAAAGCATCGCCGGCTGGCAGGAGGTCGTGCGGCAGGCCCGGGAAACGGACGAGGTCACGGGCGTGGTTCTCGTGAGCTTGAAGGAGGAAACCTTCTGCGCCGGGGCCAACCTGGAGCGCATCCACGACGCGCAGGCCCGTCACGCCTATGAGGAAATTGGGCAGCTCGTCACGACCGTGCACGAGCTCTTCGGCGCCATGGCGTCCTCCTCGAAGCCTTTTGTGGCCGCGGTGGAGGGGGCCTGCATGGGTGGAGGGCTCGAGCTGGCCCTCGCCTGCCACGCGCGCCTCGCGAGCACCCACTCGAAAACCTGCTTCGCGCTCCCCGAGGTCAAGCTCGGCATCATCCCCGGCTTCGGCGGCACCCAGCGGCTCCCCCGCCTCATTGGCCTGCCCGCGGCCCTGGCGATGATCACGACAGGAAGGACGATCTATCCGCGGCAGGCCCTCAGGATGGGTCTTATCGATGGGATGGTGGCATCGGTGTCGGCTCGGGCACGGACGCTGGAAGCCGTTCAGAAGGAAGCGGTCGTGCAAGCCGCCATCGCGAAGGCCCGCGCGCTGTCGTCGGCTCCCGCGCGGCGGCGGACCCTCGGGGCCCGCCAAAGACTCTTGACCTTCCCCGGCGTCCGAACGGTTCTGTGCCGCTACGCGCGCCGCCAGGTCGCCAAGCGTGTTCGAAACTTTTATCCTGCTCCACTCCGTGCCATCGATGCGGTTGAGCGGGGACTGCGTCTGGATGTGCTGAAGGGGTCGCAGGACGTGGAAAAGCCCCTCCTGCTCCAGCAACTGGCCGGTCCGATTTCAGCACACCTTGTGAACTTGTTTCTGACCGGCGAGAAGATCAAGCGGGGCCTCAGCAGCGCCCCGGTTTCGCCTGCCTGCGTCGGGGTGTTGGGGGCCGGATTGATGGGATCGCAAATCGCCGGGCAGCTCGCCGAGAAGGGATCCACGGTCATTCTGCGGGATGTGTCCTCCCAGATCCTCGCAAAGGCGATGGGCAAGATTCACCAGGCGCAATCCACGCAGCTGCGAAAACGGATGATCCGTCCTTCCGACCTGCGCTATCGCATGATGCGGATTGCCCCGACCCTTCGTCTCGAAGACCTGAGGGGAGCTTCTCTGATTGTGGAAGCCGTATCCGAGAAGCTGGATGTGAAGCGAGCAGTCCTCGGGGAGGTTGAAGCGGCGGTGCGCCCTGATGTCGTCTTCGCCACGAACACGTCTTCTTACACCCTCGCGGAGATTGCCGAGAACGCCGTCCATCGGGAACGCTGCGTGGGGCTCCATTTCTTCAATCCCGTGGCCAAAATGCAGTTGGTCGAGGTCGTCCGCGCGGGCTTCACGTCCGAGACCGCGCTCGCGCAAGCCTTGGGCCTGGCCAAGCGGCTCGGCAAGTTTCCGCTCGTCGTGCGCGATGGCCCCGGGTTTCTGGTGAACAGGATCCTGGTGCGATACCTGGCGGAAGCCGTGATACTCGTCAGCGAAGGCGTACCCATCAGGAGAATCGATGCGGTCGCCACGAGCTTTGGGATGGCGGTGGACAGCGGGCGCCCCATGGGGCCCTTGGAGCTCCTCGACCTGATCGGCCTTCCAGTCGCCCTGCACGTGCTGACCTCCATCGCCGTGCTTGGACCCAGGATCGAGTCTCGCGAGGTACTACTCCAGAGCCTGCTTCCGCAAGGGAAGCCGCCCCTGACGTTCTGGAAGAAGGGCAAGGAGAATCCGCAGGCGGTCCAAGCCATTGCCGGCTATCGGCGTGCGTTCGGTCAGGGGCAAGGTCCCGGGTCCGATGAGGTCATTCACAAACGCCTGTTTCTCCCGATGATCGACGAAGCTGCGCGCTGTCTCCACGACAGGATCGTGGACCATCCATGGCAGGTGGATTTCGGGCTGACATATGGGATTGGCTTCCCTGCCTTCCGTGGGGGGCTTCTCACCTGGGCCCGGCAAACGATGACACCCGCTCAGGTGGCTGACGAGCTGCAATCCCTGGCGGTCAACTATGGCAAGCGTTTTGAGCCCTGTACGTCTCTCGCGAAGGCAGTGTTCTAGTCTCATCGTTCATCCTAGCCGAGGCTCTAAGGGGAGTGTGGCATGTCTGAGCGCCCCTGGTTCTTGAACTACCCCGAGGGTGTTCCCCGCGAAGTCCCTCTGCGCGCTGAAACCCTGGTCACAGTCTTGTCTCGCAGCGCGCAGAAATTCTCCCGCCGTACCGCCCTGTACTTTTTCGGAAAAACCCTCTCCTACCAGGAGCTCCACACGCTCATCGAGCGCTTTGCCTGCCGCCTGGCGGCGCTCGGTGTCTGCAAGGGGGACCGTGTGGCCCTGTGCCTCCCCAACCTCCCGCAGTCGGTCATCGCCTATTTCGGGATATTGAGGGCTGGCGGCATCGTGGTGGCCTGCAATCCGACTTACACCCCGCACGAGCTCTCCGTTCAGGTTCGCAACGCCGGGGCGCGAGCCGTTGTCGTCCTCGACACCCTCTACCACAAGATCCAGCCGCTCGATCTCGACCTCGTCATCGTCACCCGCGTGACCGACTACATGACCGCCATCGCGAAATTTTTTTACGAGCAGCGGAACCACAGGCCGGCGTCGACGATCCCGCTGAACAACCGAACGCATCTTTTCCGCGATCTGGTGGAAATGCCTTCGCCCATGAGCCCGGACAGGCTGCCGGCCGTCACCCCGGAGGATGTCGCGCTGCTGCAGTACACGGGCGGCACGACGGGGGTGTCCAAAGGGGCGGAGCTGCGCCACCGCAACCTGACCGCCAACGTCCACCAGGTCATGACCTGGTTTGCGCCTGCCCATGGAGAGGAGCGCTTCCTCGCGGCGCTTCCCCTCTTTCACGTGTTCGGCATGACGGTCACGCAGAACGTCTGCCTGTCAGTCGGCGGATGCATGGTGCTGGTGCCGGATCCCCGGGACGTGAGGATGCTGCTGCGGTTGATCAGGCGGAAGAGGCCATCGGTCATCACCCTGGTCCCCGCGCTCGTCGAGAAGCTCCTGAAGAACTGTCGTCCGGAGGACTTCGAGGACGCGCGGTTCTGTATCACGGGCGGCGCAGGCCTTCCCTATCGCCTGCTCAAGAAGTTTAGGGAACGGACCGGCCAGCTTCTGATCGAGGGGTACGGTCTGTCCGAAGCCTCCCCGGTCACGCACTGCAATATCCCGACTGGTCTCTCGGTGAAGCGCTCCATCGGATTGCCCATTCCAAGCACAGAGGCGAAAGTGGTCGATGAGAGCGGCGGCGAGGTGCCCGTGGGGGCGATCGGGGAGCTCTGGGTGCGCGGACCCCAGGTGATGGAGCGGTACTGGAACCATCCCGAAGAAACCGCCAAGGTCGTCAAGCCGGAGGGATGGCTGGCCACCGGCGACATGGCTCGCATGGATGAGGACGGCTTCTTTTACATCGTCGATCGTAAAAAGGACATGATCCTCTCCGGATCCGGCTTGAATGTGTATCCCTCCGAGGTCGAGCGCGTGTTGCTGCTGTACGCGGAGGTCCAGGACGCCGCGGTGATCGGGGTGCCGATCGCCGAAAGCACGGAGATGATCAAGGCGTTCGTGGTCCTTGATGGGAAGGCCGTCTCTCCCGAAGAGCTCCTGGCGCACTGCCGGCGGTTTTTGGCTTCCTACAAGGTGCCCAAGAAGATCGAATTTCGCGAGGAACTGCCTCGATCGTTGCACGGAAAGACGCTCCACCGGGTCTTGCGGAAGGAAGAGGAGGAGCGGCTGCTCCGTCAACGGTCTCAGGCGTCGTGAGAGGAGGGGGCGCCGTCGCCATGGCGAGCGAAGCGTTCGTGAAGGCATGGCAGTCGCCCGACATGGCCGGCGATCGCCAAAGCCGCGGACAGTCCGGGAGACTCGATGCCGATGAGGTTGATGAGTGGGGGGTCTTTGTGATCCACGGCGACGATGAAATCGTTGGGTCGGCTGTCTCCGAACTCGACGCGAGGGCGGATGCCGGAGTAGGCCCAGCGAAGATCGCGCTCCTCGAGCGCCGGCAGGAATTTCTGCAACGCCTCAATGAACACGCCCGGCGGAGTTTTGCGGGACGTATAGTCCCTCTTGTCGTCCACGGCCACCGCGTTCGGCCCGACGAACATTTGCCCGTTGGGGCGCGGGCTGAAGTGAATGCCCTTGCCAACCGCGTGGCGGGGCAGGGCGGGGTAGACGAGACGCTTGATCAGGTCTTTTTTCTCCGCCGTCACGATCTCGTAATACTCACCTCGAACTGGGTGAATGACATACTTGCGATGAC
>JBFISJ010000053.1:0-14059 GCA_041608595.1 Nitrospiraceae bacterium
GCTCGTAGAGAATGACTTTCCATCCATCCTCCTCGCTCAAAAACTGACCGACGATCGGGAGCATCCCGGTTCCGGGCACCCGGCCGGACTGTCCCAGACTTCCGTTCTTGAGCACCCACATCATCTCGCCGGGCGTCCGGACTTTGTGAAACTTCGAATTCGTGAAATCGCGCGGCTTGATGGGCAGCACCTTGGCGGCGCCACCGTTGCCCCTGCCCTCCATCCCATGGCATTGAAAGCAGGTCCCGCGTCCAAGGAAAATCTGCTTCCCCTCCGCGAGAATCTCGGGCGTCGGCTTGAAGGGTGGTTTCAACCGCTTGGCCTCGGCCAGCTCGCCGGCCGGGACCCGAGGAACCTTGATGTCGAATTCCCCGCCCGCCTGCCCGTAGCCGGCAGGATTAATGGCGGATGTCGTTGTGACGAAACAAAACATGCCGATCAACATCACACAGAAGCCACACAACCGCCTCATGATGCCTCCTCAGAAAATTCGATCATTGATAAGACGTATCGCAAGAGGCCGCGAGACACTTCGGACTCCTCACTGTTCACGGCTCGATCCTCCCGGCCCCGAAAAGACCGCGGAGTCTACCATAGGGTCGGTGGCGCCACAAAGCCGGCACGCGCCGATCTGACCAAACCTCCATCTGTCATCCCCGCGGTTTTTAGCGGGGATCCATCCCTGTCCTCGCGGAGGCCGGGATCCATGCTTTGTCCGTGGGAACAAGATGGATTCCCGCTTCTGCGGGAATGACGGGCGGGAGAGACGGCTAGGGTGAAGGGGCCGGGCTGATTCCGGGCTGTGGCGGAAAGATGGTTGTGCTAGAATCGGCGGATCACCAGGCAGGCTGCGCAGAGATCTATGCCGTTTGATCCCGAAAAGCTGATCAAATTCCGCATTTCCATGCACCGGCGTATCGAGGGCCTCCGGGCGAAGACCGAATACAGCCTGGATTTCGCGATCGAGCATATGATGCAGGATCGCATGGACTCGTACCTCAAGGTGGAGGAGGGGTTCACGGAAATCGACCGTCTGTTGCGCTTGATCGAAGAGGAGCTCCCGGAGACTTACGAGCGCTCGGTGGCCTCGCGGCTCGAAGCGAGGTTGGACTTTGTCGAAGACCGGTTCGAAGAGCTCGACAGCGAGGTCCGGCAACGCCCCCGACGGCGGCGGCGCTCGTTCAATTTCTCGGCGTTCTTCCGGTCCGCCACCGGGAGCGGGGGCGGCGGCGGCGACGCGCCACGGGGAGAGATCAACACCACGGCGGAAGCGCTTCAGGCGCTCGGCTTGGAGCACGGGACCTCGATGGCGATGATTACCCGCGCGTTCCGTCAGCGTGCCAAGACGCTCCACCCGGACCGCCGCAAGGGCGATCGCACAGCCGAGCCAGAGCTACGGCGCATCATCGAGGCGTACAACTACCTGAAAGAGCAGTACAGCTTCTCTCAAACCGAGCCGCCACGCGAGTCATGACCGCCTCACGCCACGACCACCTGCCGATTCCCGCGGACGCGTGCCCAGCGTGAAACCCTCATCCGACAAGTACGTGACCGACGACGAGGGGCTGTGCGGCCTCTGCGAGCGCCTGTCAAAGGCGTCCCGCCTCGGGCTCGATACCGAGTTCGTCGGCGAGGAGACCTTCATACCCCGGCTCGAGTTGATTCAGGTCGCATTCGACCACGAGGCCGCAGTGATCGACGTGCCGGCCGTCAGCTCCCTCGCCCCGCTCGGCGGGGTCCTGGCAGACCCGCACATCGACAAAGTGTTCCATGCAGGCCGGCAGGACCTCGAGCTCCTGCACCTCCACGTGGGGATCCTGCCCAAGCCCTTGTTCGACACCCAGGTGGCCGCCGCGATGGTCGGGTACGGGACGCAGGTCGGCTATGCCCAGCTCGTCCAACGCGTCCTGGGGAAGTCGCTCGGCAAGGAGCACACCTTGACGAACTGGAGCAAGCGCCCCCTTGCCAAGGAGCAGCTCGCTTACGCGCTCGCCGACGTGGAGCATCTGCTTCCCTTGCATGCCCACCTCGTCGAGCGTCTAAAGAACTTCCGGCGTCTGGACTGGGCACAGGAGGAGTTTGCCGCGCTGGCTTCCCGACGAGGGGAGGTCCTGAACGACCCGCGCATGAGGTACGAGCGCATCCGAGGGTGGGAGACCTTGAAGCCCCGGGCGCGCGCGATCCTGCGCGAACTGGCCGCCTGGCGGGAGGTGGAGGCGCGGCGGCGGAACCTGCCGCGGGGACGCATCGTCCGGGACGAAATTCTTCTGGCGCTGGCTCGCCACCCACCAGGCGATCTCACCGCCCTGCGAGGAATGCGCGGGCTCGGGTCCTCCCTTGTCGAACGACACGGCGAGACGTTGCTGCACCACATTCAGGAAGGGTTGGCCATCCCTGAATCGGAGCATCCTCGCGCGCCGAAGGCACCGAGGCCCGAGCCGGAGACCGCGGGACGGACCGACCTATTGCAAGCCGTCCTGAAAGCCTGCGCCCAGCAGGCCTCGATCGCGCCGACCATGATCGCCACATCCGCTGACCTTCAGTCACTGATCCAGGCGGGACCCAGGCGGGAGTCGCTCGACCTCCCCCTGCTCAAGGGTTGGCGCCGGCACGTCGCGGGGGAGCTTATCCTGAAGGTGCTGGAGGGGAAGAGAGCCGTACAGGTCGATGCACGGACAGGAAAAGTGGAAATAGTCGGGACGCGTGACGCATCACAGCATACGTGAGGACCTCATTCCTCCCATTTTCAAGGGGCCTGTCCGCCGACCTGTCCCCCGAAGCATCAGCGAAGGGGAAAGCTTCATTGAAGGCGGGAGGGGAGGTGGGCGAGTACGAGGCCGCGATCGCTCGGCGTATCGAGCCAACCTTGTTCCGCACTCTACCTCCGCCAGCCTCTCTTTACAAACGATGGGAACAGAATGCTTGTGTCACCGGAGCAGTTTCTTGAGTGAGTCTGCCGGGCGGGCGAGGATCACCGTGCTCCCGGCGTCGACGAGGGGCCGCTGGATCAAATCCGGGTGTGTGACCATCAACCCGAGCAGCTCGTCCTCGCTGAGGTCCTTCTCACCGAGCTTCAGCTTCTTGTAGATCTCCTCCTTCGACCGCAACACATCCCTGGGCGTGAGTCCCGCCCTCTTGAGCAGCGAGGCCAGGGCCCCCTTGCTGAAGGGGTGCTCGTAATAATTAATGGCCTCGAAGTCCTGCCCGCTGGCTTCGATCAGCTTGACCGCCTGCCGGCACGTCGTACAAGTCGGCTTCTGATAGATAGTGAGCTTGCGACCGGTCTTTGACATACTCCCATGCCTCCTGCGTACCTTGACCTCATTTTCACGTGCATGGTAAATGAAGCATCATTTCACCGTCTCGGTCTTCGGGCAACGCACTCATGCCATCAGCCGGCACCAGCTCCAGCGGCCAGTTCGCCACCGCCACGGCGACGGTCCGCACCCTGCGCGACCTGCGGACGAAGCGGAAGGGGCAACCCGTCTACGTGCTCGGGCACCTGCTCGAGCGCAAGGGCCAGGAAGCCACCTTCGAACTCTTCAACCAACGGCTCGCCACGGTCAAATTCGAAGACGGCGTCTCCCTGGGCTATGACCCGGTGGAGCTTCTCCTTCCCACGGAGATCGACGACAAGGGTGTGGCCTTTTTCGAGATCCGGGTCTGCAAAACCTGCGATCAGCAATTTCCATTGACCCAGGACGAGTGCCAGGCCGATCCGGAACCCGCCACGTGCCCTGAATGTCGATAGTCATCTCAGGCTGCCACTTCAAGAGTCTCTTCGCATCGTTCGTCTTGCGATCCCCCTCTCCCTTCCAACTCCCCCAGTGGGGAAGAGGGCTAGGCTGAGGGGGCAACCATCAGTCGATTAAAGGGGCGTATTGCATGGCCTTCTTCAGCAGGCAGTCGCCCTCGATCCCTTGCAGCGCCATGGGGAGCATAAACGCGCTCAGCATCTTGAACGAGAGCACCTGGTAATCGGCGCCTTCCCGTCTCACCTCCGCCCTTATCGAGTGACACATCTCCAGTTTCCTCCACATGACGTGGCCCTGGAGGCGCTCGTTCGCAAGCAAGCGGGCCTCCTGCACCGTCTCGCCGGCAAGCACCTGCGCGGTGACCCGGCTCTTGTCCGTCGGCTCCTCGGTGATCACGGCGAAGATCAGAAACGAATCCTGCTGCGCTGACACCGGCGACGGCCCCAAGCCGAGGATGAGCCCCACACACAGCACCATCGTTCGGATGGCATTCATGGGTCCTGGCCTCCGGAGCCGGGGGACGGGCCCTCCAACTGCGGGCTCTGACCCCATACTGGGAGGCACCCAGCTTCCCGTGAGCCTGGGGAATCCCGCGACTTCCCGAAGGTGGGCTCCAGGAACGGCCCGCCGGTCCGCTTCGCCCCTGAAGGCCTGGCTTTCCCGGCCGGCGCCGGTCCACCGTGACTCAACGCGCTGGTCCCCACCGTGTGCGGCGACGGGGCGGGGGTCTCGACGCGATCCACCTCGCGCACAGCTTCGCCCGACCTGCTGCTCCACATGAGGAGGCTGAACGCCAACACGATCAGCAGCACCAGCAGGCTGAGTCCTGCCATGAGCCGTGTCCTGACGCCTCCCGCCATGGAGGCGAATCGGCCACGCGGCACGGACAGCGCCCGATATCTCTTGACCATGGTTTTAGTATGCCGAAGCGCATTCCGGCCTGGCAAGGTGGGACAGAGGGGAGGAAAAGCAGGTCGCTGCGGAGCGTCGCGGATGCTCGCACGGTGGACCGGGCTGGGTGCACCCCCGCGGGATGCCAGTGAGGTGACAAGTGGCAGGTTACTTGCGCGCGGCAGAAATCGGTGCTGTAATTGAACGTGTGACTTGAGACACGTCACCAGATCTCCAAGTCAACGGATCACCAAATTCCTGCGGGTGTTGCGATGCCACATGATTTCATGCCCGGTCTGGCCGATGTCCCCGCCGCCCGATCGGCCATCAGCGACGTCGACGGGCACAAGGGAGTGTTGGAGTATCGGGGTATCCGCGTCGAGGATCTCTGCCGGCACTCCTCGTTCCTGGAGGTCGCCTTTCTGCTCATCTTCGGTCACCTCCCGACCCAATCGGAGCTCGCGCATTTCGTCGAGGACGTCACGCACCACCGGCGAATCAAGTTCCGGATCGTCGACCTGATCAAGTGCCTGCCTGAGCAAGGCCATCCGATGGACGCCCTCCAGGCCGCCGTGGCGGCATTGGGAATGTTCTATCCGGGCCGGAACGTCAAGGACATCGACAACAATTATTGGTCGGCTGTCCGCTTGATCGCGAAGCTGCCGACCATCGTCGCCGCCCATTGCAGGGTCCGTCGCGGAGACGATCACGTCACGCCTCGGGACGACCTGTCGTTCAGCCAGAACTTCCTCTACATGGTGAACGACAGGGTGCCCGAGAAAATCTATTCCGACACCCTCGACATCAGTCTGATCCTCCACGCCGAGCACACGATGAACGCCTCGACCTTCACCGGGTTGGTAACAGCCTCGACGCTCGCGGATCCTTACACGGTCGTGGCCTCGTCGATCGGCGCGCTGAAGGGCCCGCTGCACGGCGGCGCCAACGAGGAAGTCGTCCTGATGCTCAAGGAGATCGGCACACCGTCGAATGCCCGTGCCTACCTCGAGCGGAAGTTGAAGGACAAAAAGAAAATCATGGGCTTCGGCCACCGTGTCTATAAAGTGAAGGACCCTCGCGCAACGATCTTGCAGGGCCTGTGCGAGCGGCTGTTCGGCGAATGCGGCAGCTCGCCCCTGTACGATGTGGCGCTGGAGTTGGAGCGGGCGGCGCAGGATGTGCTGGGCGAGAAGGGCATTTATCCGAATGTCGATTTCTACTCCGGGATTATCTACGACAAGATGGGACTTCCCGTGGAGTACTTCACGCCGATCTTTGCCATCGCCCGTGTCGCGGGCTGGCTGGCGCATTGGGTCGAGCAGCTTCGCGAGAACAAACTGTTCCGCCCCGGGCAGATTTATGAAGGGGAGCACAATCGACCGTATGTGCCGATCGAAAAGCGATAAGCATCGTTTCTTTCCCCTGTCTTGGCACCCCTGACCCCTCACCCCTCCTCTTTCATGACCAGTTCCCACCGCTGACTGTCCTCATCCAGACGTACCACGTAGCGATGGCCATCACCGGTCGCTAGGCGGAAGTAGGTCATTTCCTGCCGATACCAGCGGTTCAAAATCTGGGCGACTTCGTGCCGGACCCCCTCGTGCGTGAATGCCCGCGGGGTCGGCTCGCCCTTGTGGCCTTGGTAAGCTTCGACTGAGAGAGGCTCCATAACGAGGGGACGGTCCGCGTCGGCGGTCGTGCCGGCAGGGTATGCAGGCGTCGGCCTGAAGTCAATGCCAGATCGCCAGATCGGCCTTGTAGGTCCGTGACTGATGGATTATGATCCCGCCTTCGCTCAAGCTCCGGCGGGCCTGCCCGCCGATCCGTCCCCCGACCTGTCCGCCGGAGCTTTATCGGAGGCGGAAGCCTTGGCGAAGGGGAAGCCTGATGAGGGCGAGTTGTCCCTCGACATTGCTTGCGACCCCGAGCTTGTCGAAACGCTCATAGTCCCCACGGCTGTGAAGTCGTCGGGTTCCACGAAGCAGGGAAGGCCAATCATGAAAACCGCCAGCGGACAGTCAGCCAAAAAGCGCGGCGCCCCGGCCGGGGCCAAGAACGACGATCGCGCGAAGGCGCGCGAAACCAGCCGCGGGACGCGCACCGAGCGGGACACGATGGGGGAGTTGGAGGTGCCGGCGGACGCCTACTATGGCGTGCAGACCGCTCGCGCCATCGAGAATTTCCCGATCAGCGAGTTGCGGTTCCCCCGGGCGTTCCTTCGCGCCCTCGGCCTCATCAAATGGGCGGCCGCCGGCGTCAATCAATCCCTGAGCTTGCTGGATAAGAAACGCGCGGGGGCCATCCAAGCCGCGAGCAGGGAAGTCATCGAGGGACGTTGGGACCGCGAGTTTCCCGTCGACATCTTCCAGACCGGATCCGGCACGTCGACCAATATGAACGCCAACGAGGTGATCGCCAATCGGGCCTCGGAGCTGATGGGCGGATCGCGCGGCAGCAAGACGGTCCACCCGAACGACCACGTCAATCTGGGGCAGTCGAGCAACGACGTGATCCCAACCGCTATTCACGTCGCAGCGGCGGAGACGCTCCAGACCCGGTTGATTCCCGCCCTGACTCGGTTGCATCGGGCGCTGGGGCGGAAGGCACGTGAATTCGACAAGCTGGTGAAGATCGGGCGCACCCACTTACAGGACGCGACGCCGATCCGACTGGGACAGGAGTTCGGCGGGTACGCGCGGCAGATCGAGCTCGGTATCGACCGAGCCCAGCGCGCCTTGGACGTGCTGAGCGAAGTCGCGTTGGGGGGCACCGCCGTCGGCACTGGTCTCAACACTCATCCCAAGTTTGCCTCCAAGGTCATGGCCCTCGTGTCGCGCGAGACTTCGTGCCGTTTTCGCGAGGCCGTCAATCATTTCGAGGCGCAGTCGGCTCAGGACTCCCTGGTCGAAGTGAGCGGGGAGCTACGCACGATTGCCGTGAGTCTCATGAAGATCTCAAACGATGTTCGCTGGCTGGGCTCGGGGCCGCGGTGCGGCCTCGGGGAGCTGGTCCTGCCGGAGACGCAGCCGGGCTCGTCCATTATGCCTGGCAAGGTGAATCCCGTCATCGCCGAGTCGGTGACGATGGTCGCCGCGCAGGTGATTGGAAACGATACGACGATCGTGATTGGGGGGCAGGCGGGGAACTTCGAGCTGCTGGTCATGCTGCCGGTCATGGCCCACAACCTCCTCCAATCGATTGAGATCCTGGCGAGCGCCTCCGAGAACTTCAGCGCCCGCTGCATCGAGGGCCTGTCGGCAAACGAGGCGCGCTGTCGCGAATCGATCGAGCACAGTCTGGCGATGTGTACGGCCCTCGCGCCGGAGATCGGCTACGACGCGGCCGCACAGATCGCCAAGGAAGCCTATCGCACGGGGAAGACGGTGCGGGAGGTGGCCCGGGTCAGGCGCGTCCTTCCGGACAGCCGCCTCTCGACCTTGCTGGATCCGTGGAGGATGACGAGCGCGGATAAGTCTTGAATAGGAGAGCGGGGAGCTAGCGAGGCGACTCGGGAGAGTGCGATTCTAACGCTGCGGACTGTGTTCGCCGTATCCTTTATATATGGGGCGCGTTACCCGCCCCACTTCAGCTTCTTTCGCAGCACCTCATAGTACGTCTTGTCCGGGAAGCGAATCAACTTCGCGCGGTGCTCGGACGCGCGAACGGTCACCGTGTCGCCGTGCGCCAGTGCCACGCCGACCTGACCATCGAACGTGGCCATCGCGCCGTCCTCCTGACTCACAAGCGCCACTTCCAGCTCCGCGGTGCTTTCGACCAGGAGGGGCCGGTGGGTGAGGGTATGAGGGCAAATCGGGGTCAACAACAAGGCGCGAACGGACGGGTTGACGATCGGGCCTCCCGATGACAGGGAATAGGCCGTCGAGCCGGTTGGTGAAGAAATGATAAGACCATCCCCGCGCAAGCTCGTGACGAATTGCCCGTTGATCGAGATCTGCACCTCGATCATGCGGGCGAGCGTCCCCTTGCTGACGACCACGTCGTTGAGCACGGAGGAATGAGCGACGGGCTCCCCGTGCCGTTCGATGTGGGCACGCAGCATGAGCCTTTCCTCCACGAGAAACTGTTCCGAAAAAATCTTCTCCAAGCAGTCATAGAGCTGATCGACGGTGGCCTCGGTCAAGAATCCCAGCCCACCCATGTTGACGCCCAGGATCGGCACCTCGCGCTCCTCGACGAGGCGGGCGGCGTTCAGCATGGTCCCGTCCCCGCCGAGCACCAGCACCATGTCGGACTGGGCTGCAATGTGGGTCTTGCGATGCTGGGAGGGTTCATCGAGGAGCGCGGCTGCCTTGCCGTCGAGCAGAACCGTTTTCTGTCGCTCGCGCAGCCAGGTGACCAGGTCCTTGAGAATGCGCTTGATGTCCGGGAACTTGGGCTTTGTGAGGATGCCGATGGTTTTCATGCGCGGGGACGATGGACGGGCCGCGGCGCGCCGGACAGGCCCGACCGCGTTGGATTGTAGCGATGGCTCTGTTTTGTTGTCAACGGAACGAGACCCTCCCTCCCCGTTGGGACGGACCTCTTTTGAGGGATGGGCGGCACGGTGTCCACTTGCAGAACGTGCTCGCACCCTTGACATAGTGCAAACCCACCGTTAGAATTAAGCCATATTTTTCGAAGGGTTCTCCCCATTCTCAACGGCCGCCACCCCGGAGCCCACACCGCACAAAAGGAGGAAGGATGTTCGAACGATTCACGGACAAGGGTCGCAAGATCATCATCCTAGCCCGCGAGGAGGCCGAGCGGCACCAGAATGACTATTTGGGCACCGAGCACCTAGTGCTCGCCATCCTCCGTGAGTCGGACGGCATTGCCCTGATGATCATCAAGAAGATGGGGCTTTCCACCGAGCAGATCCGCCTGGAGATCGAGCGGAACCTGCCCAGCGGGGGCACCACGATGACCTTTGGCGAGATCCCCTTCAGCCCGCGCGTGAAGAAGGTCATCGAGTACGGCGTGGAAGAGGCGCGGCTCCTTGGCCACAATCACATCGGCAGCGAGCATTTGTTGTTGGGACTCCTTCGCGAGGAGGAGGGCATCGGCGGCAAAATCCTCCGGAGCCTGGGCGCCAACCTCCTGACGGCGCGGCAGTTGACCGTGACCTTCCTGCGGAAATCGAGCCCGCGCGAACGCGATCGGAAGAGCAACACACCGGCCCTCGACGAATTCGGGCGCGACCTCACGCAACTGGCCCAGGAAGGTCAGCTGGACCCCGTGATCGGCCGTTCGGACGAGATCGAGCGCGTGCTGCAAATCCTCAGCCGCCGCACGAAAAACAACCCCGTGCTGATTGGCGAATCCGGCGTTGGCAAGACCGCCATCGTGGAAGGCCTCGCGCAACGCATTGTCACGTCGGAGGTCCCCGACAACCTATTGTCCCGGCGCGTGATCGCGCTCGATCTCGGCTCGCTCGTTGCCGGCACGAAGTACCGCGGCCAATTCGAGGAGCGCCTCAAGGTCGTGATGAAGGAGATCGTGCAGGCCGGCAATGTCATCATCTTCATCGACGAGCTGCACACCCTGGTCGGCGCCGGCGCGGCGGAGGGCTCCATCGACGCGTCGAACATGCTGAAGCCGGCATTGTCCCGGGGCGAGATCCAGTGCATCGGCGCGACAACGCTCGACGAATATCGGAAGCACATCGAGAAGGACGGAGCGCTGAAGCGCCGCTTCCAGCCGATCTACGTCCAGCCGCCGAGCATCGACGAGACTATTCGCATTATTCAAGGCCTGCGGGACCGCTACGAGGAGCACCACGGCGTGGAGATCACCGACGAGGCCGTCGTCGAGGCCGTGAAGCTGTCGGATCGGTACATCACGGATCGGTTCCTCCCGGACAAGGCCATCGATTTAATTGACGAGACCGGCTCCCGCGCGAAGCTGCAGACCTACGCCCTGCCGGTCGAGCTGAAGGGGCTCGAGCAGGAGTTGAAAAAGGTCGCCCGGGAGAAAGAGCTGGCCATCTCGATGCAGAACTTCGAGGAGGCCGTGCGCTTCCGCGAGGAGGAAGAACGCCTCCGGAAGCTTCTGGATGAATCCAAACGCGAATGGAAGAAAGACCAAGAGAAAAACAAGCCGGTCATCGCCAAGGAAGACGTGGCCTACGTCGTGTCTAAGATGACGGGCATTCCCCTTTTCAAGCTCGAGGAGGAGGAGTCGAACAAGCTCCTGCGCATGGAAGAGTTTCTCCACAAGCGCATCGTGGGCCAGGATGAGGCGATCTCGGCTGTCTGCCGCGCGATTCGCCGTTCCCGCGCGGGCCTCAAGGAGGCGAAGAAGCCGATCGGGTCCTTCATCTTCCTGGGCCCGACCGGTGTCGGCAAGACCGAGCTAGCACGCGCGCTGGCGGAATTCCTGTTCAACACCGAGGACGCTCTGGTCCGGATCGACATGTCCGAGTACCAAGAGAAATTCACGAGCTCGCGGTTGTTCGGAGCGCCTCCCGGCTACGTCGGCTACGAGGAGGGCGGCCAGCTCACCGAAAAGGTGCGGCGCCGGCCGTACTCGGTGGTGCTGTTCGACGAGATCGAGAAGGCGCACCCCGACGTGTTCAACGTCCTGCTGCAGGTGCTCGACGACGGCCAACTGACCGACAGCCTCGGACGGAAGGTCGACTTCAAGAATACCGTGGTCATCATGACCTCGAACCTGGGCACCAAGCTGATCCAGAAGGGTGTCTCCCTCGGCTTCCACCGCGACGAGAAGACCGACCACGAGTCGCGCATGAAAGAAGAGGTCAAGGCAGAGCTGCGCAAGGCTTTCAGCCCCGAGTTCTTAAACCGGATCGACGAGACTGTGGTCTTCCACTCACTGGAAAAGGATCACCTCATCAGCATTTTGGACATCCAGCTCGCCGAGCTCAACCTGAGGCTGGTCGAGCGCGGTGTGCAGTTGGAGATTGACGACGAGGTGAAACAGTGGCTGATCAAGGAAGGCTATGAGCCGCTGTACGGCGCACGCCCGATGCGGCGGACGATACAAAAGGCGATCGGGGACCCGCTTTCGGAGGAGCTGATTCGCGGACGCTTCAAGGAAGCGCGGAAGATCAAGGTCGTCCTGCGCGACGGATCGCCCTTCTTCGTCGAGGAGGAGGCGATGGCCGGCGTGTAAGGAGCATCCCCGGTTTGTCCTTCTGTCCCGAGACTCGTACAGAGCATTTCCTCTCCGACGACCCCCGCGTTCCAGCCGGACCGGGGGTCGTTGTGTTTCTCCCCTCGTTGCGCAGTATCCACGGACTCCTGCTGGGCGGCGCGCAGCCCACCCCCGCAACCTGTCAGCTCCGGTATTGCCTCTGAACCATGAGGTGGCTTCGTTGACCCAGCGCGTGCAGCGCGTAGAGCATGAGACGTGTTCGGCAGCCACGGCTTCCGATTGCAACGGCCACGTCAGCCTTCCACTACCGGTGATCCTGGGAATCGAAACGTCCTGCGACGAAACGGCCGCGGCCGTGGTCGCGGGGGACGGACGCGTCGTTTCCAGTGTCGTCTCCTCGCAACACGAAATCCATGGAAAATACGGCGGGGTGGTCCCGGAGCTGGCCGCCCGAAGGCAGATCGAAGTTATTGAAGTCGTCACGCTCCAGGCCCTGGATGACGCCGGGCTGTCCTGGCAAGACCTTAACGGGGTCGCGGTCACGCAGGGACCGGGGCTCGCCGGTGCCCTGCTCGTGGGGGTCAGTTTTGCCAAGGCGACCGCCTACACGCTGGGGATTCCTCTCATC
Source organism: Nitrospiraceae bacterium (assembly GCA_041608595.1). Taxonomy (GTDB): domain Bacteria; phylum Nitrospirota; class Nitrospiria; order Nitrospirales; family Nitrospiraceae; genus JBFGRM01. The sequence continues at coordinate 12,388 of JBFISJ010000053.1, forward strand.
GGCATCAATCATCTCGAGGGACACCTGGCCTCAGCCTGGATCGATCGCCCGGATTTCCCACCAGCCTCCATCGTGCTCGTGGTCTCGGGTGGACATACCCATCTCTTCCATGTCGACGACGGCGGCAGCCTAGACCTGCTCGGGCGGACGCTGGATGATGCGGCGGGCGAGGCCTTTGACAAGGCCGCGAAGATGCTGGGTCTCCCGTATCCGGGTGGACCGGCGATCGATCGGCTGGCCCGGCAGGGGAATGCGGGTGCTGTGGCGTTCCCACGGTCCTATTTGCGGAAGGGCAGCCTTGATTTCAGCTTCAGCGGGCTCAAGACGGCGCTGCTGTACTATCTGCGCGACCTGGATGCGCAGGGGACGGCACCGCAGGTGCCGGACATCGCCGCAAGCTTTCAGGAAGCCGTCGTCGAGGTCCTCGTCGAGAAGGCCTATGCGGCAGTCAAGCGCCGTGGGGTGCGGGCCTTGGCCGTCGTCGGCGGGGTCTCGGCGAACTCACGCCTCCGTACACTCCTCGCGGCGCGCGCGGAGGCCGAGGACATCCAGCTCAGCATTCCGCCGTTGGCCTATTGCACCGACAACGCCGCGATGATCGCCTTTGCAGGCCGACGCGCTTTCGTGGCCGGCCGCCGTGCCGGTTGGGATCTCGAAGCTGAGCCCGAACTGGAGTTGCCCGCACGGACGAGCCGCGACACGGTCACGGCCGGGCACAGACGCCGGCGCCGGGACAAGTCAGCCTAGCAACCCACAACGAGCAAGGGAGGACGGTTATTCCGACCATTTTCGGACATACCAGCGGGTTGAAAGCCGGTCACGTGGCCCGGCTCGAGCGGTTGTACCGGCGCCGAGTTCCGGTCGAAAAGGTCATCACTCCCGAGCTCGCGCGCAGCTGCACCGAGCTTTCCGCGGAGATTCGGCGCCGCATCGGCCTCGTCATCACACGACGCGGCTCGGTTGATCAGGTCGTATTGGGAACCGTACGCGGCTTTCCGCTCACGGACCTGCGACCCGTGCGGCTGGGGAGCCGGTTTCTGCGGGGTGTCCGCCTGGTGCACACCCATCTCTTCGACGAGCCGCTCACGCACGAAGACCTGACTAATCTGGCGCTGTACCGCCTCGATCTGGTCGCCGCTATCGGGGTCGGGGAGGACGGGCTGCCGACCAACATCCGCATCGCACATCTGCTTCCGGACAACCCGCGCAAGCAGGTCCACGATACGATGACGACGACGCCGTTGCACAACCTTCAGCTCGACTGTGCCGATTTCGTGGAGGGGCTGGAGCGGGAGATGGCGCAACAGACCGCCGGGCACAAGGTCGAGAACGGTCGAGAATCGGCCATCCTGATCAGCGTCTCCAGGGCGGACCGCGAGACGCAGGAGGAGCGGCTGGACGAGTTGAGCGACCTCGTCCGTTCGGCACAGGGGCGGGTGCTCGAAACCGTCATCCAGCGCACGCCCGAGGTCCACCCCAAGTTTCTGCTGGGCAGCGGCAAGCTGAAGGACGTGGTGATCAAAGGCTTGCAGCGCGGGGCCGACCTGCTGGTCTTCGACCAGACCTTGACGCCGGCCCAGGTCCAGGCGATCTCCGAGGTGACGGAGATGAAGGTGATCGACCGCACGCAGCTCATCCTCGACATCTTCGCCAATCGGGCGCACAGCCGAGA
>JBFISJ010000054.1:0-14040 GCA_041608595.1 Nitrospiraceae bacterium
CCGCGATGCGCCCGGGCGGCTCGAGGCCGCGGCAGCGCCCCAGAATTGTCATCCAAAGAATGCCGCGGCGCAGGTCCTGCACGCTGCCGCCGGCTGCCAAGCGCGCCGGATGTGGCCGGGGGAGGGGAGAAGGCTGAGCGGAGGTATAACGGCCCGGTGGACGAGCGGCTTTCATTCTCCCGGGGGGTGGCTTCACGGAGATGACCTTGGCCGGACTTTGAGGAGTCGTCCAGGGACCGGATTCGAGCTGATCCGTGGGTGCCTTCTCGATCTGCGCCTTCAACCAGCGGAAGACGAGGCTGATCACCGCCACGAGGAGAAACAGTGCCAGATAGATGAAGGGTTCCATCGTGTTCGTTCCTTCACGGCTTGGAATTCGACTCCTCGCCTCCCGCGATGGAGTCGCGCATGGCCGTATCCGCCTGCACATTCTTCATTCGATAGTAATCCATGATCCCGAGGTTGCCGCCACGAAACGCCTCGGCCATGGCGCGCGGCACCTCCGCCTCCGCCTCGACGACCTTGGCACGCATCTCCTGCTCCAGGGCGACTGCCATGGCCCGCCGCTCCTCGGCCTTGGCCTGCGCGATCTGCTTGTCCGCGTTGGCCTGGTCGATCTGGAGCTTGGCGCCGATGTTCTCGCCGACATCGACGTCCGCGATGTCGATCGACAGGATCTCGAAGGCCGTTCCGGCATCCAGACCCTTGGACAGCACGTGCTTCGAGATGTGGTCAGGGTTCTCCAGCACATGCTTGTGGGTTTGCGCGGACCCGATCGTGCTCACGATGCCCTCGCCGACGCGCGCGAGCACCGTTTCCTCGCCGGCGCCGCCCACGAGCCGGTCAAGATTGGTCCGGACCGTTACGCGGGAGATGGCCATGAGCTGGATGCCGTCCTTGGCGACAGCGGCGACGCGCGGCGTCTCCATGACCTTGGGCGTCACGGACATGCGGACCGCCTCGAAGACGTCCCGACCCGCCAGATCGATCGCCGCCGCCCGTTTGAACGGCAGGGGGATGTTGGCCTTGTCGGCGGAGATCATGGCGTTGACGACCTTCACCACATTGCCCCCGGCCAGAAAATGCGCCTCGAGGTCGTTGATGGGGATCGACAGCCCGGCCTTCACGGCCATGATGTGCGCGGACACGATCGTGCCAGGCGGCACCCGACGGAATCGCATCCCGATGAGGCTCAGAAGGCCCACGTAGGCCTTCGAGGCCCAGGCCGCAATCCAGAGGGGGATCGGGATGAAGAACATCAGGAGCGCCAGGGCGCCGAGCACGAGGGCGAGCAGGCCGAGGACCCCGAATACTTGCACATCTTCTCCGCTCATGACTCACTCCTTTCCGGTGGGACTGCGACCCTCCTCACGACGACGCGGTTGCCTTCCACTCTGGTTACTTCGACGGTCTTTCCCGTGTCGATGAACTCACCCTCCGAGACGACGTCGACGCGCTCCCCCTCGATCTGCGCGATCCCGGCGGGTCGCAATGGCGACACGACGGCACCGCACTTGCCCAGCCAGCGTCGGTCGGCCTCCGGCGTAGAGGCGTAGCCCTTCGCGGCGACCAGCTCCTCCTTGAGCACGAACTGTTGCCCAAACGGACTGCGGGCAAGGTGGCGCAGCACGACCAGCGCCACCAGGATGGCCAGGACGAGGGACAGCGCCGTGCGGCCGACTGCCGTCGTGACGACGGACCAGGTGGCACCGGTGCCGATGAGGCTTAATCCAAGTCCCCCTAAGAGGGCGAGCAGACCCAGAATCCCGGCGACCCCGAATCCGGGGATCACGAACACCTCAAGGGCCAGCAAGAGCAGGCCGACCCCCAGCAAAAGGAGCTCCTCCCACCCCGCGAGGCGGACGATCCAGTGTCCCCAGAAAAACAGTGCCAGGCTCGTGATGCCAAGGATGCCAGGCAGGCCGAAGCCCGGCATGCGCAGTTCCACGATCAGGCCAAGGATCCCGAGGGTCATGAGGAGGGAGCTGACAACCGGATGCGTCAGAAAGCGCACGACCCCCTCGGCCCAGGTCGCGGACATTCGCCGCACCTCGGCGTGTGACAGGTCGAGCGCCGCCAATACATCGGCGACCGTGTCTGCCTGAATGTCGACGAGGTTCTGCGCGGAGGCCTCCTTCGTGGTCAGGGTGAGAAGCTTGCCCTTGGCGATCAGCCCTCCGATCTCCACATCAGAATCGACCATGGCCTCCGCGATTCGCCCCGGACGGTTCCGGCTCTCGGCGGTCGCGCGGAACTCTTTGCGCATGTAGGAGACGGTTTTCTCCGCAACGGGCTGGGCGGGCGCACCGGGCGCACCCATCTGTACGGGCGTCGCGGCTCCGATGGTGCTGCCCTTGGCCATGGCGATTCGCTCGGCGGCCAGCGTGATGAGGGCACCGGCTGAAATGGCCCGCTTGTTGACGAAGGCGACGGTGGGCACCTTGGCGCGGAGCAGCGCATCCCGAATGAGCACCGCCGCGTCCACACGACCGCCAAAGGTGTTGACCTCGAGGATGACCGCAGCGGCCCGGGCCTCTTCCGCTTCCTCCAAAACCCGCGAGACAAAGGGCGCCAGCCCGAGATCGATCACGCCGTCGACCGGCAGCAGGTACACCAGTGGCCGTGGCTCCTGCGCCGATGCCGGCGCGAGCTCCATCGCGCAGACCAGGCCGACCAGGGCAATGGCCTGCCATTCAAAGCGAGCCTGCCTCATCTGTGTATGATTCCCACCTCTCACGGCCTTTGGTCCGGTCTCCCCCTGGACAAGCTGGCCGGCAGCTTGACCTATTCCGCCCCTACACGCAAGGGCCTGCTGTGTGAAATCCCTCAAAATTTTAAAGACATACGCGAACGGACGGGAGGGTGTCCACGGAAAAGGGGACCGGGGGCGCGCTGCTCCACGGCTCTGCTATCCTTGTAGCTGGCCCCCTGGGGGGGCCTGAACCGCCCGTGGTTGAGGCGACCGCACAGGCCACACCCCCGGGCAGGCGGAGGTTCGCCCGCAATCCTGACGTGCCGTGTCTCTCCTGCCTGCCGGGGTCAGGATCACGGAATCAATGGAAAACATGAGACCATCGATGACGACGTGGAGACGAACGGGACTGATCTGTTGGCTGACCGGTGCGCTCCTATGGCCGACCATGATCCTGGCTCAGGAGGTGCCGCCGGACGAAGCCGCTCAGACGGAAGCGGCGCCTGGGGCGAGCGACGAGGCGGGAGCCGCCGCCGAGCCGGATATTGATGCCCATGATGTCGGCTACGTCTCTGATCGCTTCTTCTTCGTCGGCCATGACGAGCAGGGCAGGGTCGTCCTCTCGCTCCAGAGTGGTCGCGGACGGGACGGCCACGAGTGGCAGGCGGAGCACGCCGCCGTTCTGCACGAGGAGAAACGCGGGTGGGTCGAGCTGAAAGGAAGCGGCACTTTCAAGAACAAGGAAAAGGATCTGCTCAAGATTCCCGACTCGGCGGCCTTTGAGTTTCAGGGAGGCCCGGCCTACGGGTTCATCATTACCAGCGTGCCTAACGCGATGACCCTCCGCATCGGTCCCATCGTCGAGCACCTGTCCCAGGTTCAGGAATCGGGAATCCATCGCATGGGCTCGGCCGCCGCCGTCCTGGGCTGGGGCGCCCGAGTCATCGAAGGAAGGGTGATCCACGAACACCGGCTCATTCCCGAGTTCAATCCGCTCAACCGCGTGTATGTCGGCACATGGAAAGACTTCCAGGGCTTCTTTATTCAGACGGAAGACGGTGCCGATTTCTACGTGCACAGCCAGGAGGCAGGCCGGCTGTCGCCCCTGTTGGGCGAGCAGGCTGGATTCCACGCGATCAATGGAAAAGGTGAGCAGTTGCAGGACGCCAAGGTGAAGGTGCTGAGTCGTGAGCTGGCACTGGGCGCGTACCGGTGGCCGACGCGATGGCGGGTTGAATGGCAGGCAGAGAACGGCATGCGGATGGCGGAGTTCACGCTCATCGATCAGCACGTGTTGAGCAATTGGGTGGTCGGCGGCGTGGCCATGGGAATCGTCGAAGGCAAGCTCAACGACGGCAGGCAGACGCACACGGTTTACGGGCTGGCTGAGTTGTTGATGTAGGCTCGGCGCCGGCGTTCATTTCTTCTCGTCCTTGGATCCCTTGATCGCTTTCTTCACGGCCTGCGCTCCCTCGCTCGCTCCTTTGGAAATACCCTTTCCCGCCGAGTTGCCTGCGCGCTGCAATGCCTTCATGAAGTCGGGAATGGGCTTGGGCAAGTCATCGACCCGTACCCCGCCCTGCTTCTTCTCCTGTCCGGACTTCCCGTCGTGACCCTCGCCTGCCGGTGCGGAGACGGCCGGCGGCAGAACCAGGCTACCCGAGAGCAAGGTGACGACTGCGAGAGACCGAACCGTCGCCTTGAGCCACATCTGTTCCCCTCCCCCGCCGTGCATGTGGTACAAGTGTAGCACCTGTTGGCCGGCCCCCCCAAGGTCGGCAGACCAGCCGTTTGCGCAACTGCACAGGCGAGGTTGAAAGAGACCATGTCGCCCCCATTCCGTCTCCACGGCGCGGGCAGGCCAGCTCCCTCCGCCTGTCTCGTCTGGACCGTGGTAGCCCTGAGCCTCGCGACGATCGTTGACGGCTGGGCCGGTCAGGGGCCGATCCCGCCCTGCGCTGGGCCGCCCGCCCCACCCCATGCGGAGCTCGACGCCCCTCTCAACGTCCGAGTCTGGTTCCAATCGGACCTGCCGAAGGACTGGGCGCCAGCAACCTGCACGGGCTGGCGACCCCGACCCTTCACGGTCCTCGTCGGCGCCGCGGGCCGATTCGAGAACCGTCAGGGGGTCGATGGAGTCATCCTGCGCATGGCCTCGATCTCGCACCTGACCAGCGTCAACTACTGGTCCGTGACCCGAGGGCGCTGGCACCAGCTCTTCTCCGACGCCGCCGCCCTAACACGACCGAACCGCGAGACCCGGCGCCAGGATTTCACCACGGACGAGCTGCGGCCCGGCGCAACCCTGTACTTCTGGCAGGAGGAGAGCAGCGCCGCAGGATCCGCGGTGTACCGTCTCCGCATTCGCGAGCGGAACCCCGAGCGCGTCGTCTTCGCCATTGACAATGTCAGCCCGGTGACGCTGGCCTTCCTCACGCTCGCGGAGACCGGGGAGTACGAGTTTCTCTACCTGTTGGAGCGGGAAACACCGCACATCTGGCGGTATTACAGCCTGTCACGCGCCGGCGACGGGCCGGTGCTGTTCGCGGAGTCTCATCAGAAGTCCTACGTCAATCGTGCCGTGGCACTCTTTCGCCACCTGGCCGGCATCGCGACGAACCGCGAGCCGCCCGCGGCGCCCTGACGGCTCCCGCACGCGTGTGCTCTGGGCGGAGAATTCCTCCCAGGTCGGGACAGTCGAAGGACGCTCAGGGTCGAGTGAAGGAAGGTGGGCGGAGTGTTGAGTCAGGCTCAGCTCTGGGGGATGTCTGGAAACATTCGGGACGGGCCTAGATGGAGGGACCCGCGTTGCCGTTGACCCCATTTTCCAGACACTGGATCAGGGAGTCGCCACTACTTTGTGCGGTCTTCAACTTGAGCACGAGGCGCGCGCCCTCGTCCTCGCCCTCGACGGCGCAGAGAAAGCCCGGACCGGCCACGTACCATTTATTCTCCAGATGGAGCAGCTGGATCGGCCCTGACCGCCCCATTGAGACTCCGTCCGAATAGAGCAAGCGCATTGCTGCTCCCCATCCCTGGGGCTGTGCCCCTTGTCCTCAGAGCTGGCGAACGATACGGAGACTGAGTACCGCGACACGCACAGGCAATTGCAAACTCACAGGCCGCTTACAGTGCCCGAATAAGGCTGGAATAAAGGCTGGGATCAATAGGGCCTAGGATAAAGCATCTAGACAGTTCCCCTAGTAGTGGCGGTTCTTATAGCAGAGGCGGGCGCGAAACACAAGCCTTCCGTTCTCTTCGATTCCCAAAAGTCTTTCCAGGGTCGGTCGGATCCGTCTGTGGCCCGGGCGAGACGTGATCTGCTATGTTATCGACCAGCCGGAGGTGAACGCGTCTGTTGTGTGTTCGGGAGGAAGAGGCCGATGTCGACGGACAATGCAGACATACGCGGCCGTATCACCACGCTTAGCGGGTTCAGTCTGTCGCTGCTCGCATGTGGGGCGCTGCTGGTCGGCTGTTCCCCGGGCGACTCGCCGGACCCTGACTCCGCCGTCAGGGTGGGGAAGGACAAGCTGGTTTCGCTCGAATACACGCTCCGCCTCGACGACGACCAGGTCGTGGACTCGAACGTCGGCCAGGAGCCGCTGACCTACACCCATGGCAACGGCGAGCTAGTCGCGTCGCTGGAGGCGGCCTTGGAAGGGATGACGATCGATGACCACAAGCGCGTCGTGATCGAGGCCAAGGATGGATACGGCCTCGTCGACCCCGAGCGGGTGCAGGAAGTGCCCATTGCCCTCGTGGCACCCGATGCTCGCGAGCCGGGCACGCAGATTCAAACGCGGGGCCCGCATGGGAAGGCGCTGTTCATGCGGGTGAAGGAAGTCAACAAGGACACAATCGTCATGGACATGAATCACCCGCTGGCGGGCCAACGACTACACTTCGACGTCAGGGTGCTCAATATCGAATAAGGTCCCGTGCAAGCGCTGACCACACCTCCGCGGCCGCGGTCAGGTTAGGCCCCAACCTGCTGCGCAAAAAACAGGCCGCGATTCACATCCCCGACACTGACCATCCCGACCAGCTTGTTGTGCTCCACCACCGGGATGCGGCGAAAATTCTTCAGGCCCATGTAGGATGCCGCCTCGAGAATCGGGGCGTCCGGAGAAATGGTGAGGGGATTCCGGCTCATGATCTCCTCCACCTTCTTGCCGAGCACCTCGGTATAGCCTTGCTCCATCTCCAGAAAATCGCGGCTGTGGACGTTGTCGTGGATGTAATCCCCGTAGTTTGGATAGAGGGGGAGCATGACGTCACGCACCGACACCATCCCGAGCAGGACGTGCTGATCACCAATAACCGGAATGGCGCCGCAATGCCGGCTGAGCATTTTGATGACGACCGAGCGCACCGTGTCGGTCTTGTGCGCGGTCAGGACCCCTGTGGACATTACCTCGCGGACACGCATGGCTCCACCTCCTCGGTTCGTCCGGGTCCGCCCTCCGCGGGGGACCCGCACAGGGTTGAGAGCGACCGTATTATGCCACCTGGCAGGAGGGCGGACAAGGGTGTCGGACGGGCAATCGTCTGGATCGACTGGCGATGCGTCAGGACGTCACGTCGTTAACGTCGGCGTTTTGCAAGTCGCGCTTCATCTGGTCCACGTGCCACTGGTCGATGGATTCGTCACCATCGAGGTTGGCGGTCGCCGTGGCGATGAAGCGTGGATTGGGCGTGCCCGCCTTGCTGTTGATCGCAGGCACGGCCTTGTTCTCGTGGGTGGGGAGAAGGCCACCCCCGGGACTGATGAAGTCGGCCCCGACCATGCCGGTCGACGGACCGCCCTCGGGTGCGGCGCCTCCGCTGCGGTAGGTGTAACGGTTGGTGGAGCCGGCGAGGATGAAGCCGATCTGGGCAAAATTCCCGTAGGCCGTGGCTTCGCCGAAATAGGCGGTCTGTGACATGAAGACCGCGCCCAAGTTCATCTTCGCTTCGGCCTGTCGTGATTTGGCCTGGTAACGCAGGAAATTCGGGATCGCGATCGCTGCCAGAATACCGATGATCGCGACGACGATCATCAGCTCGACAAGGGTGAACCCCCGTCCGTCGGTCTTTAGGGTGCCCATGGTGAAAAACCTTCCTGTAAAAAAATAAACAGACTCTGATCCCCTCTGCCTGCCTACGCCGGTACCAGAGAGCCCCGGGCGAGGCAGTTCGACCCGCGGCCGAACGCTAGCATAACCCACCCGTTAAACCAAGTCCCCCGTTGGTGGGAGGCGCACCCGGGATTCTCCTACACGGCGGATGAGGGGAGCTTTCCAGCTGTATCAGGGGCAAGAAGCAGATCACGCCTCCGGCACGACCGGGGTCCATCGGGCGTTGGTAGCAGCAGCACGGCGATTCTGCTAGGCTAATTGGAGGACGTGCCAGAGTGAGCGGCATACCCGATTGCGTCGGAGCGAGTCGCGCGACACCCGAAGCCACGAGACGGGGAGCGCCTTCCTTGAGGATCCGCCGAGGTAGACACATGACAGCGAGAGACTTCAGTCTGGCGTGCGCAGCCGTTCTGCTCGCAGCGTGCTCGCAAGGCGAGTCTTCGAACGGGAGCGGGGTGCAGCCACTCAGTGTGTCAGACGGCATGCAGGTGTCAATCGAATATACGCTTCGGCTGAAGGACCCAAAGGACGGCGAGATCTACGACACGAACGTCGGCGGCCAGCCGATGGTCTATACGCAGGGTGGGGGACAACTCGTGCGCGGATTGGAGCGGGCGTTGGAGGGCATGGCCATCGGGGAGCGCAAGCAGGTGGTCGTGCCTGCAGCCGATGGGTACGGAGAGGTCAATCCGCTCCACGTAAGCGAGATTCCCAAGGAGCTCATCCCCCCGGATGCCCGCAAGGTGGGGACCGAGTTCCAGACCGCGCCGCGGCATGGCCACCGTATACAAATGAAGGTGAAGGAAATAAAAAAGGATACGATCGTCATGGATCTGAACCATCCGCTGGCCGGCAAGACCCTTTATTTCGACGTGAGGGTGGTGGGCCTTCATGATCCACGGCGTCGCTGATCCGAACCCATGAGGCCCTTGCCACGGGGAAAGCGGGCGGAGTCGGCTTCGCGTTCGCGTGCCGCCCGACGCGCGCCATCTCGAACGCATGTTGCGGTCGCCAGGCGACGCCTCGCTCAAATCGTGCGCATTCTCGACCGCCGGTACGCGGGCTCCGGCCTCGCCCTTGACGCCTCGACGCCACTCGAGCTCCTGATCGCGCTGATCCTGGCAGCCCAGTGCACGGATGAGCGCGTTAACATGGTGACACCCGCGCTCTTCGCGAAATATCGCTCCGCAAGGGATTGGGCCGATGCCGACCGCGCCACGCTCGAATCCGAAATCCACAGCACCGGCTTCTACCGGAACAAGGCGAAAACGATTCAACGCTGTTGCCGAGACCTGGTCCAGCGTTTCGGCGGCCGGGTGCCCTCCCACCTCGACGCCTTGCTGAGCCTGCCCGGCGTCGGGCGAAAAACCGCGAATATCCTCCGGGGCAATGCCTTCGGCCTGCCCGCAATTGGGGTGGACACGCACGTCATGAGGTTGGCGCAGCGGCTGGGGTTCAGCCGGCACACGGAGCCGGACAAGATCGAGCACGATCTCAACACGCTGGTCCCCGACGAGGCCAAGATCCGCTTCTGTCAGGTGATCCAGCGACACGGGCGTGTCGTTTGCTTCTCACGGCGGCCTAATTGCCCTGATTGCCCGGTGAGACACCTCTGCCCGTATCCCGCGCAAATCGGCACCGAGTCGGCAGTGGCGCGGCGCCTGGCCCAAGCGTGACGCGACGAGCCACGCAATTCCTCCATCGGTGTTCCACATGAGCCTCTTGTCCCGCGAGCAGGCGCGCGTGCATTACGATCGCTTTGGTGCGAGGCAGGACACGCAGGCCTATTATGAGGATCCGGTGACGGAGGATCTGGTCCGGCATGCGTCGTTCGACCAGGCTCGCGCGGTCGTGGAACTCGGGTGCGGCACGGGCCGCTTCGCCGACACTCTTCTGCGCGACCACCTCGCTCCGACCGCAACCTACCTCGGTCTCGATCTTAGCTCCACGATGGTGCGCCTAGCTGGACGACGGCTCGTCCCCTTCGGGCCACGTGCCGCCGTGCGTCTGACGGACGGATCGCCATGCCTGGATCTTCCCGATACCTCGTGCGATCGGTTTGTCTCGAACTTTGTCTTGGATCTGCTCGGTGAGGAGGACTGTCAGGCTGTCTTCGCCCACGCGCACCGCGTCCTCGCGCCCGGTGGGCTGCTGTGTCTCTCGGGCCTGGCGCCGGGTTTTACGACGCTGTCCCGCGTGGTCGCACGGGTCATCCAGGTCGCCCATGCGGTGAGACCGGTACTCGTCGGAGGGTGTCGCCCGCTGGAGTTCCTGCGATTCCTCGACGAGGCGCGGTGGCGAGTACGACACCAAAACCGCCTGGCGCCCTATGGCATCCCTTCGGCGGTGCTGGTGGCGGAGAAAAGGTTACACGGGGGGAGATGAGGCGGGCAGGCGTAGCTCGAATCGATCCCAGAAGGAGGTGTAAGCCGAGCTACGCCTACACGACCGCGCGCCGGCAAGCGTTGCCGGTCGCGCTTGACTAGCGCCCGCCCCGCCGTCCTTCCCACGCGCGCAGCACCGCGCCGGACTGTAGCACCCAGGCCAGCATGAGCCACATCGCCGCGCACACCGTGCCCACAATGAAGAACCAGTTGTAGGCCGCACGCGCTGCCTTGTCCATCATGGGCCCGGCGATCAACGGGATCACCACGTACGCCGCCATCACAACGATCAGCGTGACGAGCGGCCGAATGATGGGGCGCAGGCAGGCCACCCATTTGCCGTTCTTCGGCATGCCCACCGTCATGCGGTGGCCCATCATCCAGAGCATGATGAGCGCGCCGGCATAACAGACGAACTGCACGAGTTGGGCCGCCGTAAGCTTCGTGCTGCCGAGTGCGGCGTTCTCGAAGAGCGGAATGCCCCCGAGCACCATGGCCAGCGCCACGGCAAGAAGGGTACCGCCCCCGTAGTGGGTTACGCTTCCCATAACTTTCATGTCGCAACCTCCTTGTGTGTTGGCTCGCGATCCGCGACTGTGCCCGAGTGGTCGCCCATTAGGGTTTCCTACGGGAACGGGCGCACGATCCAACTACAAAGAATAGCACCAATATGGCAAAATGGCGGCGTTTTGGAGCACTTTTTACATCGAATCAATGGGTTACGGGCCAATTTCCAGGGGCGTGGGAGCGGGAGGGGGTGCCCACGGGCGGGCAGGAAGGGGCGTTTTCTTATTTTGTCTTGCGGGCTTCCGCAAGCTCGGTCTGCACCTTCTTCATCGTGACGCCAAGGTTCACGCCGGCGACCCGCGTCAGGACGGAGTGGTTGACGGCCACCACCTCCCCGCCGCGATTCAGCACCGGTCCCCCGCTGCTGCCGCCCGCCGACCGCGCCTCGTAGGTCATCACCTCGTCTAACACGTCGGCGATGTGCCCCTGCGTCGAAAGCGGCCGGATCAAATCGCGTGTGGCGAGGACCTGGGCCAGCTGCAATGGGTCCGACCCGGCTACGCGCAGCACGTCTCCGCCGATGGCCGGGGGGAGTCGGCTGAGGAGGCTGTCAAAGGTGCCGGGATAGCTGAGAATCAGGACGGGCTCGCCTGGCCTGACCGTTCGCTTGGGCGCAGCCAGGGGGAGGATGGGGACGCCGCGCGGCGGCCTGACGGTCCGCAGCACGGCGAGGTCGACCTGGTCGGAAACACGCAGGACCTTCACGGCAAAGGGCTCGGTGATTCGGGGAAAGAAGACCCGCAACGTGCTCATCTTCGGTTCGTAGCCGGCCTGCAGGGCGGCCTGCACCGGCGGATAGGATTCCCACATGCGGACCAAGTGTCGGTTGGTCAGGATCGTGCCCCGGGCATCCACGAGAAATCCCGTGCCAGCGTAATAGATCACGAGCGGCTGCCTATCACCTTCGAGCGTGAGCCGGAGGTTCCCGTGCTCATCGATGAGCGGCCGCCCGGTCTCGTCGAACCCCATGTAGCGGAGCGGTCGCTGAGTCTTTCGATCTACGAGCTGGTATCCGCCTTGGAGCAGGCCCACACCGCCTTGGAATCGGCTGATCAGGTCCTCCGCATACCGCTGCGACGTGGCGAGCTCCTCCAGCCGGTCGCGGAGGGCGGTGAGTTCTTCCTCCGAGAGCCGCGCCTCCTTTTCTTTTTCAACAGTCGCGCGAAGGGCCGCCATGAGCTCCTCGCGCTGTTCGCGAAGCTCCTCGATCGCCAGGCGCTCCTCTAGGACGCGGCGCTCGAGCTCGGCCTGGGTGAGGCGCCCGGTCTCGAGCTTTCCTAGCAGCTCGGCGATACGTTGCTCGGATGCGCCCACGGCCACAGTTTGGCGATAGAGCGTGACCGACAGACCGGCGATGATCACCATCGGCAGGAGCACGGCAAGGATCGCCACGACCTTCACGGTCCTGGAGCCATGCCGCACGATATCAGTCAGGATTGTGCGTGCCAGGTAAATCGGCGATGTATACCGACGATGCGGGGTATGGAGGATGAGGTCCTGTGAATCCGTGATGATGTCACGCCACCGCTTCACGCCCCGCGACCCGTCGGGGAGAATGTGGAACCGCATGAGCGGACCCTGGTCGCCGAAGCGGATCTGATCCCCGTCGTGCAGCGCCGCCTCGGCGGTCTGCTGTCCGTTCACCAAGACGGCATTGTGACCGCTGCGATCGCGCAGGATCGGCATGCGCCCTTCGACGGTGATGTCCGCGTGGACCGGCGCGATGACAGGATCCTTGCTGGGGTCGAAGACCACGCTGCAGGTCTCAGCGGCGCCCAGGGTCATCCTGTCCGTGTCGAAGTACTGGGTCCGGCCGCGCATTCCGCCGGTGACGTGGTGCAGCATCATCTTCATGGCGCGGTCAGGCTTAGCATCAACGTGCAGGAGGGTCAAGCGGGGAGTCGAGCAGAGCGTCTCAGATTCCGCGTTCCGGGTCCCACGCAAGATGCCCGCTGAATGCGTAGGTGGGACTTGAAACCTGGGATCTGGGAGGTCTGCTAAAACGCGGCAAAGGTGTATTGATATCCCACTGTGGCTTGCACATCCGGTGTTGCTCCCGCGATGCCAAGCCCCAGACCGAACGTCAGCAGCGTCCAGGGGTTCACCTGGTGGCGCAGGCCGGCCTCCGCTAGGACGAGGGGATCCCCGTCCGTCTGCGCGGCACGCTGCACGACCAGATCCACCATCATCAAATTATCGAGACCAATCGCGATCGGCAAGAGCCCGAAGTCAGCGGGATGATCGGCGCCGACCACCACCTGGTAGATGTAGGCTCGCTCGCGCGGGCCGGGATCGCCGATATTGGTGACGCCCGCGTTCACATGGGCGCGGCCGCGTGCGAAACCTCTCGTGACAATGCCTCTCACCGTGCTGTCCACGCCGGAGGCATTCTTGCCACTCGGAAACTCCAGCCCAAAGCGCAGCGCCATGGCGGGAACGTAGGAGGTCTCGAGATTGAAGTTGTAGAGTCCCTCCACCCTGACGTTCCCGCTCCCTTCTCGCTCACCCGACCCGATGAAGAATGGGGCTGCGATTTCAAGTTGCGTATTCTTCATCAAGCCCCACTTTAACTCCGGCTCGAGGGTGAAGACCTCACCGCGCTTGCCCCCGTACTCGTACCGGAATACTGGCTGCTGTTCGAACGAGCGGTAGGCGATGACAAAGGCATCCTCCATGGTGATCGGGTTATCCTCCTCCAGATTTCGATGATCGGCTGCCGGCGACGGAGAGGAGGTCAGCAGCGGGACCGCCAGGATGAGGGACCGGAGCCAGCGAGTCATGGAGTGTGGTGCTCTTCGTCCCTACCGTGGCCGGCGGTCATGCCCATGACCGCGCCCATGGCGCCCGGCCCGGTTCGCATCCAGGGCTCGTACCGGAGCGGGTCCAGGTCCGGCACCGGTGAGGAGACGTTTTGTGTACGGGCCAGTTCCCGGTCACCCGCGCGGACCAACATGAGCTCGAGCATGCGGTAGATCTCGGCCTTCTTGTCCGTGACGAGGGGCGAGGCCAGGATGTCGTAGGCGATGCCGTGGAACTGATGCAAGTTGTCGAAGATGTTGGCGGCCTCAGGGGCCATCACCGCAAACCGGGGCATCACTTCGCGGGAGAGCAACATGCGATTCGGCGGTTGAGGGAGGACCTCCGTCCAGAAGACCTGGTCGATCTGAGCGACGGCAGCCGTCTGATCGGCGTGGTAGACGACCTGTGTTTCGTAGACGGCGGGGTGCCACCAGTGGAACGCCCAGAACAGGTGCGCGGATTGCGGCCAGTCCCGGCG
>JBFISJ010000055.1:0-13980 GCA_041608595.1 Nitrospiraceae bacterium
GAAAAATCAAACGGTTTGGACGAGCAGAAAAACGGCTGCAAGAGGGGCTCAGGTGGCATCAGGCTTGCTCACTTCCAGGACAGTATTCACACGACAACCCCATGCGCAACGGCCATACCCGGCAAAGCGGGCGGCCCACGGAGGATGTCTCACATGTACGCTGACCGCTCGTTACCGGTTGTGTCCGGATGCTGTGACGACCCCGCCACTCATGCGGATCGGGCCGTCCCCATCACGGCTCCCTCCTGGCGCGAGGTCTGTTGGCCGGAAAAGGATGTACGATGGCGGGCGAGCTAATTCTCATCGTCGAGGACAACGAGAAGAACATGAAATTGGTTCGGGATGTCCTGGGCTTTCATGGTTACCAGACCCTCGAGGCAACGACCGCGGAGGCAGGGCTCGAACTCGCCCAGGCCAGATTGCCGGCTCTGATTCTCATGGACATCCAGCTTCCAGGCCTCGATGGCATCAGTGCGTTACACCGCCTGCGGTCGGAACCCTCGACAGCCAAGATTCCGGTCATCGCGGTGACGGCCTCTGCAATGAGCAATGAGCGAAAAAAAATTCTTGAGGCCGGCTTTGACGGCTATCAACCCAAGCCCATCAAGGTAAAAGACTTCATGAGCGAGGTCGCATCGGTTCTGAACGGTCGCTCCGATAAGGGCCAACGTGATCAGCAGGAGGGATAACATGAATCCGCCCGGCACGATCCTCGTTGTCGACGACACGCCCGCCAACGCGAAATTACTGGTCGACTTGCTGGAGCATCACGGGTATGCCACGCAGACCGCAACCTCGGGTGAGGCGGCGCTTCAGAGCCTGAGGGAACGTGCCTTCGACTTGATCTTGCTCGACGTCGTGATGCCCGGCATGAACGGGTACGACGTGTGCCTGGAGCTGCGGGCCGATACCGACCTCCAGCATCTGCCCGTCATCATGATCACCGGACTGGATCCCAACCAAGAGCGCATCAACGGGCTCGAGGCCGGCGCCGATGATTTCCTGTCCAGGCCGATCCACAGGCCGGAGTTGCTGGCACGGGTTCGGTCCCTACTGAAGGTGAAGCATCTTCACGACAAGGTGCGCGCACAGGCGATTCAGCTTGCCGACTGGAGCAAGAATCTCGAACAGCGCGTGGAAGAGCAAGTGTCGCTCCTCGAACGGCTGGGACGTCTCAAGCGGTTTTTCTCGCCGCAGCTCGCTGAATTGATTGTCAACAGCAATACCGAAGATCCGCTCCGGAGCCACAGGCGGGAGGTGACCGTCGTGTTCCTCGACCTTCGCGGATTCACGTCTTTCGCGGAGCAATCCGAACCCGAGGACGTCATGCGCGTGTTACACGATTTCCATGCGGAGATGGGCGCCCTGATCCTCCGATACCAAGGCACGCTGGAACGGTTCGTTGGAGACGGGATGATGATCTACTTTAATGACCCCATTGAGATTCCTGATCCGGAAGAACGGGCGGTTCGCATGACGCTCGCGATGCGGGAGGCAGCACGGAATTTGGGAGGAGCCTGGGCAAAGCGGGGCTACGAGCTGGATTTCGGTGCCGGCATCGCCTCCGGGTTCGCAACCATCGGCGCCATCGGATTTGAGGGTCGATGGGACTATGGCGTGATCGGGACGGTCACCAATCTCGCAGCGCGGCTCTGCAGCGAAGCCAGGCCCGGGCAAATTCTCGTCTCGGGTCGCACGTTGAGTCGCGTTGAGGAGACCTTCGAGACCGAATTCGTCGGCGAGCTTGCGCTCAAGGGTTTCCGTCACGTGATCGCAGGCCATAACATCCTTGGGGTGAAGGCCCCCACCGCACGTCCTTCTTCTGCCCGGACGATGCTCGTCGGTCAACCCACCTGACGGCACACCAGCAAGCCCCCCTTCGATTGATTCTCTCTCAAGCCGAGACTTATCCTCAATTGACTCGTGCCTGAGGCTCCGTTAGTATGACCTCGTTCTTCTCCCTGACCGAGACTCTCACGATGGGATGGTCAACACGCTTGCCGAGGGTGAGTCGGCTGCGCGACGGGCTGAAGAAGGCCTTCGCGATTGAGGGGACAACCGCGCCGCTGAGTCGGGAGGACGAGCTTCTGCTGGAGAAGATGGCGGCGGTGGTCGTCAGCCGAGGCATGGCTGGGCCGACGGCGCTGTTTCTCGAGTCGCTGGGACCGATGAATTTTCTCGGAAGTCAGGCCCTGCACTTCCTGACTCCCATCCTGGCCATGGTCTGCAGCACGCGTGAGCTGGAACAGGCCGCCCGTCTTCTCGAGCGACGCGACGCCCTGCCCCGTCTGGTCGCGCTGATCGAGGCGAAAGCGGAATCCGGGAAGACCGCCTCCCGATGACGCGCAGTCCGATGCCCACAACCCCCAGCCGTTTCCCCTCCTCCGGAGACCCTCGCTGAAGGTGATGACCGACCGACCTCTTTCCGTCATCCTCGCGACCGACTGCGGCAGCACCACCACCAAAGCCATCCTCATCGAGAAAAAGAGCGACGGATACCGCCAGACCTTTCGGGGGGAAGCACCAACCACCGTCGAAGCGCCCTTAGAGGACGTGACACGCGGCGTGCTCAATGCGATCGCCGAAGTGGAGGAGCTTTCGGGACGACGCATCCTGGAGGGCGAACGCATCATCACGCCAGCCCGCCCCAACACGGGCGTGGACCTCTACATCTCCACGAGCAGCGCAGGCGGGGGCCTGCAGATGCTCGTCGCGGGCGCGGTCAAGACCATGACCGCGGAGAGCGCCCAACGCTGCGCCTTGGGAGCGGGGGCGATCGTCATGGATGTCCTGGCAGCCAATGACGGGCGGCTCCCTCACGAAAAGATCGAGCGCATTCGGTCGCTGCGCCCCGACATGATTCTACTGTCCGGGGGCACCGACGGGGGCACCGTCTCGCACGTGGTCGAGATGGCGGAGTACATCGCCGCCGCCGCGCCGCGGCCCCGGCTGGGCCTCGGCTATGCCCTCCCCCTGATCTACGCCGGCAACAGGGATGCGCGGCCGCGGATCAGCGAGATTCTGGACAAGAAAACCGCGTTGGTCATCACGGACAACCTGCGTCCCGCGCTGGAGCGCGAGAATCTCAAGCCCGCCCGCGATAAGATCCACGACCTCTTTTTAGAGCACGTCATGGCGCAGGCCCCTGGCTACAAAACACTCATGACCTGGACGGGCGCGCCGATCATGCCGACCCCGGCCGCGGTCGGGGTGATCATGGAGTCCACCGCCAAGCGCGAGCGCATCAATCTGATCGGCGTCGACATCGGTGGCGCAACAACCGACGTCTTTTCGGTCTTCAACGGTCAGTTCAACCGGACCGTCAGCGCCAACCTGGGCATGTCCTACAGCATCTCCAATGTCCTCGCGGAAGCGGGGCTCGCCGGCATCCTGCGCTGGGTGCCTTTCGCCATCGAGGAGCAGCCCCTCCGCAACCGCATCAAGAACAAGATGATCAGGCCGACGACCATTCCCCAGACGCGCGAGGATCTTCAGATCGAGCAGGCGATCGCGCGGGAGGCGTTGCGCCTCGCGCTGGACCACCATAAAACGCTGGCAACCGGCCTGAGGGGCGTGCAGCAGGAGCGCACGATCTCGGACATCTTCGAGCAGCGCGCAACCGGCTCGTCCTTGATCGACATGGCCGCGCTCGACCTGATCATCGGGAGCGGCGGGATCCTGTCGCACGCGCCGCGCCGCATCCAGTCGATGCTGATGATGGTTGACGCCTATCAGCCCGTGGGCTGCACCGTCCTGTCCGTGGACAGCATTTTCATGATGCCGCACCTGGGCGTGCTCACGACCGTGAATGAGGAGGCCGCCATTGAGGTGTTCGTCCGCGACTGCCTGGTCTACCTCGGAACCTGCGTGGCGCCCGTGGGCCAGGGGAAGGTTGGCGACAGTTGCGCGAAGTACTCGATCGCGTTTCGGGACGGGCGTCGGCGCGAAGACGGGACGCTCCAGGCGGGGGATCTCAAGCTCATCCCCCTGGGACCGGGGGAGCGGGCGCACGTTGAGCTGAAGCCGACGCGGGCCTTCGATTTCGGGGAAGGGAAGGGCAAGGCCCTGACGCGTGAGGTTACGGGCGGCGTGGTCGGGCTTTTGCTGGATGCGAGAGGCCGGCCCCTCACGTTGCCAGCCGATCCCGAAGTGAGAACCGCCACACTCAAGCGGTGGCATCAGGCAGTCAACTTATACCCGTGACGCGTCAGGTTTCTTGACGACATGCCACACTCGTACACACCGGGACTTACCGTTTCCGAGCGATTGCTGCTGCACAAGCGCCGGCAGCTCCCGATACCGGGCTCGGTGCTCGTGCAGGTCGGCGAGCCCGTCAAGCCTGAGACGATCGTGGCGCGGGCAGAGCTGCCCGGGAAGGTCCACGCCGTCAACGTCGCGAACCTCCTCGGCATCGCCCCGGATGAAATTCTCGAGTACATGAACAAGCGGGAAGGGGATCGTGTCGGAAAGGACGAGGTGTTCGCCGAGAGCAAGCCCTTCATCAAATGGCTGAAGACGGAGGTCCGCACGCCCGCCCCGGGCACGATCGAATCGACGTCGACGATCACGGGCCAGGTGCTGCTGCGCGAGCCGCCGCAGCCGCTCGATCTGCCGGCCTACGTGAGCGGACGAGTGACGGAGGTGATCTCCGACCAGGGAGTCACCATCGAGACCCGCTGCGCGCTCATCCAGGGCATCTTCGGCATCGGGGGCGAGACCTGGGGCGAGCTCACCGTTGCGGTCCAAAACCCGGACGACTCCTGCCCGCCGTCCTTGTTGCGGCCCGAGATGCAAGGCAAGATCGTCGTCTGCGGAGCCTTCCTCGGCGCAGACACGCTGCAACGCGCCCAAGAGCTCGGCATCGCCGGTCTGGTGGTCGGAGGTATTCACGACAAGGATCTCCGGGCGCTCCTGGGGTACGATCTCGGCGTCGCGATCACGGGAACGGAGCGCGTGGGGCTCACACTGTTGCTCACCGAGGGATTCGGCGCGATCCCGATCGCGAAGAAAACTTTCGAGCTGTTATCACGCTCGGTTGGGCGGCAGGCGTCCTTATCGGGCGCCACGCAAATCCGGGCCGGCGTGATCCGCCCGGAGATCGTCATTGCCCGCGAGCCGGCGGGCCTGACCGGCGATGACGGCCGGTCAGACGGCCGGGGGACGGCGCGCAGCGGGATCCAGGTCGGCGATACGGCGCGCATCATCCGCGATCCGTTCTTCGGCCGGATCGGGGCAGTGGTGGGCCTGCCCGCGGACCTTCGTCAGATCGAGACGGAAAGCTGGGCACGCGTCCTGGAGATCGCCCTGGCCGATGGATCGGTGATGACGGTACCGAGGGCGAACGTGGAAATCATCGAAGAGCGATGAGCGAGAGAGATAGACATTCAGGCAGGGGGGGCGCACTGATCTCGATGCTTGGCGGCGCGCTTTGCATCGTGACGCTCGCAATCGGTTCGACGACGCAGGCTGAGACCTTGCTCCCTCCGCAAGACGTCCGGGTCCACGACACGCCGAACGACGGCGGCGGGTCCCTCACCGTCAGATGGGCGCCGGCCGGGTACGACGGCCCCGAGGTGCTGTACGAGGTGTGGCTCGAGGACGCGGCACAGAAGAACACGACCGACGTCGGGGTGGGCGCCCGGACGCTGGTGGCCTCCTTCCCGTCCGACACCCGCTACGTGCGTGACTTGCGTCTGCCCTGGTGGACGCGGTCCTCCTCGCCGGACTTTCACCAGTACGAGATCAAAGCGAGCGCGGAGGCGGCGCTGGTGGACGGGCACCTCTATGCCATCGCCGTCGCCGCAGTGCGCGGTTCGGAACGAGCCGAAACGCGGCTAGGTCCCGTCGTCTCCCAGCCGAACTGGGTCAACTGGAAACAGCTCAACAACTTTGCGCTCATGGTCCTGTTCGGTCTGGGACTGTTCGGATGCATCCACGCCGCGCGCCGCGCGCAGGGCCAAAACCGGGACATCTTTCTTCGCAGGATTCCCGGGTTGGACGCCGTGGACGAGGCCATCGGTCGCGCCACCGAACTGGGGAAACCGATTCTCTTCCTCACCGGCGCGCAGGACATGGGGGCCCCCTCGACACTGGCGGCCGCCGTCATTCTCGGGCGAGTCAGCAAACGGGTGGCGATGTACGAGACGGACCTCATCGTGCCGCACCGAAACCCGATCGTCATGGCGGTGTGTCAGGAGATCACCAAGCAGGCTTACCTGGAAGCGGGCAAACCGGACGCCTACAAGGAAGACTCCAACTTCTTCATCACCGAAGATCAGTTCAGTTATACCGCCGCGGTGGACGGTATCATGCTCCGCCAGAAGCCGGCTGCGAATTTTTTCATGGGGTACTACTACGCCGAATCCTTGCTCCTCACCGAAACCGGAGCCAGCACGGGCGCCATTCAAATCGCCGGCACGGACGCCGACCATCAATTACCGTTCTTCGTCACCACCTGTGACTACACGCTCATCGGCGAAGAGTTGTACGCGGCCAGCGCCTACTTGTCGCGCGAGCCCGTCCAGGTGGGCACGCTCAGGGCGCAAGACCTCGGCAAAGCGGTCATTCTCATGGTGTTGGTGTTGGGCGCGGGGTTGGCCTCCATGGGCGTGTGGCTGGACGCGCAGTGGCCCGCCTACCTCCTGGATCTCTTTCGTGACGTCAAATGATCTTCTTGCGGCGGCAGCTCCCGCTTCTCATCACGTTCGTCACGGGCGTCGTGTTCGCGCTGCAGTACTACGTGCCTCACCCGAAGTCCGACGCCCTCCTGACGACTGCCACCAACTGGCTTCAAATCATCGCCCTCTTCGCGCTGGTGCTGGGCGTCACCAGCTTGTTTCATATCCACGCCGTGAAAATCAGAAGACAAGAGGCGGGGTGGGGCTACAGCCTGGTGCTCTACGCCGGCGTGGCTCTGACCACCGCTGTGGGAATGTGGGTCACGGGGAAGGAAACGCTGGACGGCGTGATGACCGCCTTCGGCTGGATCTACACCTATGGCATGGTGCCGTTGCAGGGTAGCATGTTCGCGCTCCTCGCCTTCTTCATCGCCTCGGCGGCCTATCGGTCGTTCCGCGCCAAAAGCAAGGAAGCCGCGTTGCTGCTGCTGGCGGCGGTCATCGTCATGATGGGCCGTGTGCCGCTGGGCGAATACCTGGTCCCCCTCAGCGGGGACCTCTCGCAGTGGATCATGAATGTGCTGAATGCGTCGGCGCGTCGGGCCATCCTGATCGGAATCAGCCTCGGTGCCGTCGCGCTGTCGCTCAAAATTATCTTCGGCCTGGAACGGACCTATCTGGGCGGAGGCAAAGACTAGCGACCCATGACGTTCTCAGAGCGCATGCTCCACGTCGACCGGCGGATCATTTTCGCGGTGATCGGTCTCTGCACGCTGCTGCCCCTTCTTTATCCGGTCGGCCTCCCTGTGATTAAAAATCCTGAGGTGAGGGCCATCTACGACCATATGGAGTCACTTCAGCCGGGAGCGGTGTTTCTCCTCAGCATGGATTTCGATCCAGCCTCAAAGCCCGAACTGGAGCCGCAGGCCATCGCGCTGTTGCGACACGCCTTCAGAAAGAACCTGCGGGTGATTGCCATGACGCTCATCGTGACCGGAACCGGGCTGGCGGAGCAGATCGTGAACAAGGTCGGGCGCGAGGAAGGCAAGGTCTATGGAGAAGATTACGTGTTCCTTGGGTGGAGTTCTGGAGGAGGACCGCTGATCATTACCATGTGTCAGGACATCTACAGGGCATTTCCCAGCGACTATTACAAGAACCCGACGCGCACGCTGCCGGTCCTCCAGGGCATCGCGGGCTGTAATGAGGTGCACTACGCGGTGAGTTTGGCGGCGGGGTTTCCGGGGATCGAAGATTGGTACATCTACGGCAAGGACAAATACGATTTCGAGCTCGGAGGCGGGTGCACGGGCGTGCTGGCCCCGGGGCTCTATCCCTTCTACCGAAGCGGCCAGATCAACGGCCTCATCGGCGGCCTCCGGGGTGCGGCCGAATACGAAGGGCTCATCGGGCAGAAGGGATCCGCCATGGCGGGGATGGACGCGCAATCCGCCGCGCATTTCGTGATCATCCTGCTCGTGCTCGCGTGTAATCTGTTTTACTTCCTGGGCAGGCGCGCGCAGCGTCACTCGTAACGGGAGCACGGCGTTCCAATGGAATGGGAAGCACTCTTGGGAGCCTGGGTCGCCGCGGGGTTGACGCTGTTCATCCTGACCTTTCTGTACGAGGACAACCCGCTCTTCAAGCTCGCAGAGCACCTCTACGTCGGGATCTCGCTGGGGTACACCGTGGTGAAGGGCTACGAGCTCCTGATCCGGCTCGTGATCGACCCGGTCACGATGACACACGAGTGGTCCCGCCTGATCCCGGTGATGATCGGGCTCTTGATGCTGGCCCGCTACGTCCCGCGCTTGGCCTGGCTGTCACGCATCGCGTTCGCCTTTATCGTCGGCGTCGGGTCCGGCCTCGCCATTCCCCGCCTCATCTCATCGAACATTCTGAAGCAGGTGGAAGACACGGTCCGCCCACTCGTGGCCTTCTCCCAGGATGGCGCGCTCCAGATCTCTCTATCGCTGACGGATCCGAGTAGCAGCCTGAACTCCATGATCATCCTGATCGGCGTGCTGTCGGTGCTGTTCTATTTCTTCTTTTCGGTGGAACATACGGGGGCGGGGAGGGTGGCGGCGCTCTCGGGCATCGTCTTCCTCATGCTCGCCTTCGGGGCCGCGTTCGGCTATACGGCCATGGCGCGCTTGTCCCTGCTGATCGGACGCCTGCGCGATCTGATCGAGTTCTCCGGGCCCGCCTACCATTACGCGACACTGTGGCTGCTGGGCGTGACGGTGCTCATCCTCCTCGTCGCCCACTTCTTGCGCCGCCCGGCACAGGCTCAACAAGAATAGACCCATATCGACGCGCCTTTTTGCCCTCCACAGCTTGCAAGGGCTCGGAGCCTGCCGGTAGAATGCCGCGCTTGTTTCTCGCACGTGAGGACCATGACTGAGGCAGCCAAGAACCCAAAGCAATATCCCCTGCTGCGCAATCTGCAATTCTCGCCGCTCAAGCAGGAGGGTGATCAGTACATCATGCTGTGGGACCCCACACGGATCTCCACGGAGAAACTGATCATCCCGCTCAGCTATTTTTTCGTCGTGCAGCATTTCGACGGCGAGCACTCCCTCGAGCAGATCGCCACCCTCTACCTCAAGAAATTCGGCGAATTTCTGAACCCCGACAGCCTCTACCGGCTGGTCGACGACCTCGATGACAAACTGTTCCTCGAGGGCACACGGTTCGAGGCGGCCAAGGAAGCGGCGAGGACGGCGTATCGCAACGCGCCCGTGCGGAAGGCGTACTTTTCGGGAAAGCACTACCCGGAGGAGAAAGACAAGCTGCTCGCCCAGATCGACTCGTTTTATTCTTCAAAAGAGGGTCCCGAGATCAAAGCCTCCGTGAACCGCGGCAAGCCGATCCGGGGCCTGGTCGCCCCGCATTACGAGCTTCGCGAGGCCGGGCCGATCTATGCGTGGGCCTACAAGGAGCTCAAGGAAGCGGTGTCGCCGGACCTCTTCGTGCTCGTGGGGACCTGCCATGCTGGCCTCGACCAGCTCTACGCGCTCACGGACAAAGACTTCGAGACGCCGCTGGGACGCGTGCCCGTCGATCGGCCGCTCCTCGATCGACTGCGTGCCACGATGCCCGCCGCGTTTTTCGAAGAGGAGCTGATCCACCAGCAGGAGCACACCATCGAGTTTCAGCTCCCGTTCGTCCAGCATGCGAAAGGCCTGGAGACACCGATCACCTTCGTGCCCGTGTTGTGCTCCTTCTCGGCGGCTCACGTCACCAACCCCCAGTTCGCCGTGGAGCGCGAGCGCATCGACCTCTTCGTCCAGGTCCTGGGTGAGGCGCTGGCGGCATCGGAGCGGCCCGCTTGCGTGATCGCCAGTGCCGAGCTGGCGCACCTCGGCCTGCGGTATGGCGACTCCGGTCCCCCGACGGATTTTGCGTTCCATCGGTGCATGCAGAACGACCTGGAGATGCTCAAGCACGTCGAGGACGGAAACCCCGAGGCTTTTGCCGACTACATTGCCAGGGAGCAAGACGAGCGCAGAATTTCCGGGTTTGCGTCGATTTACACGCTGCTCAAGCTGCTCGGGGAGTCGAAGGGGCAGGTGCTGCGCTACGATCGGGGCATTACGGACCAGTTCAACTCGACGGTCACGTATGCGAGCATGGTCTTCTTTGAATAAAGAGGGGTCAGCGGTCAGAGGCGAGCGGTGAGCGGCAAAACCAAATGAAATGATTTCTCCATTATCCCTAGACGCGGCCCCCTAACCCCTTGCCGCTGACCCAGACTTATTCTTTAACCGTGATTTGCATCACGATCGGCTCGAGGGGATTGTCGCGATCGTCCCGCGGCATCGAGGCGATCTTGTCGACGACCTCCATCCCCCTGATGACCTGCCCAAAGACGGTGTAACGCCGGTCGAGCCCGCTGTTATCCGCCATACAGATAAAGAACTGGGACCCGTTGTCGTTGAAATCGCGGGTCGTCTCGGCCTGGCGGGGAAGCTTGGCCGTGGAGACGGTCCCGCGTTTGTGCGGCCGGTCGCTAGGCTCGGGCTCGATGAAATAGCCGGGCCCACCGGTGCCGTGGAGATCGCGCTCCGGTTCCTTGCTGAGGGGATCGCCCCCCTGGATCAGCGTCTTGGGAACCACGCGATGAAAGGTCGTCCCGTCGTAAAATCCCATCTTGACCAGGTTGATGAAATTGTCCACGTGCCGGGGTGCATCGTCCGGGTAGAACCGCATCACGATTTCCCCGAATTTCGTCACGATCGTGGCGCGGGGATTTTTCTTCTCAAATTTAAGGGCCATGGGTCGTGACTCTACCAACGCGATCGCAATTTCTCAAGAGACCTGGCGCAGGCCGTCCCCGGGCTTGACCCAGAGCCACAGGATCCCCCCGCAGCCGGCGATCAGCGCCGCGGTCCCCAACGCGGCGGACCATCCGAACTGGTCGGCGATCCAGGGTGTGAGGGTGGGGCTGACGGTGCCGCCCAGGTTGGCGCCCGTGTTCATCAACCCCGACAGTGTCCCGGCATGGGCCTTCGAGAGATCCACGGTGGAGGACCAGAACGCGCCGACCGTGAAATACAGCCAGCCAGCTCCGAGAGACAGCAGCCCGATCGCCGCCACATGGGACTCCGCCGCCGCCCCGACGACGATCGAGGCCGAGGACAGCAGCATACCGGCGGCGCCGACGAGGGCTCGTCCCGGATTCGTGCCGAGCCGAGCCACCAGTCGATCGGTGACCCAACCTCCAAGCGGACAAAAGAGCATCATGGCGACGAACGGAGCTGCGGCAAACACGGCACCGCGCAACTCACCGAATCCCCGCACGTTGACGAGATACAGATAGAACCAGGACATGTAGACGTAGGCGACGTACCCGAGGCAGGTGTAGCTCGCGACGAGCCACCACACGGTCGGCGTCCTGGCAAACGCCCGCCAGGGCGTCGGCGCGATCGCGGCGTTCTCCAGGGCACGCCCGCCTGCAATGAGCGACGCCTCGGCCGCGTTGACCTGCGGGTGGTCCTCCGGCCTGTCGGTGGCAAAGAAAAACCACGCGCCCGCGACGACCACGCCCAGCAGGGCGCAGACATAGAACGCGGTTTGCCAGCCATAGTTCACCATGATCCAGGCCGTGATCGGCGGCGTGATGGCGGAGCCGACGCCGATCCCGCCGATGGCCACCCCGATCCCAAGGCCGCGCTCGGTGGACGGGAGCCAGTTCGCCACCGCCCGATTGAAGTTTGGCAGGGCGGCCGCCTCGCCCACACCGATCAGGAACCGCACGGTCACCAGGGACCCCAGCACGCCGAGGACGGCCGCGAGCGGCAAGGCAGCCGCGACGGCGGTCAGGGCCGTGAACACCGACCACCAGAGCACGGCCAGGGTCAGAACCCGGCGGGCACCCCATCGGTCGCCCAGCCATCCCCCGGGGATTTGAAAGAGCGCATAGCCGAGCACGAAGGCCGAGAACACCTGGCCCATCTGGACGTTGGTCAGACCGAGGGCCGGCGCCATCTGCCTCGCGGTCACGGAGATATTGACCCGATCGATGTAGGTGACGACGCTGATGGCGAAGAGCAAGGCCAGAATGACCCAGCGGGCTCGCGATGGGGCGGGATCACCCACGGAGGCACGACCGCCGTGGGCGGGTGGCGGGGATCCGCGCGATCCTGAGCAATCGGCACATGGCAAACCTTTCCTCGTGATGAGGCAGGGGCACGGCGCGATATTATAGGGGCGCGAGCAGCACTTGGCCAGGGCCGGCACGCAGGACTCGCGTCTCGGCCGCCGGATCTGTGGATTTCACCCGGACCATTCGGTAAAATGTGAAGTTGCCCTCAGCACGTGGTGCGATTGGAGGTGGAGTGACCGTTCGATCGAGACGACTGATTATTGGCCTGCTGCTCATCCTCGTGGTTGGCGCCGTCGCCCTGTTGCTCGCCCCTGTGCTGATCGGATCCGACTCTCCCGCCGCCCAGCAGCTCAAGGCATTTTTCCTGGAACAGATCCAGCGCAATATCGGCCGGCAGGTCGAGGTGCGCAAGGTCAACCTGAAGTTCTTTCCGCGGATCAAGCTCGAGCTGTTCGACGTCACGGTCCGGGACGTCGACGGGGCGCAGCCATTCCTCACGGCGAAACGCTGGGACCTGGTGCTGCGCCTCCTGCCCCTGTTCCGCCGCGAGGTCGCCGGCAGACAGCTCAGTATCGAGGAACCCCAACTGTATCTCCGCCGGGACGCGCAAGGGCAGTGGAACTTTCTCGCACCCGGGGTCTCCGATCAGTCTGCGGATCCCACCATCGGGGCCCCGCTGCCGCGGCTTCTGCTACTCCAGGAGGTCACGATTGCCAACGGCGCGCTCACGATCACGGACGTGTCCCATGGGGAAGAACGCATGGTGGAATTCACCTCCCTGGACTTCGCCATGATGGCCCAACACTCGAAAAAACGAGCCGAGCTGTATTTATCGGCCGTGATGCCGGGCGCACCGAGCAGCTCTTCCCTCACCCTCGCCGGCACGGTCACCCAGGCGAGGGCCCCGGCGCAGATCGGCGCCGAGGATGGACCTGTCTATCCGAGCTTGCAGTTCGCGGGCAGCATGGAGGCGACCAACGTCCAGACCCGCAATCTCGCCTATCTCTTCGGCACGCGCGCGATCCCCGTGGACTTCGGAGCCAGCATGAACGTGCGGGGAAGCATCCGCGTCGTCCCGGGTGTCGTCGGATACGACATGGTGCTCTCCGAGCTGGACGCCTCCATTCGTGAATTCAAGCTTGCAGGCCGCGCGAGCCTCTCCGGGCTGCTGACGGAGCAGCCGACGTTCACGTTGAATTTTTCCTCTTCGAAACTCTCGCTCGACGAGCTCCTCCAGGTCTTTCCGGCACATTGGATGCATGACCAGCTCCCCGCGATCATCCAGGAGCGCAACATCAGGGGCAAGGTGGAGATCGTACAGGCGACCGTCACCGGCATGGTCATGCCCGAGCCACGGGTGTCTCTCACCGGCGAGTTCCGGATCGACGGCGCACATGCCGTCGTCGACCAAGCGGGCACGACCATCGACGATGTCTCCGGCACGGTCCTCATCGAGCCGGATCGGGTGCGTGTGCTCGCGCTCACCGGCAAGTACGGCCAGATGCGCGTCGGCGGCGGTAAGGCTACCGTGTCATTCGGGGACGACGGCCCCATGCTCGACCTGGAGCTGAACGGGGAGATGAAGGCCGCGGATCTAATCGCGCGGGTGAATCCCCAAACGACATTTCGCTCCAAAAACCTGGTTAAGGCCTGGAAGGGGCTGAAGGATATCGAGGGCATCACGGCCGTGGCCTTTCGAATGAGCGGCCCGCTGAACCACCCCGAGCAGATTGCCTACGTCCGGGCGGAATTCGA